>CAXTTN010000152.1:0-8939 GCA_964247105.1 uncultured Pseudonocardia sp.
GGTACTGCACTCGTTAGGGTGTGGGAGAGTAGGTCGCCGCCGACATCAAACCTTGAGTAGGCCCCCGCCGTGAGGCGGGGGCCTACTTTTTTGTGCGCCGGAAAGCGGCTGTGCGCTGTGCGCTGAAGTCATCGCTCACACCCCTCCGCTCGTCCCGAAACCCCTCATCCAACAGGGGTGTGCGTTCCCGTAGGGGGTGTGGAAGGCGAAGCCGCGGGTTGCTGCCCCCGGTTAACGCGCCGTGGCGCGGGCCGGATGTTCTGATCGTTCCTGCAGCTGTGCCGCAAGGTGGCAGGATCAGGCGTGTGGACCGGCGCACCGGAGGGTCGCTCGCGCGGCTGGGGCTCACCGAGCCCTGGGCCGAGGCGACGCTGGCGGAGCTCGGGTGGTGGTCGGGCGACCGGCCGGCCCTGGGCGCCGAGCCGATCATGTGGGCGCTGGCCCGCAGCCCCGATCCCGATCTCGCGCTCCGCACGTGCGAGCGGTTGTTCGCGGCCGTGTCCGACCGCAAGGCGCTCGCCACCGCCCTCCGCGGCGAGGCCGGTCTCCGCGGCCGGCTGATCGCCCTCGCAGGCAGCTCCACCGCGCTGGGTGACCACCTCGTCACGCACCCCGACCGCTGGCACCGGCTGCGGGACCGCGCCCAGGCGCCGGGTCCCGATCCGGCGGCGGGCCTGCTGGCCGCGGTCGGCGCCGATCCCGACGCCCCACCGGCCGGAGCGATCGGTGGCGCGGCGGCCACCCTGACCGGAGCCGCGGCCGTCGAGGCGCTGCGCACGGCCTACCGCGACGAGCTGCTCGTGCTGGCCGCGGCCGATGTCGGCGCGGTGGGGGAGCCGGATCTGCCGGTGATCGAGATCGAGGACGTCACCGCGCGGCTGTCGGACCTCGCCGCGGGGGCGCTCCGCGCGGCGCTCGCCGTCGCGGTGGCCGAGGTCCCGGACGCGGGACGGCTGTCGGTGATCGCGATGGGCAAGTGCGGTGGGCGCGAGCTCAACTACGTGAGCGACGTCGACGTCGTCTTCGTGGCCGAGCCCGCGGACCCGGCCACCACGAAGCTCGCGAGCCGGGTCATGCGCATCGCGGGTGAGGCCTGTTTCGAGGTCGACGCCAACCTGCGGCCCGAGGGCCGGCAGGGCGCGCTGGTCCGCACGCTCGACGGGCACGTGTCCTACTACAAGCGGTGGGCCAAGACCTGGGAGTTCCAGGCCCTGATGAAGGCGCGCCCGATCGCGGGCGACGCCGAGCTGGGCAAGGCCTACGCCGAGGCGGTGGCGCCCATGGTGTGGAACGCGGCGGGCCGCGAGGACTTCGTCGCCGACGTCCAGGCGATGCGCCGCCGCGTGGAGGAGCACATCCGTCCCGACCAGGCCGGGCGCGAGCTGAAACTGGGGCCCGGCGGGCTGCGCGACGTCGAGTTCGCGGTGCAGCTGCTGCAGCTGGTGCACGGCCGCACCGATCCGGACCTGCATTCCGCGTGCACCCTCGACGCGCTCGCGGCGCTGGCCGAGGGCGGCTACGTCGCCCGGGACGACGGCGCCAACCTCGCCGCGTCCTACCGGTTCCTCCGCCTGCTGGAGCACCGCCTGCAGCTGCAGAAGATGCGCCGCACCCACCTCCTTCCCGCACCCGACGACACGGCGGGGCTGCGCTGGCTCGCGCGCGCCGCGCGGATGCGCCCCGACGGGCGCAACGACGTGGTGGGCGTGCTCATGGCGGAGTGGACGCGCAACGCGCGGCGGGTGCGGCGGCTGCACCAGAAGCTGTTCTACCGGCCGCTGCTGACGGCCGTGTCGCGGTTGTCGCCGGATTCGGCGCGGCTCTCGGAGTCGGCGGCGAAGGCGCGGCTCGGGGCGCTGGGCTGGGCGTCCCCGGAGGGCGCGCTGAACCACCTGCGCGCCCTGACCGGCGGGGTGTCGCGGGCCGCGGCGATCCAGCAGACGCTGCTGCCGGTGTTGCTCGACGAGCTGGCCCGCAGCCCCGACCCGGACCGCGGCATGCTGGCCTACCGCCGGGTGTCCGAGGCGCTGGCCACCACGCCGTGGTACCTGCGGCTGCTCCGCGACGAGGGGTTGGTCGCGCAGCGGCTGATGTGGCTGCTCGGCACGTCGACGCTGGTACCGGACCTGCTCGTGCGTGCCCCGGAGGTGCTGCGGCTGCTGGCCGCCCCGACGGCCGGGCAGGCCGACGAGCTGGCCCGCGACCCGTCGGAGGTGGCCGCGTCCCTCCGCCTGACCGTCGCCCGCCAGCAGGATCCGGACGCCGCGGCCGCCACCGCCCGCTCGCTGCGCCGCCACGAGATGCTCCGCGTGGCCTGCGCCGACCTGCTCGGCGTGCTCGGCACCGAGCAGGTGTGCGCGGCGCTGTCCGCGGTGTGGGTGGCCGTGCTGCAGGCGACGCTGGAGTCGGTGGAGCGGGCCCTGTCGGGCGGTCCGGCGCCCGCGCGGATCGCCGTGATCGGGATGGGCCGCCTCGGCGGGGCCGAGCTGGGCTACGGCAGCGACGCCGACGTGCTCTTCGTCTGCGAGCCGGCGGACGGCGCCGCCGACAGCGACGCGGTGCGCTACGCCACCACCGTCGCCGAGACGGTGCGCCGCCGGCTCGGCGCGCCCAGCCCCGATCCGGCCCTGCTCGTGGACGCCGACCTGCGTCCCGAGGGCCGGTCCGGGCCGCTGGTGCGCACCCTCCAGTCCTACCGGGCCTACTACGCGCGCTGGTCGGAGGCGTGGGAGGCGCAGGCGCTGCTGCGGGCCACGCCCGTGGCGGGCGACATGGACCTCGGCGTGCGGTTCGTGGAGATGGCCGACCCGATCCGGTACCCGGCCGACGGCCTCGACGCGGCCACCGTCACCGAGATCCGCCGGATCAAGGCCCGGGTCGACGCCGAGCGGCTGCCGCGCGGGGCCGACCGCACCCTGCACACGAAGCTCGGGCTCGGCGGGCTCGCCGACGTCGAGTGGACGGTGCAGCTGCTGCAGCTGCAGCACGCGGGCGACCTGCCGGAACTGCGCACCACGTCCACGCTGGAGGGGCTCCGCGAGGCCGGCGAGGCCGGCCTGCTGACCCGCAGCGACGTCGCCGAGCTGACCGCCGGCTGGACGATGGCCACCCGCGCCCGCAACGCGATCATGCTGGTCCGCGGGAAGCCGGGCGACCAGCTGCCGCGCTCGGGACGCGAGCTGGCCGCCGTCGCGTGTGCCATGGGCTACCCGCCCGACGGCGACTCGGGCGTGTTCCTCGACGACTACCGCCGCGCCACGCGCCGGGCCCGGGCCGTGGTGGAAAGGGTTTTCTACGGCTGGTGACGCCGGGATAACGTCGCGCCGTGCCCTCCGCATCGACGCTGCTGACCTTCGCGCTCGCCGGCATCGTGCTCGTGGTGATCCCGGGGCCGAGCGTGCTGTTCATCGTCGGCCGCGCGCTCGCCCACGGCCGCCGGGCCGCGCTCACCAGCGTGGCGGGCAACACGACGGGCGCGGCGCTGGTGGTGCTGCTCGTCGCGTTCGGGCTGGGGGCGGTGGCCGCGGGTTCGGCGGTGGTGTTCGGCGTGCTCAAGCTGGTCGGCGCGGCCTACCTGGTCTACCTGGGCGTGCAGACGGTCCGCCACCGCGGAGACCTGGCCGCGTCGCTGGGCGCGCCGGCCGGGCCCGCCGACCGGCGGCTGTACTGGCAGGGCGTCGTCGTCGGTGTCACGAACCCGAAGGTGCTGGTGTTCTTCGCGGCCGTGCTGCCGCAGTTCGTGGACACGTCGGCGGGCAGCGCCACCACCCAGATGCTGGTGCTCGGCCTGCTGTTCGCGCTGATCGCCTCGCTGCTCGACAGCGCGTGGGGTCTCGCGGCGGGGGCGGCGCGGGACTGGTTCGTCACCTCGCCGGCCCGCCTGCGGTGGGTGGGCGGCGCGGGCGGGCTGACGATGATCGCCCTCGGCGCCGGCCTCGCCCTCACCGGCCGCCGCGACTGAGCCCGTCAGGCGCGGAGCGCCGCGATCAGCCACTCGAACGCCGGCACCGCGCTCGGGACCGATCCCAGCCGCTCAACACCCCCAGGACCCGGTAGCGCTCCACCCGCCGGTCGGAGCCTCCGGCGGAGGGAGGGTCACGTGGTTCGCGCGGTCAGGTCCCACACCCGCGAGTTCGCGTCGTCGCACGAGATGATCATCGTGTGGCCGCCGAGCTGCGCGGTCGCAAGGGCCGTCACCTCGCCGATCTGACCGGTGAGGGGCGGGTCGAGGTCGGTGCCGTCGGCCGGGTTCCACACGTGGACCGAGTGGTCCCCGCCACCTGTGACGACAACGGTGTGCCCGCCGACCTGGGCTGTGGTCACCACCTTCCCGCCACCGGGGCGGGCACTGGCGGGACTGCCGAACGGCCGGTACGTGGCGAGGTCCCACAGGGAGGCTGATCGCTCCCCGCCCGCGACGACGACGGCGTGGCTGTCGATCTGAGCGGTCGCGATTCCGCCGATCGCGCCGGCACCGGTCAACACCCCCTTGAGCTCGTGGGTGGCCAGGTCGTGGACGTCGATGATCCTGTCGTCACCGCCGCTGAGGACGGCCGTGTCGCCGTTGAGGAGCGCGGTGGCGACGGCGCGTACCGGTCCGCGATGGCCGAGGATCGGACTGCCGACGAGTTCGTGCGTGGTGGCGAGGTCCCAGACCCGGACCGTCCCGTCGTCACCGCCACTGATGATCACCGTGGTGCCACCCCGTTGGGCAGTCGCGATGGCGCGGACGGCGCCGCGGTGGCCGATCCACGCGCCGCCCACCCGCTCGTGCCGGTCGAGGTCCCAGACCTGCAGGCTTCCATCCGCACTGCCGGCGACCGCGACCGGTCCGCCGCCGTCGAGCACGGCAGTGGCCACCGCGGTGACCGCGCCGCCGTTGCCGTCGAGGTCGGGCAGCAGGGGTTGGCGGCTCGCGAGGTCCCAGACCCGCATGGCTCCGCCGGGCCCGCCCGTCACGACCACCGGACGGTTGTTGAGCAGCGCGGTGGCCACCGCGTCCGCACCGCCGGGCAGTACGCCTTCCGTGACGGGTTCGGCGCCGGGCGCTGAGCTGCCGAGATCGTTCGGCGTCGTCACGACCCCCCGATCCGGGACGAGGCCCACGAGCACCGTCAGGGCGAGGCAGCACGCGCCGACTACGTACGCCCAGCGCACGCGCATGACGGGTCGAGTCCTGTCTACGACGATCGGGGGCTCACGAGGATGCAGCGGCGGTGGACGGTCACGCAGCCGCTCCAGCTCGTCCACCAGCTGGCGCGTGTCCTCGTCCCACGTCCGGTCGCACAGGGCGACCGCGTTCTGATTGGCCAGCCCGCGCAGGGTGCCGGGCAGCTGCCGGCGTGCCGGCATGCGCGCGTCCTCGACGAGCAGCGGGATCACCGCGGCCCCGGTGCGGAGGGCGTGCTCGACCTCCTTCCGGACGTAGTCACCCGGCCGGCGGAGGCGACCGTGCGCGCGCCACCTCGTTCCGATGAGCACCAGCACGGCGGGACACCGGTCGAGCTCGTCGACGAGCACCTGGTCGATGTCGTCACCCGGTCGCATGGTGTAGATGTCGCGGAAGACGCCGGCCGGGCCGAAGTGGGTGCGGAGCTGATCGTAGAGCCGGCCCGCGATGGGTGTCGTGTCCCTGCGCCGGTAGCAGATGAAGATCCGAAACGGCTCCTGCGTCGCGTTCTGGTCCGACATGGGTGGGTTACCGGCAGATCCCGAGGTCGTCGTGGCCGATCAGGACGGTGCGGGTGCGCGGATCGGGCGTGTCGTCGTTCGGCAGCGGACACAGCCGCACGACCGCCGGACCGCCGACGCGGTTGCCGCTCGCATCGAACGTCAGCGGTTGGATCGTGTGGTTGACGGGACGGGTCAGGAAGTTGTCGGCGATGGCGACGTGCACCCGTTTGGGCGTGACCTCCTGTTTCGCCGAGATGCCGCCCGCGGCCTCGATGACGGTCGTCAGCGCGTCGTGTGCGTTGAGCGCCCACCCGTCGTCGAGATCTCCGGCCGAGAACCCCACTGTGTCGAAAGCCTGCACGAGCGACCGGTAGTCGCTCGAGGTGCTGATCGGTGGCACGCTCGGGTCCGCGAGCGGGGTCTGGATGAGTACGACCTTGCCCGAGGAGAAGCTCGGTGAGCGCAGGGCGGCCAGCCGACGCTTGTCGCGTTGCTGGTCGGGGTCGGTCGAGCGCAGCCGGGAGCTGTCGGAGCCGGCCAGCACCGTGATGCTCGTGGGCGTGCAGCCGCCGTTCTTGTAGCGTTCGTCGATTCCGTTGAGCAGGATGGGCAGGTCGCGACCACGCGCGCCGTAGATCACGGCGATCGGCCCGGTCTCCGCGCAGATGGGGTTGATGACCTGATCCAGGGTGACCTGCGCGTCGTCGGGATAGAACGTGAGCGGCTGCGGACCGTAGAACTGGCGGCGGTACTCCTCCTGCTGGGTACACGTGGCCGGGTCGCCGGTGGACCCCGGCTTGATGAGGAAGCTGACCGGCATCCGGCTGTGCCACGCTTTCGCCAGGCTCGTGATCTGCACGGTGTTGCGGAACGCGGCTCGATAGAACCACCCGCCGTCGTCGCCCTTGCCGATCCCGTTGACGTAGTCGCGTGTGTCGGTGCAGTGGGAGAAGTCGGGGTTGTCCACCCGGGAGGCGTCCTGGTCGAAGCCTTCGGCCGATACCAGGTCGGCGACCATGGGCACCGGTGTCGGCCCGGCCGCGACCGCGTTGACCGCCGCCGCGGTCTGCGGGTCGCTCAGCCCCATTCCGACGAGGGCCACCACCCCGCTGTCGACCAGCCGGTTGGCGACCTCGACCGCAGCCTGGTGCGATGCTCCCACCTGCCCGACACGCAGCTTCACCGGACGGCGGCAGTCGGATGAGGCGTTCGCGGCGGCCTGGGTGGCGACGAATCCCTCCAGCTCGTGCTGAGCCCTTCCGACGGCGTTGTCGGAGGACAGGGTCGTGAGCACGCCGACGGTCACCGGTGTCCCGTCGCACTGCCGGATGGCCTGGTCGCTGTTCTGCTGTTCGAGGGCAGTGAAGACGGCCTGAAGTCCGCTCTGCCCGAAGGCATAGGGCCCGTCGGTGTAGCCGACGCATTCGTCCTGCCACCACCCCGCGGTGGACGGGATCGGGCCGGCACTGCAGCGCCAGTGGGAGACCAGCCACGGCCCGGGCCACACGAACGACGCCGCGACGAGCGCGGTCACAGCGACGAGGGCCACGCCCATCGGGCGCCAGCGAGGCGTCCGTGACTGCGGACTTGCAGGATTCATGGTTGATCCAGGTCTTGGGGGAGCTGACGTCGGCGGCGTATATCACCGAACGAGTAGGAACGGTAGCCGTGCGTGACCATACCGGTAGATCATCAGCCCCGAACAGGTGCTCGTCGCAGTCCTGCGCCTCCGGCGACGGGAGGGGCGAGCGATGTGCCACGCTGGTGGGCGTGGAGGAGTGGCTCGGCGTCGCGAACCGGGTCGTGGAGCAGCGGCCGTCGGCGCTGCTCGCCGCGGTGCTCGCGCTGCTGGCCGTGCTGTGGTCGGTGTCGTGGCGCTGGACACGCACGGTCGTGACCATCGCCCACGAGGGCGGCCACGCGCTCGCCGCCATGGTCGCCGGCCGCGGTCTCACCGGGATCCGGCTGCACCCCGACACGTCCGGCGTCACGGTCTCGACCGGCGCGCGCCGGGGCCCCGGCCTGGTGTTCACGTTCCTCGGCGGTTACCCGGCCCCGTCCCTGCTGGGGCTGGGCGGCGCGGCCCTCGTGGCCGCCGGCCGCGCCGAGCTGATGCTGTGGATCGCACTGGCCCTGCTGGTGGCCGCGCTGACCCAGATCCGGAACCTGTTCGGGGCGCTCGCCGTCGTCGCCACCGGCGCGCTCGTCGCGGCCGCCGCGGGCTGGGCCACGCCGCGGGTGCAGGACGGGTTCGCGGCCGCGCTGTGCTGGTTCCTGGTGTTCGGGGGGCTGCGCGCGGTCCGGGAGCTGCAACGCGGCCGCCGCCGGTCCCGCCACGGCGATTCCGACGCCGACATGCTCGCCGGCCTGACGCACGTCGCCGGGGGAATCTGGGCCGCCCTGTTCTGGTTGGTGGGCGGTGTGGCCGTGATCACCACGGCCTGGGTACTGCTGTTCTGACTGCGAGGAGAACGACGTGAGCGACTGGAATACGAAGATCATCGAGGAGTTCCGGGCCAACGAGGGCCGGGTGGGCGGCCCGTTCGAGGGCGCGCCCATGATCCTCGTGCACCACATCGGGGCGAAGTCCGGCACCGAGCGCGTGACGCCGCTGGTGTACTTCCCCGAGGGCGACGGGAACATGATCATCGTCGCCTCGAAGGCGGGTGCCCCCACCAACCCCGACTGGTACCACAACCTCAAGGCCAACCCGAACGTCGACGTCGAGGTCGGCACGGAGACCTTCCCGGTCACGGCGGCCGAGGTGGAGGACCCCGAACGCGCCGAGGTCTGGACGCGGGTCGTGGCCACGAACCCCGGGTTCGGCGAGTACCAGGAGAAGACGACCCGCATCATCCCCCTCATCCGCCTGACGCGCGCGTGAGCGAGCTCGCGAGCTCACCATCAGACGCAGCAGCGCCGCGAACGCGGCCGACGAGCGGCAGCGAGGAGGACTCGTGAGTATCACCCTCGACCAGGCGCAGACCATCGTCGCGGCCGCGTTGGCCCACGGCACCGAGCAGGGGTTCAACCCGTTGACGGTCGCGGTGCTCGACCCGGGTGGCGCGCTCGTGGCGCTCGGCCGGCAGGACGGCTCGGGCTTCCTGCGGCCCGATCTCGCCGTCGCCAAGGCCTCGGGCGTGCTGGCGCTGGGCATGACCAACCGCGCCATCGCCGCTCGCGCCGCGGATTCCCCCGAGTTCTTCACCTCGGTCGCCGCGCTGTCGGGCGAGCGGTCCGGCGTCAAGGCGCGGCTGTCGGGCGCA
>CAXTTN010000152.1:8949-11972 GCA_964247105.1 uncultured Pseudonocardia sp.
TGCGGTCGCCGCGCTCGCCGGTGGCAAGATCCTCTCGGTGCCCGGGGGCGTCTTCGTCCGCGACGCCGACGGCACGCTGCTCGGCGCCGTCGGCGTCACGGGTGATGCGTCGCTCAACGACGAGGCGGCGGCGCTCGCGGGCATCGCCGCGGCGAAGCTGGTGGCGCAGACCGGGGCCGAGTGACCCGTCCGCTCACCGTCGACCGGACCGGCGCGGGGCTCGCCCTCGCGCTGGTCTCGGCCGTCACGTTCGGGCTCTCGGGCCCCTTCGCGAAGGCGCTCGCCGACGCGGGCTGGTCGCCGTCGGGCACGGTGCTCGTGCGACTCGGCGGCGCGGCCGCGATCCTGCTGGTGATCCTGGCCGCCGTGCGGCCCGGGGTGCTCGCCGCGATCCGGGCCGACGGTCCCGCGCTCGTCCTCTACGGCGTGCTCGCCATGGCCGGCGTGCAGCTGGCCTTCTTCACCGCGCTGCAGTACCTGCCGGTGGCCGTGGCGCTGCTGCTGGAGTACCTGGGCCCGATCCTGGTGATCGTCTGGGTGTGGCTGGTGCGCCGGCAGCCGCCGAGCGGGCGCACGGTGCTCGGCGCCGCCGTCGCCGTGTTCGGCCTGACGCTCGTCGTGCAGCTGTGGTCCGGGGTCGGGCTGAGCACGCCGGGCCTGCTGTGGGGCCTCGCCGCGGCGGTGTGCCAGGCGTCCTACTTCCTCATGGCCGACCGCGTCGGCAGCGCCACGCCACCGCTCGTGCTGGCCGGGGTCGGCATGACCGTGGGCGCGGTCGTCGTCGGCGTCCTGGGCCTGGCGGGCGTGCTGCCCATCGTGATCGACACGGCCGCGGCCGCGGTGTTCCTCGGCGGCGTCGACGTCGGATGGCCGGTGGCGGCCGGGCTGCTCGTCGTCGTCGCGTCGGTGGTGGCCTACCTCACCGGCGTCGCGGCCATCTCGCGGATCGGGGCGGCGCGCGGCTCGCTGGTGGCGCTGCTGGAGGTGGTGGCGTCCGCGGTCGCGTCGTGGTTGCTGCTGGGGCAGGTGCCCGCGCCCGTCCAGATCGGCGGCGGCGTGCTCATCCTCGCGGGGGTGGCGCTGACCGTGCCGCCCTCAGGCCGAGCTGGGTCGCAGCCGCAGTGACGGCGGCAGCGACCCGGACTCGTGGGCGACCTCGACGCTCATGACGAGGTTGCGCAGGTCCTCGGGCAGGGACTCGGCGATGCCGGTCAGCGTGCGGCGCATCGACCGCCGGCTGCCGTCGGTCTCCAGCGCGCCGGCGGCACCGACCGCCCCCAGCAGGGCGGCGCAGACCGCGCCGGAGACGTCGCGGTCGCGGGGTCGGCGCACCATGTGCTCCAGCCGGACGCGCGGCCCCGCGGCGGCGAGCAGGTTGGCGGCGGGGTAGCGGAACGAACGGCCGACGAGCCCGCGGGAGCGCACCAGGATGCCGGCACCGACCAGGCGGGCCGCCACGAGCTCGTAGAGGGCGTCGCCGAGGACGCCGAGCCACGTCGGGACACCGTAGGAGCCGGCCTGCCGGTTGATGCTGTCGACCACGAACGCCGAGATGTCGCAGCTCCCGGGGGCCCCGGGATCGCCCCTGACGACCAGGTCGTTCTCCACGGCGATGCGCCGGGCCAGCATCAGCTCGGCCAGCTCCGCGCCGACGAGCGCGCACCGCATCGCCGCCGGCCCGACGGCGGCCTTCCCGCTGAACGAGTCGTGCAGGATCAGGAAGATCCGGGCGGCGAGCTTGTCCTGCGGCCGGTTCGGCGTGCTCATCGCACCCTCCGGTCCGGCGACCCGAACCGCGTGCCGTCGGCGAGGAGCGTCGCCACGAACGCGACGACGATCGCCACCAGCACCCCCAGGTTCGCGAACGCCCACGGCCCGCTCGTGCCGCCGAGGCCGAACGGGTCGAGCAGGTACCCCTGCCACGACAGCCAGCCCGCGCTGGTGTTGGTGACCAGCCCCCACCCGAGCAGCGTGCTCACCAGCACGACGGCGATGGGGAACGGCCGGACGTCGCCGTAGCGGCCGGCCGGCCGGAACAGGTCGTTCTCGTCGTAGTCGCGACTGCGGACGGCCAGGTCGGCGAGGATCACCCCGCACCAGGCGGCCACCGGCACCCCCAGCGTGATGAGGAACCCGGTGAACTGGGGGAGGAACCGGCCGCCGACGAACACCACGTAGACCGTGCCGAGCACCATGATCACGCCGTCGATGAGGGCCGCCACCGGTCGCGGCACCCGCACGCCCGCGGCGAGCAGCGCCAGGCCCGACGAGTAGATGTCCAGCACCGCGCCCCCGATCAGGCCCAGCACCGCCACCAGGGCGAACGGCACCAGGAACCAGGTCGGCAGCGCCATCGCCAGCGTGCCGACCGGATCCGTCGCGAGCGCGTCGCTGAACTGCCTCGACGAGGCCGCGAGCAGCAGCCCGAAGCCGAGCAGCACCACCGGTGCGAGCGACGCCCCGAACGTCGTCCATCCGACGACGCCCCGGCTCGACGCGGTGCGCGGCAGGTAGCGGGAGTAGTCGGCGGCGACGTTGACCCAGCCGAGCCCGAAACCGGTCAGCAGGAACACGACGGCACCGATCACCTCCTGCGCGGACCCGGCCGGCACGGCGAGCACCGCGTCCCAGTCGACGGTGGGGGCCACCAGCACGACGTACACCGCGGTCAGCACGGCCGTGACCACGGTGATGACGGTCTGCAGCTTCATGATCACGTCGAAGCCGAGCACCCCGGAGGTCACGATCATCGTGGCGACGACGGCCAGCGCGGCCGCCTGCGTCGCCGGGCCACCGCCCCACCCCAGCCGCTCGAAGACCGTGGCGGTGGCGAGGGTGGCGGTGACGGTGAGGACGGTCTCCCAGCCCACGGTGAGGAGCCAGCTGATCACAGCAGGTAACCGGTTGCCGCGCACGCCGAAGGCCGCCCTCGACAGCACCATCGTCGCCACCGCGATGCCGACGATCATCGGCGACCTGCACGGCATCGACCACTACGCCTGGGTGTTCACGGCCTATCTCCT
>CAXTTN010000152.1:11982-14302 GCA_964247105.1 uncultured Pseudonocardia sp.
CCCTCGACAGCACCATCGTCGGCGCCGACCCCCTCTTGCCGGCCAGCGCGACGAACCCGCACAGCAGGAACGAGGCCACGACGCTGAACACCCCCGCGATCAGCGCCTGCCAGAACGAGATGCCGAAGCCGAGCGTGAAGGCCCCGTACGACAGCCCCAGCACCGACACGTTGGCCCCGAACCAGGGCCAGAACAGCTGGCGGGGGCTGCCGCGGCGCTCGGCGTCGACGATGACGTTGATGCCGTTGCCCTCGACCCGGATCCCGCCCCCGCCGCTCCCTCCGAGGCCCACCATGACGGGTCGGTTCCCGACCCCGTGGCGTGCGGCCCTCATCCGGCAGGTCCTCTCGCAGTTCAGCGGAACACTCGGCACCACACATCCGCTACCGCGCGTAACGCTAACGGGTGGATCGATTCAGCGGAACACGTACGGCCGATCGCGGCGCGCCGCCCCGCGGCCCGGCCGGCACCCGCAGCGTGTCGGCAGCCGGTCGATCATGACGCCAGCGCCACTACCGGGATCTCGCGGACGGTCTTCGTCTCGTGCTCGGCGAAGAACGGGTAGGTCTCCTTCAACAGGGTCCAGACGCGCTCCCGCTCGTCGCCCGTGAGGGGCGTGGCGGTGGCGGCGTAGGTCTCGTCGCCGATCTCGACCGTGACGGCCGGGTCGGCCACGAGGTTGAGGTACCAGTCGGGGTGCGCGGGCGCCCCGATGTTCGACGCGATGACCAGCACGCGGTCGCCGTCGCGGTGGAACATCAGCGGGGTCGTGACCGGCTGCCCGCTCCGCCGGCCGGTCGTCGTCAGCAGGACGAGCCGGTCTCGCTGCATGCCCTCGATCTCGCCACCGGCGCGGAACTGCGCGATGGCGCGCCGGTTGATCTCCCTGATGTCCATGGTTCTCTCCTCCGATCGGCGGCGCCGAGAGTGACACAGGCCACCTAGGGTCGCTCTACGGGGGGATCCGACGACGGGAGACATCATGAGCCGCAGCGACATCGAGTTCGACGCCGAGGGCACGACGTTGCGGGGGTGGTTCTACCCCGCCGACGGAGCGAACGGCCCCGCGCCGACGGTGGTCATGGCGCACGGGTTCTCCGCGGTGAAGGAGATGTACCTCGACGCGTTCGCCGAGGTCTTCGCCGCCGCCGGGCTCAACGCGCTGGTCTACGACAACCGCAACACCGGAGCGAGCGACGGCGAGCCGCGCCAGGAGCTCGACCCGTGGGCGCAGGTCCGCGACTACCGCCACGCGATCACTTACGCGAGCACCCGCGACGACGTCGACCCCACCCGGATCGGGGTGTGGGGCAGCAGCTACTCCGGCGGGCACGTGCTCGTCGTGGGCGCGATCGACCGCCGCGTCAAGGCCGTGGTGGCACAGGTGCCGCTGGTCAGCGGCTCGGCCAACATCGGCGAGCTGGTCAGGGCCGATTTCCGGGCCGGCTTCCGGGCGATGTTCGACGCCGACCGTGCCGCGCGCTACGCCGGTGACCCGCCCGCGATGGTGCCCGTCGTCGACGAGGACCCGCTGGCGCCCTCCGCCCTGCCCACCCCGGACTCGTGGACGTGGTTCACCGAGACCGGCAAGCTCCGTGCGCCGTCGTGGCGCAACGAGGTGACGCTGCGGACCGTCGAGATGCTGGGGGAGTACGAGCCCGGCGGCTACATCGGGCGGATCAGCCCGACCCCGCTGCTGCTCGTGGTGGCCCGCGAGGACCACCTGACACCCGCGCACCTGGCCATCGACGCCTACGAGCACGCCCGCGAGCCCAAGAAGCTGGTGATCCTGCCCGGCGGCCACTTCGACGCCTACGTCGACGGCTTCGAGGTGGCCAGCGCTCCGGCCCGCGACTGGTTCGTGGAGCACCTCGGCTCCTGACGCACCTCGCAGCCCGCCTGGTGTCCTCGCAGCGCGTCGATGGGCTGCGAGGACACCACGCGGGCCGCGACGTCGGGGCCGCCGCCTACATGTTGCGCCGGTACTGGCCCCCGACCTCGAAGAACGCGTCGGTCAGCTGGCCCAGCGAGCACACGCGAGCGGCCGTCATCAGTTCGTCGAAGACGTTGCCGTCGCCCGTCGCGACGTCCTGCAGCTTCCGGAGGGCCTGCTCCGCCTCCCCCTCGTGCCGGGCCTGGAAGTCGGCGAGGCGGTCGAGCTGGCTCTGCTTCTCCGCCTCGGTGGCGCGGGCCAGCTCGATCTCCTTCGGCGCCTCGCCGGACTCGGGTTTGGTGAACGTGTTGACCCCGACGATCGGCAGCGACCCGTCGTGCTTGCGGTGCTCGTAGAGCATCGACTCGTCCTGGATCCGGCCGCGCT
>CAXTTN010000153.1:0-14278 GCA_964247105.1 uncultured Pseudonocardia sp.
CGAGGAACTCGGTGATCCTGCCGGACTCGTCGGAGGCGATGCAGCCGAACGCCTTGGCCTCCGCGCGCGGCACCCGGATGCCGGCGACGGTGACGCCCGCGCCGCTCGCGATGTGCTGCTCGATCATCTGGGCCGGGTCCATGCGGTACACGTGGTCGGCGCCGAAGACCGCGATGTAGTCGGGGCGCTCGTCGTAGACCAGGTTGAGGCTCTGGAAGATGGCATCGGCGCTGCCGGTGTACCAGCGGCGGCCGAGCCGCTGCTGCGCGGGCACCGTGGTGATGTACTGCCCGAGCACGCTCGACAGGCGCCACGTGGTGGAGATGTGCCGGTCCAGCGAGTGCGACTTGTACTGCGTCAGCACGCAGATGCGGTGCAGCCCGGCGTTGACCAGGTTGGACAGCACGAAGTCGATCAGTCGGTAGTTGCCGCCGAAGGGCACACCGGGCTTGGCGCGGTCGGCGGTGAGCGGCCACAACCGCTTGCCCTCACCGCCGGCCAGCACGATGCCCAGCACGTTGGCCGAGAAACCCCGCGGCGAGGCGGGTGAGTTGCGGGCACCGGTCACGGACCCGACCTTAGTGCGCTCCAGGCGTGAGGGGCCACAGGGACCAGGCGTACATCCGGTGAAAATCCTCGGCCTCACGGGGGTTCGCGCGGCCCCGTCATGGCCTACGGTGCCGAACGTGCGCATCGGACTGCTCACCCGCGAGTACCCACCTGAGGTCTACGGCGGGGCGGGGGTGCACGTCGAACATCTGGTGCCGGCGCTCCGGGCGCTGGCCGATGTCGACGTCCACTGTTTCGGTGAGCCCCGCGACGGCGCGACCGCGCACGCGTCGCCGGAGTCGCTGGCGGCCGCGAACCCGGCGCTGCAGTACCTGGGCGTGGACCTGTCGATGGTGGCCGGCGTCGAGGGCGTCGACCTCGTGCACTCGCACACCTGGTACGCCAACATGGCCGGGCACCTGGCGAAGATCCTCTACGGCGTCCCGCACGTCGTCACGGCCCACTCGCTGGAGCCGAGGCGGCCCTGGAAGGCCGAGCAGCTCGGCGGGGGCTACCGGCTGTCGTCCTGGGTGGAGCGCACGGCGTGCGAGGCCGCCGACGCGGTGATCGCGGTGAGCGCCGGAATGCGCACCGACATCCTCGACTGCTACCCCGCGCTGGACCCGTCCCGCGTCCACGTGGTGCTCAACGGCATCGACGCCGGCTTCTACCACCCCGATCCGGCCCGCGACGCCCTGCTGGCCAACGGGATCGACCCGGATCGCCCCAGCGTCGTGTTCGTCGGCCGGATCACCCGGCAGAAGGGCGTCGGCCACCTGATCGCGGCCGCCCACCACATCGACCCGGCCGCCCAGATCGTGCTCTGCGCGGGCGCCCCGGACACCCCGGAGATCGCGGAGGAGACCGAGAAGGCCGTCGCCGAGCTGACCGCGGCCCGCGGCAACGTCGTCTGGGTGCGCGGGATGCTGCCCACGACGTCGGTGCGCCAGGTGCTCTCGGCGGCCACGGTGTTCGTCTGCCCGTCGGTGTACGAGCCGCTGGGGATCGTGAACCTGGAGGCGATGGCGTGCGGCACGGCCGTCGTCGCGTCGGACGTGGGCGGGATCCCGGAGGTCGTCGCGGACGGCGAGACCGGCCTGCTGGTGCACTACGACGAGCACCGGGTCGACGAGTTCCGCCGCGGCATCGCCGGCGCGGTCAACGCCCTGCTCGCCGACCCGGCCCGCGCCGACGCGATGGGCACCGAGGGCCGGGTCCGCGCCGAGCGCGACTTCGCGTGGGAGACCGCGGCCGCGCGCACCGTCGAGATCTTCGCGTCCCTGCTGTAGGCCCGGACGCGAGAACGGCGCCGTCCGCTCCGGGGTCCGGGGAGCGGGGCGCCGTTCGGGTCGGGTGGATCAGCCGGAGGCGGCCTTGAGGGCGTCGCCGAGATCGCTCGCCTCCTCGGCGGACATCTCCACGACCAGGCGGCCGCCACCCTCGAGAGGGACGCGCATCACGATGCCCCGACCCTCCTTGGTCACCTCCAGGGGACCGTCGCCGGTCCGGGGCTTCATCGCCGCCATGCTCCTGCTCCCTCCATCTGCTTACTGTCGCCGGGGATGCTGCGGAACATCTTTCCTCATCCGTCGACCAGGGGTGAAACCGGAGCGATCAACTCACCCTCGGTCGTGGCCCGCCAACACGCTGCGACGTGGTCGTCCACGATCCCGGTGGCCTGCATGAGGGCGTAGCAAGTGGTCGGGCCGACGAAACGCAGGCCGCGGCGCTTGAGCTCCTTGGCCATCGCCGTGGACTCCGCGCTGGTGGCGGGCACTTCGGAGAGGTCGGCGGGGCGGCGGTGGCGGGCCGGATCGGGGGCGAACGACCACAGCAGCTCGTCGAGCGGCGTATCCAGACCCAGCACCACCTGAGCATTGTGGACGGTCGCGTTGATCTTCAGTCGATTTCGGACGATGCCGGCGTCGCCGAGCAGTCGGACCACATCGGATTCACCGAACCGGGCGACGGCGGCGGGGTCGAACCCGGCGAACGCGGCCCGGAACGCCGGGCGCTTGCGCAGGATCACCAGCCACGACAACCCCGACTGGAAGGCCTCCAGGCTCAACCGCTCGAACATCGCGGTGACGCCGCGCAGCGGGCGGCCCCACTCGTCGTCGTGGTAGGCGGCGTACTCCGGCGCCGAGCCGGCCCAGCCGCAGCGGGTGGGCTCACCCACGTCCGCGGTACTCCCGCTCGGACAGCCGGGCCATCCTCCGCAGCGACTGCTCCACCCCGGCCCGGAACGCCGGCCGCACCACGGGCCAGCCGAGCCGCCCGAGCGCGCCGAGCGGGAGGTCGAGCAGCTCGGTCCACAGGAACCGGGAGCGCTCGGGGCCCAGCTCGACGACCTCGAACACGCCGTCGCCCCGCACGACCTTGCCCGTGTGACGGACGGTGCAGCGCCGGGGTGGCTCCCACTCCACGATCTCCATCGTGTCGGTGAAGCCCAGCGGCCCGACGCCGCTGAACGCGCTCAGCGTGGCCCCGAGCGCCCGCCCGTCCCCGTCGCTGGTGACCGCGACGCGGGTGCCGAGCATCCACTCCCCCTGGCCCACCCAGTCGGTCACCGTGCCCCACAGGACCTCCGCGGGCACGTTGACGTCGATCGGGACCGTCAGCTCGACGCGCTGCGCGGTCATGCCGAGCTCTCCTCGGCCGGGATCGGGGCGGTGGGGTCGGTCGTCGGGGTCATCTGCTGCTCCTCGTCGGGGGCCGACTCGAGCTCGGCGACCCGGGCCAACAGGCCGTCCCGCTCCGCCCCGGTCCGGTCCAGTTCGTCGGCCAGGCGATCGAGCACCCAGTCCACCTCCGCCATCCGGTAGCCCCGCACGGCCTGCGGGAAACGCAGCCCGCGCACGTCGTCGCCCTGGACCTCCCGCGCGGGCAACCGGGTCGGCGTGGCCCCGGGGGCGAGCGGCGCCAGCTCCTCACCCCGCCCGAACAGGGCGGCGGCGAGCCCGAACAGCACAGCCGCAACCGCCATCACGACGATCAGGTAGAGCAGCGCGGTCCCCACCCGGCCATCCCACCACAGGGGCCGGCGAGCCCGCCCGTGGACCTCGCGGCCGCGTCACCGGTCAGGGGGAGCTGGGCAGCACCTCGCGCATCGGGCGCCGCTCCGCCACCACGACGGCCGTGGACGAGGGCAGCCACTCCCCACCGATCTGGACGAACTGGGTCAGCGCGCCGCCCGCGTCCTCGACGCCGCACCGGGACAGCGCGGCGGCGAGGATCTGCCGGGCCATCACGCCCAGCTGCAGCAGCGAGCGGTTGCGGTGCTTGCGAACACCCAGGTTGACCTGCGCGATCGCGTCCAGCCCGCGTGCTGTGTGGGTGTCGAGCAGCAGCCCGATCTCGACGCCGTACCCGGCCGCGAACGGCAGCGACTCCAGCAGCTCGCGCGTGCCCGCGTACTCCCCGCCCAGCGGCTGCACCACGCCTCCCAGCTCGGGGCGCAGCGCGCCCAGCAGCGGTCGGACCAGCAGCTCGGTGACCCGGCCCCCGCCGGTGTCGACCTCGCTCGTCTCCACCCGCAGCGGGCGCCGGTAGAAGCCCTTGACCAGCCCGACGCCCTCCTCCGCGAGCAGCGGGCCGAGCAGCGCCGGGACGAAGGCGGGGTCGAAGTCGATCAGGTCGGAGTCGATGTAGCAGACGACGTCGCCGGTGGTGGCCGCGAGCGAGCGCCACAGCACCTCGCCCTTGCCGGGCAACGGTTCCAGCTCGGCGAGGACGTCGGTGCGGCGCACCACGCGGGCGCCCGCGGCCGTCGCGACCTCGATCGTGCGGTCGGTCGAGCCGGAGTCCATGACGACGAGCTCGTCGACCAGTGGACGGGGGCCTTCGGTGAAGGGGACGATCGCGGCGACGATCGCGCCGACCGTCGCCTCCTCGTCGAGCGCGGGGAGCACGACCGACACGCGACGGCCCGCCTTGGCCGCCACCAGCTCGTCGGCCGTCCAGGACGGCTCCTGCCAGGTGCGGCGCTCGAACCAGCTCTCGGTGACGGGGTCCATGAGGTCTCCTCGTGATGGAAGGGGACGGCCCCGTTGCCGCTGCTGCGTCGGTAGGCGGATCGCAGGGCGACCCCTATGCGAGTGCTCTCACCGTTCGCGCCGGTGGGCGGGTGCCCAGGATCGACGCCACCATGTCCACCGTACGTCGGGTGGCGGTCACCTGGTGGGCGCGGAACACCCGCGCGCCGGCCGCGGCGGCCAGCGCGGTGGCCGCGAGGGTGCCCTCCAGCCGTTCCGTGACGTCCGTGGTGCCGAGCGTCTCGCCCACGAAGTCCTTGTTGGACAGGGCCATCAGCACCGGCCAGCCGGTGGCGACCAGCTCGTCGCAGCGCCGCAGCAGCGTCAGGCCGTGGAACGTGTTCTTGCCGAAGTCGTGCGTCGGGTCGATGAGGATCCCCTCCGCGGGGACGCCGAGCGCCACCAGCTTCTCGGCCTGGCCGCACACGTCGGCGATGACGTCGGCCACCACGTCGGCGTACCGGACGCGGTGCGGGCGCCGCCGCGGCACGGCCCCGCCGGTGTGCGAGCAGACGATCCCGGCGCCGGTCCCGGCGGCCACCTCGCCGAGCGTCGGGTCCGCGCCGGCCCAGGTGTCGTTGAGCAGGTCGGCGCCCTCGGCCACGGCGATCCGCCCGACCTCGCCGCGCCAGGTGTCCACGCTGATCACGACGTCCGGGTGGCGGTCGCGCACGGCGGCCACGAACGGCACGACGCGGCGGATCTCCTCGGCCGTGTCGACGTCCGAACCGGGGCCGGCCTTGACCCCGCCGATGTCGAGGATGTCGGCGCCCTCGGCCACGAACCGCTCGACGGCGGCCATCGCGGCGTCGTCGGAGAAGGTGGCGCCCCGGTCGTAGAAGGAGTCCGGGGTGCGGTTGACGATCGCCATGACGAGCGCGCGGTCCTGGGCGGGGGTGCGGGTGCCGAAGCGGAGCGGTCGTGCGGTCACGCGTGCGATCCTGACACGCGCGCCCGCCCGCCGCGCCGATCACCGCCCCGCCGAGCACCGCCCCGCCGAGCACCGCCCCGCCGAGCACCGCCCCGCCCGGCCGCGATCACGGGCGGACGGTCCGTCCGGCGCATCCGCAGCCGCCCTCTTGCCGTGATCAGCGCCCGGGGCCGCAGGCGTCCAGCGCCGCCTCGACGCCGGTCGTCACCACCAGGCGCTCGACGGCCGCCCGCGTGACGAAGCCGCGGTCCGCGAGGCCGCTCACCCAGTCGAGCAGGCCCGTCCAGTGCCCGTCGGGGTCGAGCAGCACCACCGGCTTGGCGTGCAGGCCGAGGTAGCCCGACGTCCAGATCTCGAACAGCTCCTCGCACGTGCCCAGCCCGCCGGGCAGCGCGAGGAACGCGTCGGCGCGGGCCTCCATCTGCGCCTTGCGCTCCCGCATCGACGCGACGATCAGCAGCTCGTCGGAGTCGAGGTCGGCCCACTCGCGCTCGACCATCGAGCGGGGGATCACGCCGGTGGTGTGCGCCCCGGCCGCCCGCGCGGCCTTCGCGACGGCCCCCATCATCGACGAGCTGCCGCCGCCCGACACGAGCTGCCAGCCGCGCGCCGCGATCCCGCGCCCGACCTCGGCGGCCAGCGCGGGGTAGCGGGCGGGGATCGACTCGACGGAGGCGCAGTACACGCACACCGCCCAGGTCAATGCGCTTCCTCCCAGGCCCGGTAGGCCTCGTGCACCACGCGGACGGCGTCGTCGACGTCGTCGGTGAGGTGCAGCAGGGCCTTGTCCTTCTCGCCGATCTTGCCGCTCTCGAGCACGGTCTTGGAGATCCAGTCGTAGAGCCCGCCCCAGTACTCGGTGCCCAGCAACACCACCGGGAACTTCGTGACCTTCTTCGTCTGCACCAGCGTCAGCGCCTCGAACAGCTCGTCGAGCGTGCCGAAGCCGCCGGGCAGGCACACGAACGCCTGCGAGTACTTGACGAACATGGTCTTGCGGGCGAAGAAGTAGCGGAAGTTGATGCCGAGGTCCACCCAGTCGTTGAGGCCCTGCTCGAACGGCAGCTCGATGCCCAGCCCGACCGACAGCCCGCCGGCCTCCGAGCAGCCCTTGTTGGCCGCCTCCATCACGCCCGGCCCGCCGCCGGTGATCACGGCGAAGCCCTCCTCGGCGAGCGCCGTGCCCAGTGCCCGGCCCTGGGCGTACTCGAGGTGGTCGCGGGGCGTGCGAGCGGAGCCGAACACCGTGACGGCGCGGGGCAGCTCGGCCAGCATCCCGAAGCCCTCGACGAACTCGGCCTGGATGCGCATGACGCGCCACGGATCGGTGTGCACCCAGTCGCTGGGGCCGCGGGAGTCCAGCAGCCGCTGGTCGGTGGTGGAGGACTCGATACGCCGCTCGCGGCGCAGGACGACCGGGCCGCGCTGCTTCTCCTCGGGGCGCCCGTTCGCGCTCGTGCTCATGGGGTCAGGGTAGTGACGCGGGTCGTCGCAATCGGGACCCGGGCGAGGCGATCGGCGATATCCTCGCGGCCATGGCCGCAGATCCGATGGTCGACCTCCGTCGACGGTTCACCGTCGAGGAGTACGAGCACATGTGCCGCAGCGGGATCTTCCACGAGGACGACCGCATCGAGCTGCTCGACGGGGAGATCGTGGTGATGTCGCCTATCGGGCCGCGCCACTCCGCGGCTACCAGCCGGATCAACCGGAAAATGGTCATCGCGGTGCAGGACCGCGCGATCGTGCGCATCCAGGACGCGTTGCGCCTGCTCCCGAGGTCGGAACCGGAACCCGACGTCATCGTGGTCCGGCCCCGTCGCGACTTCTACGAGGGGTCGCACCCGACCGCCGAGGACACGCTGCTGGTGATCGAGGTGGCCGATTCGTCGTTGCACACCGACCGCGCGATCAAGATCCCGATCTACGCCCACCAGGGAATCGTCGAGGCGTGGATCGTCGACCCCACCGAGGACGTCGTCCACGTCCACACCGAGCCGATGAACGGCGAGTACCTCGATGTCCGAACGATGCGGCTCGGCGACGTGCTGGCGCCCACCGCGATCAAGGACGTCGAACTCCCGGTGGCCACGATCCTGGGCAGGGAGCCGCCGAGCTGATCGTCCGGCAGGTATCCAGGCGCGATCAGCCCTGATTGCCGCTGGACGATCAGCTCACGAAACGGCGCAGCACCCCGGCCGCCTCGGTGATCAGCCGGGTGTCCACGTGCTCCTCCCGGGTGTGGGCGAGGTCGGGGTCGCCGGGGCCGTAGTTCACCGCGGGGATCCCCAGCGCGGCGAAGCGCGAGACGTCGGTCCAGCCGTACTTGGCCGACGGCACGGCGCCCGTCGCCCGCAGGAACTCCTGCGCCGCGGGGGCCGAGAGCCCGGGCAGCGCGCCCGGGGACAGGTCGGTGAGCACCAGCTCGAACCCGTCGAACACCTCGCGCACATGCTTCTCGGCGGCCGCCGCGTCGCGGTCGGGGGCGAAGCGGAAGTTCACGGTAACGACGCACTCGTCGGGCACGACGTTGCCCGCCACACCGCCGCCGATCCGCACCGCCTGCAGGCCCTCGCGGTAGACGCAGCCGTCGATGGCGACGTCGCGCTGTGTGTAGGTGCGCAACCGGTCCAGCACCTCCCCGGCCGCGTGGACGGCGTTGGCGCCCAGCCAGGAGCGCGCCGAGTGCGCCCGGCGTCCCCGCGTGGTGATCTCCGCCCGGAGCGTGCCCTGGCACCCGGCCTCGACGCCGCCGTTCGTGGGCTCGCCGAGGACCGCGAGATCGGCGGCGAGCCAGTCGCGGTGGTCGCGCTCGATGCGGCCGAGGCCGTTGCGCACGGCCTCGACCTCCTCGCAGTCGTAGAACACCAGCGTGAGGTCGTGGCGCGGCTCGGCGATCGTCGCGGCGAGCGACAGGAACACGGCGTCGCCCGCCTTCATGTCCGAGGTGCCGCAGCCGTAGAGCAGGTCACCCTCGCGGCGGCTGGGCACGTTGCCGGCGATCGGGACGGTGTCGAGGTGCCCCGCCAGCAGCACCCGCCGCCCGCGGCCGAGGTTCGTGCGCGCCAGCACGGCGTCCCCGGACCGCAGCAGCTCCAGGTGCGGGGCCTGGGCCCGCAGCGCGGCCTCGACGGCGTCGGCCAGGCCCGCCTCGTCACCCGAGACGCTGGGGACGTCGACGAGCGCGGCGCAGAGGTCGGCGGGATCGGCGGTGAGGTCGAGCGCGGTCACCCGCGCAACGCTATCCCGGCTCGGACGTCGTCGAACGCGCCGGTCATGGTCGCCATGGCGGCGGCGACCACCTGCCGCTCGGCCGGGGACAGATCGGCGGTGGCCGCCCACACCCGCTCCCCGAGCGGGCGGTAGACCCGGGCGAACGCCTGCCACGTCGCCGGCCGCAGCTCGATCGCGGTCGCCCGACGATCACCCGGCACGGCCACCCGCGCGACGTAGCCCGCCGCGGCGAGACGATCGATGAGTGCGGTGACCGCGGGCCGGGTCAGACCGAGCTGTGCCGCCAGGGCCGAGGCCCCCAGCGGCCCGTGCTCGAGCAGGTTCAGCGCGCGCAGATCGCTGCGCCCCAGCCCGAGCGCCGCACACGCGGCCTCGTCGAAGCGGTCCATCGCCCGCGCGAGCACCCGGCAGGCGAGCAGCAGCGGGCTGACGAGATGCGCATCGGGCTCGGACATGCTTCGATTGTCTCATCATTCGACGGCTGAAGTGAATGGAGAAGGCCGATGGAGTGGACCGAGAGCATCGTGGTCGACCGCGTCCCCGGCCGCGGCCCGCAGCGCCTCCACCGGCACGTCACCGACTAGCGTGGTCGGGCGTGAGCACCCCGCCGCGCCACGAGGGCGCCTCCGGCACCGGCCTGGCCACCGTCACCCCGGACGGCACCGTCCTCGACACCTGGTACCCCGAGCCCGCGCTCGGCTCAGACGCCCCCGAACCCGCGCTGGGGAAGCTCGCCGGCCGCGACGACGCGCGGGACGTCTCGACCGTGGTGGTGCGGACGGCCGTCGGCTCCCTGGCCGACCCGCCCGCCGACGCGCACGACGCCTACCTGCGGCTGCACCTGCTCTCCCACCGCCTGGTCGCGCCCCACGAGGTGAACCTGGACGGGCTGTTCGGGCTGCTCACGAACGTCGTGTGGACCAACTACGGGCCGTGCGCCGTGCCGGGCTTCGAGCCGACCCGCGTCCGGCTCCGCGCGCGCGGCCCGGTCACCGTGTACGGGGTGGACAAGTTCCCGCGGATGGTCGACTACGTGGTGCCCTCGGGCGTCCGCATCGCCGACGCCGACCGCGTGCGCCTGGGCGCGCACCTGGCCGAGGGCACGACCGTCATGCACGAGGGGTTCGTCAACTTCAACGCCGGCACGCTCGGCAGCTCCATGGTGGAGGGCCGCATCTCGGCGGGTGTCGTGGTCGGCGACGGCTCCGACGTGGGCGGCGGCGCGTCGATCATGGGGACGCTGTCGGGCGGCGGCAAGGAGACGATCTCCATCGGGCGGCGGTGCCTGCTCGGCGCGAACGCGGGCATCGGCATCTCGCTGGGGGACGACTGCGTGGTGGAGGCCGGGCTCTACGTCACGGCGGGCACGAAGGTCACCCTGCCCGACGGCACCACGACGGCCGCGCGCACGCTGTCGGGCCAGGACGGCCTGCTGCTGCGCCGCAACTCCGTGAGCGGTGCGGTGGAGGTGCTGCCCCGCACCGGCGACGGCATCGCCCTCAACGCCGCGCTCCACGCCAACTAGGGATAAGCGGTGTGAGCCACGTCACTCCAGTGGGTGTGGTGGTGGCGCAGCGTATGCGGTCCCGGCGGCGTCTAGGGGGTGTGAATCCACACGATACGACCGATCAGGGGCGGCGCGATGCAGCTCAATCGTGAGTACGTCGCAGAGCGCGCCGTCGTCGAGGAGCCGCCCGGTCCGCTCTGCGGGCAGCAGGCGGTGGTGGTGCTCCAGCGGCACTGGCACGGGTTGCACGGGCTGGCCGTCGCGGTGCTACGGGACCCTCACCTGGCGCAGGACGTGGTACAGGACGCGTTCGTCGGGATCATCCGGAGCGGGTCGCAGTTCGTCGACGAGGATGCGGCACTGCGTTACGTCCGCACCGCGGTGATCAACGGGTGCCGCTCGGCGATGCGCCGCACCGCGACCGGACGCCGGCACCTGCGGTTGATCCGTTCCGAGCACGTCCCGCCGGCCGACCAGAAGGTGCTCCTGGACGAGGCACACACCCGGGTGCTGGCCCTGCTGGACACCCTGCCGGTGCGCCAACGCGAAGTCCTCACCCTGCGCTACCTGGCCCAGCTGGACGACGGCGAGATCGCCGCCGTACTGGAGATCGGTACGTCCACCGTCCGTTCCACCGCCAGCCGCGCCCTCGCCACCCTGACCCGCCAGCTGAAAGGCACCCGCGACCATGTCGTCTGACCACGCCCCGCAGCCCGAGGACCAGGCCCACCGCGCCACCGCGACCCTGCTGCGCACCGCACTGACCGCTCAGGCCCAGGCCACTCCCCCACCGCCGGTGCCCGACCTCGACCGGCTCAAGTACGTGTTCGATGCGGTCACCTCGATCCGTCGGCACGTCCGGGACCGCGGGAGAACGTGGTGGAGGGACGGGAACGGCGTCGCGTCGCGCGGCGCGCGCTCATCGCGGCTGGTGTCGCGGCGTCGGTGCTCTCCGTGACGGGCCTGACCCTCGGCCTCAGGTCCGCCGACACACCCACGCAGTCCACCGCCGCCCCCGCGCCGGGAGCCGCCGGGTCGAGCTCGACCGAGGCCAGCGCCCTGCTGATGCAGATCGCGCGGGTCGCGCAGGCGGCGCCGCTCGACGTACCCCGCCCCGACCAGTTCACCTACGCGAAGACCCTGACGCTGGACCCGAAGGTCTCCTACCGCCCGGGGCCCGGAAAGTGCAAGCCCGGGTCGACCGAACCGTGCGAGGGTGGGAACTACCGGGTGTCGCAGTTCACCGGCGACATCGCCACCCTCGAGGTCTGGACACCCCAGACCCCCGGTGACAACGGTCTGATCCGCACCGAGTCCCGGGGGAAGACCGAGGATGAGGCCTACTCCACCGGCCCCGGACAACGCGCGGGGATCCCGGACCTGGGCACGTACGCGGGCCTGCGGGAGGTACCGACCGACGACTCCCGAGCCCTCGTCGCCGCCATCCTCACCAACAGCAAGCGCACCGACGAGGACACCGACGCCACGGTGTTGATCCGCAACATCGAAGAGCTCGGACTCCTGGAGCAGGTACTGCCACCCGACTTCGCCGCGGCAACGTATCGGGCGCTGGCCGCGCTGCCGGACATCACCGTGACGAAGGACGTGGTCGACCTGGCCGGACGGACCGGGGTCGCCATCGGTGCCACCAACCGGGTCGGGGAACGCTACGAACTGATCTTCGACCCCACCACGTCCGCGCCTCTGGGTTCCCGCGAGTTCGGCGTCAAGGCCGGACCGCGCAGCCGACAGGTCGAGGACTTCCAGAAGGACCCCAACATCTCCACCCAGGAGACCGCCATCATCACCGTCGCCACCGTCGACCGGGCCGGACAACTCCCGCCGAAGTAGGTCCCTCGACCGTGGGGGGTGGGGGCCCGGCCCCGCCCCCCACGGTCGTACGACCGTTGCCCGGGCCCGCCGGGCCCGAGCGGCCCAACGGCCCACCGAGCAGCGGCGATCCACGATCGACACCACGCCACAACCCTGGGCACGGCCCGGGCCCAGCCGGCCGACGTGAGGGCGGCGCCGGCCGGCATGCTCGACGACGACGTCGACGGGAACGAGGCCCTGGCTGGCTAGGCTCTCCGTCGTGCCCACCGTTGCGCCCCGCCGTGCCCGCAAGGCCGTGATCCAGCTGCCGGAGCCGGTGACGGCCGTGCCGTCCGACCCGCCCGTCCACCATGTCCGCGCCGCGCTCGACCTGCGCCTGCGGGCCCTCGTGGCGCACGACCCGGGCACCCGGTCCGGTGCCGACATCGAGGACCTGCACCAGATGCGCGTGTCCGTGCGCCGGATGCGGGCCGCGCTCAAGGCGGCGCGGCCGCTGCTGGACGCGGCCTGGTCCGACGGGCTGCGGGCGGAGCTGGGCTGGCTCGGCGGTGCGCTGGGCCCCGTCCGCGACCTCGACGTGATGTTGCTGCGCCTGCGCGGCGAGATCGCCACGCTGCCGGAGGCGGAGCAGGGGGCCGGCGAGGTGCTCGTCGCGGAGCTGGCGGCCGAGCACGAGCGCGCCCGCGCGGAGATGCTGCGCGCGCTCGACGCCCCGCGCTACACCGCGCTGCTGGAGCGCCTCGCCGACGCGATCCGGCTGCCGCTGCCCACCCCGTCGGCGACGCAGGAGCAGCCCGAGCTCGCCGACCTCGTCCGGGGCGAGGCCGCCAAGCTGCGCAAGGCCGTCCGGAAGGCCGGCGACGACCCGCCCGACGAGGTCCTGCACGCCCTGCGCATCCACGGCAAGCGCGTGCGCTACACCGGTGAGCTGGCCGAGCCGGGGCTGCGCGGCACCCCGACCGGGAAGGCGCTCAAGCAGCTGCTGGCGGCCACGGCCGAGTTCCAGGAGGTCCTGGGCGACCACCAGGACGCCTGCGTGGCCGAGCACCGCATCCGCGAGCTGCTCGACGCCCTCGGCGAGCTCCCCGACGCGCTGGTGGTGTTCGTCGCCGGGCGGCTGGTGGAGCGCGAGCGGGCGAGAGCGGAGACGAAGCGCAGCGAGTGGCGGGCAGCCTGGAACAGCGTGGACGCCCGCGTAGCCGAGCTGTAGCCCGGGCGCCGCGCCCCCCTCACAACGAGTGGCACGTTCGTACGAACCTAGGCGACGAAAGTGCCACTCGTCGGGTGGGGGGAGGGCGCGCGGGGGCGGTCGCCGATGCGCCAGATCGCCCAGCCCTGCAGCGCACCCGCGGCCAGCAGCAGCAGGATCGCGGCCGCGAAACCCGCCCTCACGTCGATCAGGACGCCCATCAGCAGCGGGCCGAGCCCGGCCACCGTGTACCCGACCCCCAGCGCCAGCCCGCTCGTCGCCGCGCTGGCCGCGGGGTCGGGCGTGCGCCAGGCGATCATCGTGAGGCCCATCGGGAAGCCCGCCCCCACCCCGATCCCCATCAGCACCGCCCACAGCCACGGCCCGGTGACCGGTGGCATCGGCAGCACGAGCGCGCCGAGCGTCCCGGCGAGCCCGCACCCGAGCGTGACCGACGCCCAGAACCGCCAGCGGCGGTGCCGCTCGGCCAGCACCGGGGCCAGCAGCGCCGCCGGGATCTGGGCGACGCTCCACACCGCGAGCAGCAGCCCGGCCCGCGCCGCCGTCCACCCCTGGCCCGCGTAGTACGGCGCGAGCCAGGTGAGCCATCCGTAGAACATCAGCGACGTGCCGGCCTGGTAGCACGCGACGAGCCGCGCGAACGGTTCGCGCCAGGGCAGCGCGACACGGGCCCCGGCGGCCGCGTTCGGGCGGGCGATCGGCGCCCAGAGCGCGGTCGCGAGCACCGCGGGCACCGCCCACACCGCCAGCGAGAACGACCAGCCGCCCAGCGCCGTCGCGAGCGGGACGGCGATCGCGCTGGAGGCGGTGGCGCCCACCATCATCGACACGACGTAGCCGCCGGTCGCCGCGCCGGCCCGCGCGGCGAGGTGCTCCTTCACCACCCCGGTGATCAGCACACCGGCCAGCCCGATCCCCAGCCCGACGAGCACGCTGCCGCCCACCAGCGAGGGCAGGGCGGCGACCCCGCGCAGCAGGCT
>CAXTTN010000154.1:0-14230 GCA_964247105.1 uncultured Pseudonocardia sp.
CGTCCCACCGCGCCCACCCACACCAACCGACTCGACCTAACAAAGTACTACTAGGGCGCGGCGGCGAAGCCGGGCAGGGTGCCCGCGTCGACCAGCACCCGGAGCAGGCGGGACAGCTCGGCCCGGTCCTCGGGCCGCATCGGGCCGAACACCTCCTCCTGGAGCCGGGCGACCACGGCGTCGGCCCGGGCGAGCAGGCCCTGCCCGTCGGCGGTGATGTCGACCGAGTACGCCCGCCGGTCCTCGGGGTTGCGCTGCCTGCGGACCTGGCCGCCACGCTCCAGCTCGTCGACGAGGTTGACCATCGTCGTGCGGTCGATCCGCAGTGCCTCGGCCAGCGCCTGCTGCGAGCGGGGGCCGTCGTCGGCCAGCAGCCGCAGCACGCTGTGCGAGCCGGTGTTGAGCCCCAGAGGGGTGAGGGCCTCGGCGGCCAGCCGCTGCACCGATCCCGCGATCCGGCAGACCAGGAGGTCGGGACGCTCGGCCAGCGCGGCCGGCAGCGGGACGGCGAGCGGTGCCGCTCGCTGGGTGTCCATGGTTCCAGGCTAGTTCCTTGGCGGGGCACTAGCCCGCTCCGACGCGCGTGAGGGCGCCGGCGAGCCGCCAGGTGCGGGCCCGGGCCGCGGTTCCGCCGAGGTCGGTGTTGGTGAGCACGATCTCGGTGGCGCCCGCCTCGACGTAGCGGCGCAAGCCGGCCGCGGCGGTCTCCTCGTCGCCGATCAGGGCCAGGTCCGCGGCCCGGGCGACGCCCTCCTCGGCGACCATGCGGGCGCAGGAGGGCACGGTCTCGGAGAAGGCCGTCCGCGCCGCGGCGGTGGCGCGGACCTCGTCGGGTGCGTCGGTGACCACCGCGGGGACGGCCGCCACGATCCGCGGGGCCGCCCGCCCGGCGGCACGGGCCGCCCCCGCGATCGTGGGCACGATCCGGCCCTCCACCACCCGGGGCCCGGCCAGGTTGGGGAGGATGCCGTCGGCGAGCTGCCCGGCGGCCAGGAGCGCCTGCGGGCCCATGGCCGCGACGAGCACCGGGATCCGCGCGGGATCAGGCCGTGGTCTGCCACCGCGAGACGCGCTCGCTCAGAGCGTCCTTCTTGGCCTCGTAGAGCCGGGTCCGGTGCCCGTTGCCGCCGGACGGGTGGGGGAAGTCGAGGAGCACCCGCGACGGGCTCAGCGCGCCCCGGGCGCAGGCCCGGCCCAGGGCGGCGTTCGCCAATTTGCCGAGCGGCACCACCAGCGCGTCGGGAACGAGCGCCAGCTCGGCCGGCAGCACGTGACGGAGGAAGCTGACCAGCAGCGGGCTGGACGTCGGGTCCGGTGTGCCGCCGTAGTTCTTCCCGTCGCGGAACACCGGGTACAGCAGCGCCGAGGTGGAGTGCACCAGCTCGGAGCCCTCGTCGAAGAGGGACGCCGTCGAGCCCAGGTCGAGCTGGTCCTGGACGCCGATGCCGTCGAGCATCGTGACGAGGTTGGCGCGCATCGGCCCGCCCAACGACCCGACGTCGCCGGCCCGGTGGAGCGCTTCGTCGGCGGTGGCGCCGTCCCGGAGCGCCCGCTGCGCCTCCTGGTTGGCGAGGTAGCTCTGGTGCAGGCCGGGCGTGATCCCGACGAGGACGACCTTGGCCTTCGGGTTCACCCGGTCGAAGGGGCTGTAGTACACCGACCACGGCCCGTCGGATGCCAGGTGGAGCTCCGGGATCAGGACGTCGGTCTCGCCGACGATCGTCGGGATGCTGCGCAGCACGTCGGCGTAGCGGTCGAAGCACCAGGTGGGATCGACAGCACCCTTCGTGGCTGCGATGGCGCACAGGTGGTCGGTCATCGAGGACCTCCGGTCGAAGAGTCCCCGCAGGCTAGCGGACGACCTCCGCGGCCCCGCAGGGCAAGCGCCGGCCGCGGCCGTGGGCGCTGGACACGGACGGCGCCGACGTGGGCAGGGCGGGCCCACGCAGCGCCAGCCACGGCCCGGACATCGGTCCGACGCACGGTGACGATGTGGACACCACACCTTGACGGGATCGGAAGACATGACACGCACGACGACCACGGCTCGCTTCCGGGCGGGACGTATCGCGGCAGTGATCACCTTGTTGGCTGGCCTCGCGTGGCAGGGAGTGGCCCTGGCGCGGACCGACGACCTCGCCGCCCCGTCCGGCACGAACATGCTCGCCGCGGCTGCCGACCAGTGGGTCGACAAGCCGCTACAGCTGACAATGGTCCCTCAGACGTCCCCCACGGTCCTCCAGGGAAAGCTCACGCTGCATCGCAATGGTTCGGCAACGATGAGTGGCGCCTCGGGAGTTGCCGGGCTGCTCCCGAACCTGGGTCCGAAAACCCCGGACACGATCCTGCAGATCGGTACCTGCACGTGGAAGAACGGCTCGGCGACGTACCAGCAAGGCAACCCGAAGACGGTGACGTGCATTCTCACCCGTCTTGACACCGGGTCGGAGTACTCGCTCACGATGGACGTGACGGGGACGCACGGCTTGGGTAAGCCGGTCATGGTCGGCGTCTACTACGTCACGCCGGCGGGTGTCCCTCTCGTTCAGGAGCAGCTCTTCCTCAGCGGCGTCGTCCAGATCACGTTGTGACGCCGGCAGCCCCTGTCACCCGTCCAGGCATGGCACGAGGTGACGCGCGGCCGAGGCAGCTCGCCGGCCACGGCACCGTTGGAGCAAGGCGAGCAACCGGTACCTGGACGAGTCTTCCGGTACCGCGACTCGCGCCGTCCGCGTCGCCCGACCCCGTGGCGGCAGCATCCGGGCGGCCACTGTCCGATCGGGTCGACGTGGGCCGCGGCCGTGTCGCAGATCACGCTTTGTCGGGCAGTGGCACCGTCAAGCTCGCGCCAACGGTCCCGCCCGCAGGGGGCGGGCGGCGCGCCACGATCTGCGGGCCCACCACCGACGTTCTCGTCGACCACCCCGTGGGCGACTGGCGGCGATCTCACCGAGGATATGACGATGGACATGCGTGCACGAGAAGTGACGGACTGCGGCCCGGCACAGTGGAACCGCCGCATGGTCCTGGGGCGAATGGCTCTGGGTGTCGGGGCGTTGGCCGCCACGGCAGCGACGGCCAACATCGCGCAGGCCGTCCCGGGTGGTGGACGGCCGGGGAACGACGCCTCGGCCTGGACCTACGACCAGGTTCTCCCGCGGTTGAGGACGACGACTCCCTGGGTCTGGAACAGCAACCTGACCGAGGCCGACCGCGACGCCCTGGACCTGGCCATGCAGAAGATCGCGGCCAATACCGTCGTCAAACCCACGTGGTCCAGCAGCAGGGTCGTCATAACACTCACGCCGAAGAGCCGCAGGGAGGCGGAGATCATCGCCGTGCAGGGTGACTTTCCGGTGAAGAAGGACGGGACGATCGTCAACGGCGACGGGAGGTGTCAACTGAGGACCAGCTCGGGCACGTGTGCACGGGCCAGCCTCGCGATGGACAGGTTGAATCCATCGCCCGCCGAGCCGGCGAGGCGTGCTCACGTGATCGAGCACGAGTTGCTCCACACGCTCGGGGTCGGTCACTGCTGGGTGCCCGAGAGCCTCATGTATCCGTATCTCAAGCGGGAGATGTCCCCGACCGTCATGGGTGAGAACGAGTACGCGGAGGTGAACCGGATCTACCAGTGACCCGCGGGAATCCGGTGGTCTCGTAGTGCGGCGCGTGCGGAGTTCGGTCGGCGGTCCGGCCCGGACGGGTCTCAGCGTCGGGCCACGCGGTCACACCGATCGAGCAGGTGCGTCCCTCGCGCACCTGGGCCCTGACGCGGTGCAGGATCGCCACGGCCTCGTTCGTCGGACAGGGCGATGCCGACCGGGCTTTGCTCGACCATCCCGCGGAAGCGCCGCTCGGAGACGATCACACCCTCCCGCCACACGAGGACGGTCGTTGCTCGACGAGCCCGGCCGGCCGCGGCACCCTCACACGCGGAAACATACGTTCCTGTTTTCTGGTGAGGGGTCGCGATGTCGACGGCAGGTGAACCCGGCCACCCCGCCGATCGTGCGGCAGGTCATGATCGTCGCTGCCGGTCCGACCGGTCTGATGCTGGCCCTGCAGCTCGCCGGCGTGGTGTGCGGCCGCGGATCGTGGACCGGCGGAGCGGGCCGGCAACGCGGTCCCGTGCCATGGGGGTCCAGGCGCGGACGCTGGAGTTCCACCGGCAGCGGTCCCCCGAGATCGGTGCGCTGCTCCGCGATCGCTACCAGCAGCTGGTCGTGCGGCTTGCCGACCTTCTCCGCCGGCAGCAGGAAGCCGGTCTGCTGGCGCCGGAACTCGATCCGCAGGGCGCGGCCACCGCGCTCTTCGCCCTGGTCCCCGGCTTCGTCGTGCACCAGCAGCTCGTGGCGATACCACCGCCGAGGCGTACGTGCACGCGATCGGGATGCTGCTCGACTCGCGCTCTCCTCACGGCGCAGGGTGAGCAGACTCGGTACACCGCGCCGGCCGCCGTGACCATCCCCGGAACGTGCCCCCGGCAGGACACCACGCAGATGGGAACCGGTCAGGTGGTCGTCGGTGCAGTGTGTCGCATCGTCTTGTCGTCACTGCCGGAGATCACCACGGTGCGTCCGTCGAGCCCAACCATCAGGTCCGGCGCGGCCCAGTAGCAGCGTCGCGATCTGCTCCCGCCGGGCCGAGTTCCGGAGATGCACTCTCACACACCCATCTCGTCGCACAGGTCCACGTAGCGGCCGAGTGCGTCCGGCGAGCTGCGGTGGCCGCCAAGCCCGACACTGTCGAACTCGTCGACCCCGTCCGGGGCACGCACACCCAACACCCGCAGCGCCCCGTTGATGGTATCGGCCTCGGGCACACGACGGCCCGCGACAAACGCGCAGGCAAACTGGTCGCCGATCCCGCCGAAGTAGTCCGTCATCGCTACCACGAACGTCGGCTGCTGCCCGGACGCTGTCCTGGTGACCTCGGCTGCCAGGGTGGCCACCACCCCCTCACAAGGGAAACCGGCCGGGAAATGCTGCGCCCCATCGAGGTGGCCGGTCTCACCGCGCCGGGCCTGCCAGTAGGCCGTGTAGTAGAGGCTGAGATGTACCAGCCGCAGCCCGTGATCCAGTCGGACGCCGACGGCATCCCAGTCACGGGCCGCATCGTCGTCAAACGGTTCACGCACGATCAGTGCTGTGATCGCGTGGGGCACGGGAAAATCGTAGTGCGGCGGCCGCGGTTGGCAGGAGCGGGTCTTCGACCGCGCTGGAGCCGGCTCGAGCTGCACCGCGACGAGCTCGCCGTCGACGGGGAGCACCGTGACGAGCTGTCTGCCGTGCGCGCAGAGCATGCCGACGAGATCGACCAGCTGCGTACTGACCCCGACCGCCAGGTCGCCGCTATCCGGGGTGAGCACCGCCGGGAGACCGACACCCTGCAAGCCGCACTTCACCGCCCTGCGCACCAGCCGCCGGGTGGTGGCGACGGCTCAATCCAGTGTCCGGCTCCGGGGGTCAAGCTCCGTTCGAACCTGCGGCGCGGTGACCTGCGGTCCACCGAGGATCACTCCATTGCGAATCAGTCCTAACGCACTGACCTGGCATAACGGTCTCCGGTGCGTGCCCCCGGCAGGATTCGAACCTGCGACACACGGTTTAGGAAACCGATGCTCTATCCCCTGAGCTACGAGGGCGTGCGCTCCGATCCTAGCTGCGTGGTGGCGGCAGGCACCGGGACGGTCCTTGTCGCCGCCTGAGCGCCGGCCGGCCACGGCGCATCCGGCCATGATCGGCCGGAGTGGGCCGTGAGCTGCACCCGCGAAGCTCTCGGCCCCTTTCTGTTGATCATGAGTGGCGGGGCGGTCGCGCACGGCAGACTCGCTCCACGACGACGGAGGGACGACCGGTGGCGATGGCACGTGCGGTGCCGCTTGCGGGCTGCACGCTCGGGCTGTTCCTGGCGGTGACGTGCGCTCCGCCGCCCGCGGCGCCCGGTCTGCCCGCGGCGCCCGGCCCGCCCGTGCCGCCCGGCCCGCCCGTGCCGCCCGGCCCGCCCGTGGCGCCCGGCCCGCCCGCGGCGTCGACGGTCCCGGCTGCGCCGACGAGGACCCCGGCGTCCACCCCGGTCGCACCTCGCGGCATCCCGGCGTCCCTGTGTGGCGCGGAGTGGGAGCGCCTGCCGACCGACCGCCGCGCCGTCGCGCTCACCTTCGACGCCGGGGCCGATGCCGACTCCGTCGACGCGATCCTGACCGTGCTCGCCGTGCAGCGCGTCCCGGCCACGTTCTTCCTCACCGGGCAGTGGGCGCAGCGGTACCCGTCGCAGGCGCGCCGGATCGCGAGCGGCTACCGGGTCGGCAACCACTCGCAGACCCACCCGATGCTCACGGCATTGACCGATGACGGCGTGCGCGCCGAGATCGATCGCGCCGGGGCGGCCATCACCGCCGCCACCGGGCGCGATCCCCGCCCGCTCTTCCGGTTCCCGTTCGGCGACCGCAACGCCCACACGATCGCCCTGGTCAACGCCGCGGGCTACGGCTCGATCCGGTGGACGGTCGACACGACCGGCCGGCGGGGCACGTCGGGTGGCGTCAGCGTCGACGTGGTGCGCTCGCGGGTGCTGGCCGAGCTGGGGCCCGGGGAGGTCGTGCTGAGGCACGTCGGCTCGCGCCCGACCGACGGCTCCCGACCGGACGCCGCCACGCTACCTGGCCTGATCAGCGACATCCGTGCCCGTGGCTACGAGTTCGTCTCGGTCGCCGACTTCGTCCGAGCTCGTTCCGCCGCCGCCTTGAAGCCGGCGTTCTCGGTGCGCAGCACGCGCCGGAACGCCGCGCCGAGCACCAGCCCGAAGGGGACGGCGAGCGGGCCGGACGCGTCCAGCGCGAGGGTGTTGCAGGATCCGGCGCCGTCGGCGGTCACGGTGTGGGTTCCGGTCAGGACCAGCCCGCGTCGCCGGGTCTCCCAGCTGAACTCGCGGCCGGGTTCGAGCCGGGTGACGGTCCAGACGGCCTCGGCCTGGCCCGGTTGCTTGATCCGCGCCGGGCTCCCGACCCGCAGCGGGCCGTCGTCCAGGCGTGTGACCGACTGCATCGTGGGCGTGGTGGCCGGCCAGGCCTCGACGTCGGTGGTCAGCCGCCACACGACGTCGACCGGCGCGTCGATGCGGGTCGAGTGTGTCCATCTCATGCAGCGAATGTACCATTTGGTACATGACAGGGGAGGCGCGTGAGCAGCTGCTGCAGCGGGTGATGGCGTTCGCGGCGGCGGAGGGAGTCGCCGGGCGCAGCCTGCGGGAGATCGCGGCCGGCGCGGGCACCAGCCACCGGATGCTGCTGTACCACTTCGGATCGCAGGCGGGCCTGCTCGCGGCGATCGTCGCGGTGATCGAGGCCCAGCAGCGCGCGGCGTTGGCGGAGTTCGCCGAGGGCGCGGGCACGCCGCAGGAGGTCATGCTCTCGCTGTGGGAACAGGTCAGCCGCGCTGAGCTGCGCCCGTTCGTCCGGTTGTTCTTCGAGGTGTTCGGGCTGGTCGCGCAGGGTGCGCCGGGCACTGAGGGGCTTCGGGAGACGCTGACCGCGCCGTGGCTGTCCACCGCGGCCGAGGTGGCAGGCCGGCTCGGGACGGAGTCGGACCGGGCCGAGGTGCGGCTCGGGGTGGCGGTCACCCGGGGGCTGCTGCTCGACCTCGTGGGAGGCGCCGACCCCGATGAGGTGGACGCGTCGTATCGGCGTTTCGTCGAGCTCTCCGCGACGGCTCCTTGACCGGCCACGACGCCTGAGGACAGGATTCGTGGGATGGCGGTCTGGGACGTGGCCACCCGGCCCGATCGGGAGCAGTTCGGCTACTGGCACGAGGTGATCTGCCAGGCGTTCGTCCCGTTGACGCCCCGCCGCGCCGAACCGGGGCCCGGGTTCGCCGCGCGCGTCGAGACCCGCCCGCTGCACGACATGATGCGGGCCCGCATCCGGTCCCAGCCGCAGGAGACGGCCCACGGCCCGCGCGACGTGGCCCGCACCGACGGCGCGTACTTCTTCGTCAACCTCCAGGTCGCCGGGCGCTGCCGGGCCCGGCAGGGACGCGCGGAGTCGGTCGTCGGGCCCGGGCAGTTCACCGTGGTCGACACGACCGAGCCGTACTGGTTCGACTTCGACGCGCCCTGGCAGATGGTGTCCTTCCGCCTGCCCCGTGACCTGCTCACCGCGCGTCTGGGCGGTGCCGGACCTCCTCTCGGCGAGGCGTTCGACGGCGCCCGCGGGGCCGGCGGCGTCGTCCGATCGATGATGACCTCGCTGTGGAACGTCGAGCTCCCCGCCGGATCGGTGGCGTCGGGCGAGCTGGAACAGGCCTTCGCCTCGGCCGTGGCGGCGGCGTCGGCGGGCCGTCCGGCCTTCGTCGATCAGCCGCGCGCGGTCCTGCGGGCGGCGGTCCTCCGCCACGTCCGCGACCGGCTCGGCGACCCCGCCCTGTCGGTGTCCACGGTGTGCCGTCGGTTCGGGATCTCCCCGCGGACGTTGCACGCCACGTTCGCCGACGCCGACCGCACCTTCGCCTCGACGGTCCGACGGCTGCGGCTGGAGCGGTGCGCGGCGTTGCTGGCGGACCCCACGATCGTCTCGACGATCACCGACATCGCCGCGTCGATGGGCTTCGACGACCCGGCCTCGTTCAGCCGGGCGTTCCGCCGCGAGTTCGGCTGCACCCCGAGCGATGTCCGCGGCGCACGAACGGCACAGCCCGAGCGCACAAATCGTGGAGACATCGCCGGCTGATCCGGGGAGGCTGGGGGCCCCACGCCGAGGAGCCTCCGATGTCCGTCTCGTTCACCCTGTCGCCCGAGCAGGAGCAGCTCAAGCACGTCGCGCGCCAGTTCGCCGAGGAACACCTGCGCGACCTGGCCGACGCCGTCCGCGCCGAGTCGGATCCGTGGCGGCGGGCCGCTCTCGCCCGTCCCGTGTTCGAGAAGGCCGTCGCCGCCGGGTTCCTCAAGGGCTTCATCCCGGTGCCGTTCGGCGGGGCGGCGTCGAGCGGGGTCGACGCGGCGATCCTCATCGAGGAGTGGGCCGCCCACAGCCCCGACTTCGTCATCTCGATGGCCGGCCCGCTCATCGCGCTCGCCCCGGTCTACGAGGTCGGGACACCCGAGCAGATCGAGCGCTTCGTCGCACCGTTCCTCGCCGACCACGGCGCGCCGGTCGCGGCCATGGCCTACTCGGAGCCCGGTGGTAGCGCCAACTTCGACGCCCCGCCGCCCGCCGAGGGCACCCGCACGACGGCCGTCGACGACGGCGACCACTGGATCGTCGACGGGCGCAAGGCCTGGGCGTCGCACCTGCCGGGTTGGGACGGCGACGGACCCGACGTCATGACGATCGTCTGCCGCACCCCCGGTGGTGTCTCGCTGATCGTCGCCGAGCGCGAGCACCTCGCCGGGCACATCGAGGTCGAGCACGTCTACGACCTGCCCGGCCTGGCCGGGTGCCTGACCGCCCGGATCCGGCTGGTGGACGTGCGCGTGCCGAAGGCCAACCTGCTCGGCGCGGAGGGCCACGGCGTCGCGTTGACGCGCAACGCGTTCGTCGGCAGCGGCGCGTCGATCGGGACGTTCGCCGTGGCGGCGATGCGGCAGGCGTTCGACGTCGCGCACCGGTTCGCGCTCACCGAGAAGCGGGGTGGCGCGGTGCCCGTCATCGAGCACCAGGCGGTCGCCGACGCCCTCGCCGACGCCAAGAGCCGGATCGAGGCGGTGCGCCTGCTGTCCTGGCGGGCGCTCGACGCCGCGCTGTCACAGCACCCGTCGGCGCTCGAATGGGCGTTGCACGCCAAGGTGTTCGGCTCCGAGACCGGTGTCGAGGTGATCACCAGGCTCATGCAGGTCGTCGGCGTCTCGGCCTACGACACGGACTTCCCGCTGCTGCGCCACCTCAACGAGGCGCTCGCCTACCCGGTCATCGAGGGCAGCAACATCGGGGTGCGGCGCCGCCAGATGCAGGAGCTGCTGCGCTCACCCGATTTCGACGCCCTGGGCGCCTCCGGCATGGCATGATCCGTCGGCGTGGAGCCGCAGCACTTCACCGCCACCGTCGCCACCGGGCCGAAGGGCCTGGTGTACCTGCCCGTCCCCTTCGATCCGGACGCGATGTGGGGCCCCAAGCCGGCCCACCACGTCCACGGCACGGTCGGTGGCTGCGGTGTCCGTGCGGTGATCGAGCCGTTCGGCGACGGGTACGGCATCCGGCTCGGTCCCGCCTGGCGCCGCGACCGCGGGATCGGGCCGGGCGACACCGTCGACGTCGTGGTGAAGCCCGAGGGACCGCAACGCGGTGACCTGGCCGAGGACCTCGCGGCCGCGCTCGACGCGAACCCCCCGGCCGGGGCGTTCTTCGACGCGCTGGCCCAGTTCTACCGCCGCGCCTACCTGACCTGGATCGACGGCACGAAGCGGCGCCCGGAGGTGCGGGCGCAGCGGATCGCCGACGTCGTCTCCTGGCTCGCTGCGGGGATCAAGGAGCGCCCGCGCTGAGCACCGGCCCGAGGTGCGGCGTCGGTGATCGCGGCCGGCGCAACGTGACGCCTGACGGAGCATGCCCGAGGTTGCGTCGACGACGATCATCGAGTGCCACCGCTCGGACTGATCGGCGCCCACGCACCAGTGGTCAGGCCGGGGCCTGCGTGGTGTTGCGCCCACCGTGATCATGCCGGGCCGTGCCGACACCGCGACCCGGCAGACCTCGAACCGGTCATCGCGCCAGACCGTGCTGCCGGATGCCGAGCACCAGGTCGCGCAGGTCGGCCTCGGACACCCTTTGTTTGACAAACGACGTTGCCGGAACTGCAATAAGGCGATGGAGGTGGACGAGGTCCTCGACGCCGTACCGCCGCGACTGCGCCGGCTGCGGCAGCAGCGCAAGGTCACGCTCGCGGGGCTGTCGGAGGCCACCGGGATCTCGGTGAGCACCCTGTCGCGGCTGGAGTCGGGGCGCCGCAGGCCGAGCCTGGAGCTGCTGTTGCCGATCGCGCGGGCGCACCGCGTGCCGCTCGACGAGCTGATCGGGGCCACGCCGGTCCGCGACCCGCGGGTGCGGCTGTCCCCGGTGGTGCGGGACGGGGTGACGTCCGAGCCGCTGACCGGGCAACCCGGTCCGGTGCAGGCGTACAAGATGACGATCCCGGCCGGCACCCGCGGCGATCCCGACCCCCGCACGCACGAGGGCTACGAGTGGCTCTACGTGCTGTCGGGCCGGCTGCGGCTCGTGCTGGCCGAGCACGACATCGTCATGCGGCCGGGGGAGGCGGCCGAGTTCGACACGCGCGTCCCGCACTGGTTCGGCCCGGTCGGCGACGGCCCGGTGGAGATCCTCAGCCTGTTCGGGAAGCAGGGCGAGCGGATGCACGTGCGGGCGTCGCCGAAGCGGGCGTGACCTCGCAGGCCACCCGGTCACCTCGCAGGGCGCGCGGAACCTGCGGGGTGCCAGCGGAGCCTGCGAAGTCGGCATAGCCTGATCGCCATGACCGTCGCGCTGCTCGGAACCGGGATCATGGGCGCGGGGATGGGGCACAACATCCTCGCCGCCGGCCTCCCGCTGCAGGTGTGGAACCGTTCCGCCGCCAAGGCCCGGCCGCTCGCGGAGGCGGGCGCCGTCCTCGCGCCCGATCCGGCGGCGGCCGTCCGCGGCGCCGACGTCGTCGTCACGATGCTCGGCGACGGCCACGACGTGCTCGCCGTCATGGAGCAGGCCGCCGCCGGGCTCGCGGCGGGTCAGGTGTGGGCGCAGACCACCACCGGCGTCGACCAGGACGAGCTGCTGGCGTTCGCCGAGAAGCACGGCCTGCTGTTCGTCGACGCGCCGGTGGTCGGCACGCGCCAGCCCGCCGAGTCGGGGCAGCTCGTCGTCCTCGCGGCCGGCCCGCCCGAGGCGCGCGCCGCCGTCGGGCCCGTGTTCGACGCGATCGGCCGCGCGACGACCTGGGTCGCCGACGACGCCGCGGGCCTCGCCGCGAGCCGGCTCAAGCTGGTCGTCAACAGCTGGGTGCTGGCCGTCACGGCGGCGACGGCCGAGTCGATCGCGCTGGCCCGCGGCCTCGGCGTCGACCCGCAGGCGTTCCTCGACGCCGTCGCGGGCGGCCCGCTCGACCTGCCCTACCTGCAGAACAAGGCGAAGGCGATCCTCACCGAGGACTGGACGCCCAACTTCTCGGTCACCAACGCCGCGAAGGACGCGGACCTCGTCGTCGCCGCGGCGGGGGAGCTCCGGCTGGACGTGGCCGCCGCCGTCGCCACGCGGATGCACCGCGCCGCCGACGCGGGCCACGGCGACAAGGACATGGCCGCCAACTTCCTCGCCGGGTAGCACCTCTCAGGCGCGTCTCAGATCGGACGTCCACACTGCGGTCATGCGCATTCTCGTGGTGGACGACGACCGCTCCGTGCGCGAGTCGCTCCGGCGCTCCCTCGCCTTCAACGGCTACCAGGTGGAGCTCGCGAACGACGGCCAGCAGGCGCTCGACTCGGTGCTGGCCTCGCGGCCCGACGCCATGGTGCTCGACGTGATGATGCCGCGCCTGGACGGGCTGGAGGTGTGCCGGCGGCTGCGCAGCGGCGGCGACGACCTGCCGATCCTCGTGCTCACCGCCCGCGACGCCGTGTCCGACCGCGTGTCCGGGCTCGACGCCGGCGCCGACGACTACCTGCCGAAGCCTTTCGCGCTGGAGGAGCTGCTGGCCCGGCTGCGGGCGCTGCTGCGCCGCCGCACGCCCGACGAGATCGCCGCGTCGGTCGCCGGCACGAGCAAGCCCCTGGTGTTCGCCGATCTCAGCCTCGACCCCGACACCCGCGACGTCCGGCGCGGCGCCCGCGCGATCAGCCTCACCCGCACCGAGTTCTCGCTGCTGGAGCTGCTGCTGGCGCACCCGCGGCGCGTGCTCACCCGCTCGCAGATCCTCGAGCAGGTGTGGGGCTACGACTTCCCGACCACCGGCAACGCGCTGGAGGTCTACATCGGCTACCTGCGGCGCAAGACCGAGGCCGAGGGCGAGTCGCGGCTGATCCACACCGTGCGCGGGGTGGGGTACGTGCTGCGCGACACGCCACCGTGAGCGAGCGTGCGAGATCGCGCATCGGCACCGTGAGCGCTCGTCCCGACGGGTCGACGCCTCGGGTCGAGGTGCTGGACCACTTCTCGCTGCGCTCGCGCATCGGCGTCCTGGCGGCGCTGGTCGCCGGGCTCGCCGTCGTGCTCGTGTCCGGGGCCGCGTTCCTGACGGTGCGGATCAACCTCCTCGACTCGCTCGACGCCAACCTCCTGCAGCGCGCCACGGCCGCCGCGCAGAGCGGGCTGGACCCGGGCCGGCTGGCGTCGGTCCCCACCGGGATCTTCGGGGCGGCGGACGTCCGGCTCGCGCTGATCCTCGCCGACGGCACCGCGACGTCCGCGCAGGGCCCCGCGTCGGCACCGCCGCTGGGCGGCGAGGAGCTGGAGGTCGCGCGCGGGCTGGCCGACCAGTCGGTCCGCACGGCCGCGCTGAACGGCGTCTCGTACCGGGTCGTGGCCGTTCCGGCGGGGCCGGGGCAGGCACTGGTGATCGGGCAGCGGCTCGACCCCACCCAGCAGGTGGTCACGCGCCTGGCGATCGCGCTGCCGATCGTCGGCGGGATCGGGGTGGTGCTCGCGGCGTTCGCGGGCGTGGCGGTCGCCCGGGCCGGGCTGCGGCCGGTGGACCGCCTGACCGCCGCCACCGAGCGCATCGCGTCCACCGGCGACCTGCGTCCGATCCCGGTCGACGGCACCGACGAATTGGCGCGCCTCACCCGCAGCTTCAACGACATGCTCGGCGCCCTCGCGGCGTCGCAGGAGCAGCAGCGCCGCCTCGTCGCCGATGCGGGGCACGAGCTGCGCACGCCGTTGACGTCGATGCGGACCAACCTGGAACTGCTCGCCGCGGCCAGCAAGCCGGGCGCGCCCGCGCTGCCCGACGGCGAGCGCGCGGAGATCCTGGAGGACGTCCAGGCGCAGGTCGCGGAGCTGTCCACCCTGGTCGGCGACCTCGTGGAGCTGGCCCGCGACGACGCCCCGACCGTCGTGCACGAGCCGGTCGAGTTCACCGACGTCGTGTCCCGTGCGCTGGAGCGGGCGCGGCGCCGCGCGGGCGACGTCGAGTTCGAGCCGACGCTCGTGCCGTGGGCGCTCGTCGGCGACACGACGGCGCTGGAACGGGCCGTGCTCAACCTGCTCGACAACGCGGCGAAGTGGAGCCCGCCCGGGGGGCGGGTGCGG
>CAXTTN010000155.1:0-1771 GCA_964247105.1 uncultured Pseudonocardia sp.
TTGCCGACGCCCTTCGCGCGGCACAGCGCGGCACCGGTGGCGCCGAAGCCCGTGATCACCTGCAGCAGCGGGTGGCCGTCGACGATCTCGGCGAGCGAATCGGCCAGCGCGGTGCCGACGCCGGGGGTCAGCTCGCTGGGCTTGAACACCACGGCGTTGCCCGCGGCCAGCGCGTACGCGATGGAGCCCATCGGGGTGAAGACGGGGTAGTTCCAGGGCCCGATCACGCCGACGACGCCGATCGGCGCGTAGCGCAGCGTCGCCGCCTGGTTGGCCATGAGCAGCCCGGAGGCGACCTTGCGCCGCCCGAGCACCTTCTCGGCGTTCCTCGCCGCCCAGTCCAGGTGGTCGACGGCCAGCACCAGCTCGAGGCGGGCGTCGTCCAGCGGCTTGCCGGTCTCGTCCGCGATCACCCGCGCGATGTCGTCGAGGCGCCGGACCAGCGCCTTGCGCCACTCCCCCAGCCGCCTGCCCCGCTCGGCGAAGCCGAGGTCGGACCACCACCGTGCCGCGTCGACGGCCCGGGCCACGGCCAGCTCGACGGCGATCTCGTCGTGCACCGGGTGGGTGCCGACGACGTCGCCGGTGCGGGGGTCGAGCGACGCGAAGGTCGCCGGGACGGCGGGCGCCTCAGTGGTCATTACCCCAGAGTAGGCCCTAGGTTCACCGGCCATGACGGTGATCGCGGGCAAGGTCGAGTCGGACCGGATCGTCATCGGCTCGGACTCGCTCGTGTCCTGGGGGCAGGCGAAGTCGGGGATCGACGACAGCAAGCTGTTCGTGCTGCGCGACTTCATCATCGGCTCCGCCGGCTACGTCAGCCACATCAACCACATGCAGCTGTTCGCCGAGACCCACCGCCCCCTGACGAGCCGCAAGCGCGACCTGCTGGAGTTCTTCGTCGAGTTCAACGAGTGGGCGGACAAGAAGATCAAGGGCTTCGAGCCCTACAACTCCTGGCTGATCGCGTTCGACGGCAAGCTGATCTCGGTCGAGTCCGACCTGTCGATCAGCTACCACGAGTTCTGGGCGGTCGGGAGCGGGCGCGAGTACGCCCGCACCGCCATGCACCTGGGCCACGACGTGCGCAGCGCGCTGCTCGTGGCCTGCGAGTTGACGATCTTCTGCGCCGAGCCGCTGCACATCCACGAGCTGCCGCTGAGCCCGGAGCAGGCGGCGGTCGCGACCGTCGAGGTCGACGACCCGGTGCCCGCCAAGAAGCGGAAGAAGCGGAAGGGCTCAGAAGAGACGTAGGTCGGTCGACTCCGTGCCGCGCAGCGCGTCGTAGTCGACGACGACGCAGCGGATGCCTCGGTCCTCGGCCAGCGTGCGGGCCTGCGGCTTGATCTGCTGCGCGGCGTAGACGCCGGCCACCGGGGCCAGCAGCGGGTCGCGGTTCATCAGCTCCAGGTAGCGGGTGAGCTGCTCGACGCCGTCGATCTCGCCGCGGCGCTTGACCTCGACCGCCACCGATCCCCCGGACGCGTCGCGCAGGAGCAGGTCGACCGGCCCGATCGCCGTCATGTACTCGCGGCGCACCAGCGTGAACCCGTCGCCGAAGACGGTCGGGTGGGCGGCGAGCAGCTCCTGCAGGTGGGCCTCGACGCCGTCCTTGACCAGCCCGGGATCGACGCCCAGCTCGTGGCGGGTGTCGTGCAGCACCTCGTCGATGGTGATCACGAGCGACTCGTCGGCCTTGTTGCGCACCGTCCACACACCCGGCTGCTCCTCCAGCCAGCACGGCGGGCTCATCCAGTTCAGCGGCTTGTAG
>CAXTTN010000155.1:1781-14205 GCA_964247105.1 uncultured Pseudonocardia sp.
GGGGCCATGGGCAGGTGGGCGGTGAGCCGGCCGACGTAGTCGACCTGGCAGCGAGCGATGACGAGACGCACGGGCGGTCACCCTAGCCTCCCCGGCGCGTCGTCGAACAACGCGAACCGCGCTTCGTCTGCCGCAACGAGCCCGCGCGATGTCGCCGCAGGGCCCCCGGAATCGCGATGAGCCCGCGCGATGCCGGCCGGTTCGGGAGAGATGGGGGAGCGCGCGAGTTCAGTACCGGTCCTCCGTGCTTTCCACGATTGCGCGGCGCCGCTGACCTCGTAGAACGTCATCCATGACGACACGCACCCGCACAGCCATCCGGGCCGACCGCCTCTTCGACGGGACCGGGTCGCGCATGATCGCGCACCCGCTCGTCGTCGTGGAGGACGGTCGGATCGCCTCCGTCGAGACCGGCCCGCGGGCCGAGGTCCCGCCCGACGCCGAGCTGCTGGAGCTCCCCGGCACCACGCTGCTCCCCGGCCTGATCGACACCCACGTCCACCTCGGCTTCGACGCGAGCCTCGACCCGGTCGGGGCGCTGGCCGCCCGCGACGACGCCGGCGCGCTCGCGGCCATGGCCGAGGCCGGGGCCGGGCAGCTCGCGGCGGGTGTGACCACGGTCCGTGACCTCGGCGACCGCGGCTACCTGTCCATCGCCCTCCGCGAGACGGCCCCCGGCCCGCTCCCGACGATCGTGGCCGCCGGCCCGCCGATCACCTCCGCGGGCGGGCACTGCCACTTCCTCGGCGGCGTCGCGACCGGCGTCGAGGGGATCCGGGCCGCGGTGCGCGAGCACGCCGAGCGCGGCGCCGACGTCATCAAGGTGATGGCCAGCGGCGGCATCATGACCGCCGGCACCGTCACGCACGAGTCCCAGTTCTCCCCGGACGAGCTGCGGTTCCTCGTCACCGAGGCGCACCGGCACGGCCTGCCCGTCACGGCGCACGCGCACGCGCTCAGCGCGATCGTCGACGCCGTCGCGGCCGGGGCGGACGGCATCGAGCACTGCACCTTCCGCACCGCCGACGGCGTGCACGCGCCCGACGGCGTGGTCGCCGCGATCGTGGCGCAGCGGATGGCGGTCGGCGCGACGCTCGGGCTCGTGCCCGTCGAGGGTCTGGTGCCGCCCGCCGAGCTGGTCCGCCACCTGCCGGCGATGCTCGCCGCGATCGCCCGGTTGATCCGCGAGGGGGCCGTGGTCGTGGCCGGCACGGACGCCGGCATCGCGCCGGTGAAGCCGCACGGCGTGCTGCCCCGTGGCCTGGCCCAGCTCGTCGAGCTGGGCATGACCACCGCCGAGGCGCTCCGCGCCGGCACCCACGTGGCGGCGCAGGTGTGCGGGTTGAGCGACCGCAAGGGCCGGGTCGCCGCCGGTTACGACGCCGACCTGCTCGCCGTGCACGGCGACCCCCTCACCGACATCGCCGACCTGCTCCGCCCCGCCGCCGTGCTGCTCGGCGGCCGTTCCGTCCTCCCCGTCCCGGCCTGACCCCGTCACACCTCGAAGGAGCCCGTCATGACCGCACTCGCCACACCACGCCCCTCCCGGCTGTGGACCACCCTCTGCAGCGCCGGCCGCTGCATCACCGCCCACCTCGCCACCGACAACGGCTGGCTCTGGTCCTACGGCCTGAGCTACCCGTTCGTCCCCCCGCCGTACCCGCCCTTCCGCGCACCGGAGGGATCGCGATACTTCGGGCGTGGAGACGACCAGCAGCCGTGAGGTCTACGCCAACGCCTGGATGACCGTCCGCGAGGACGGGATCCGCCGCGCCGACGGCAGCGAGGGGATCTACGGGGTGGTCGACAAGCCCACCTGCGCCGTGGTCATCCCCCGCGACGGCGACCGGCTGCACCTCGTCGAGCAGTTCCGCTACCCGATGGGCGCGCGGCGGTGGGAGTTCCCGATGGGCACGGCACCCGACCGGGCCGAGCTGGACCCGGGTGTCCTCGCCGCGCGCGAGCTGGAGGAGGAGACCGGGCTGGTCGCAGGCCGCATGGACCTCCTCGGCGACGTCGACGTCGCCCCGGGCATGTCCAGCCAGCGCGGGCACGTCTACCTCGCGACCGAGCTGGTGGCCGGTCCGACGCGCCGCGAGCACACCGAGCAGGACATGCACAGCCGCTGGTTCACCACGGCGGAGTTCGAGGACATGATCCGACGGTCCGAGCTGGTCGACGCGCAGAGCCTCGCCGCGTACCTGTTGCTGCTGCTGCACGACAAGGCACCCTCCTGACATGGATCTGCGTGAGACCGACGAGCAGCAGCTGCTGCGGGCGTCCGTGGCGGGGATGGCCGGCAGGTACGGGCACGAGTACCTGATCGGCAAGGCCCGCAGCGGCGGCAAGACGGCTCGGCGAAGATGTCGTTCGCGATCACCGAGCCGGACGCGGGCTCGAACTCGCACACCATCACCACGACGGCCCGCCGCGATCCCGGGGGCGGCTGGCGCCTGTCGGGCACGAAGTACTACATCTCGGGCGTCGACGAGACCGAGGCGACGCTGGTCGTCGCCCGGCTGGAGGGCGCGTCCGGGACGCTGCGCCCGGCCATGTTCATCGTCCCCACCGACACCCCGGGCATGACCTACCAGCCCATCGAGATGGCGATCCTGAGCCCGGAGAAGCAGTTCACCGTCTTCTTCGACGACGCGCTGCTCCCCGACGACGCGCTGGTCGGTGGCGAGGAGGCCGGGCTCGCGGCGCTGTTCGCCGGCCTCAACCCGGAGCGGATCACGGTGGCGGCGTACTCGAACGGCCTGGCCCGCTACGCGCTGCGCAAGGGCACCGAGTACGCGCGGGGCCGCACGGTCTGGAAGGCGCCCATCGGCAGCCACCAGGCCATCGCGCACCCGTTGGCCACGGCCCACGTCGAGGTGGAGCTGGCGCGGATGGCGACCACGCGCGCGGCCTGGCTCTACGACCAGGGCGACATGGCCGCGGCCGGTGAGGCGGCCAACATCGCCAAGTACGCCGCCGCGGAGGCCGCCATCAACGCCGTCGACGCGGCGGTGCAGGCCCACGGCGGCAACGGCATGGCCGTGGAGTACGGGGTGGGCACGCTGATCGGCGCGGTCCGCACGGCGCGCATCGCGCCGGTGAGCCGGGAGATGATCCTCAACTTCATCGCCCAGCACACCCTGGGCCTGCCGCGGTCATACTGAGTCCATGGCCGACTACGAGCACCTCCTGGTCAAGCACGACGGCGACATCGTGCGGATCACGATGAACCGCCCCGAGCGCCGCAACGCCCTCTCGGAGGGCCACCTCCGCGAGCTGCTCGACGCGTTCGAGGCGGCGGGGCGCTCCGACGCCACGGGCATCGTGCTGGCCGGCGAGGGCAAGGCGTTCTCGGCCGGCCACGACTTCGCCGACGTCGCCTCCCGCGACCTCGCCGGTGTCCGCGCGCTGCTGAAGCTGTGCACGACGCTCATGACCACCATCCAGCAGGTGCCCCAGGTGGTGATCGCGAAGGTCGCCACCATCGCCACCGCGGCCGGTTGCCAGCTCGTGGCCACCTGCGACCTGGCCGTGGCGGCCGAATCGGCGTCGTTCGCGCTGCCCGGGGGCAAGGCCGGCTGGTTCTGCCACACCCCGGCCGTCCCCGTCGCGCGCAACGTCGGCCGCAAGCGGCTCATGGAGCTGGCCCTGACCGGTGACGCGATCGACGCCGCCACCGCCGCCGAGTGGGGTCTGGTCAACTACGCCGTCCCGGACGCCGAGCTGGACGCCCGCACCGACGAGCTGCTGGCCCGCGCCACCCGGGGCAGCCGGTGGGGCAAGGGCGTCGGCAAGCAGACGCTCTACGCCCAGCTCGACCGTCCCGAGGCCGACGCGTACGCGATCGCGGTCGAGGTGATGGCGTCGGTGTCGCAGAGCCCGGGCGCGCGCGAGGGCATGGCGTCGTTCCTGGAGAAGCGACGCGCCGTCTGGCCGGACTGAGCGAGCCGCGGCGGTCGCGGTGCGCAAGGATCACGGCCATGGTGCTGCGCGTCGCCGGGCTTCCGGTGTGGGTCGGGCCGAGCGACATGGTCGCCGGAGCGCGGGCGGTGATGGGCTGGACCGACGACGCGGTGGAGCTCGTGGCCGCCCTCCCGGATCGGATCACCGGCCTGATCGGTGACGTCGAGGCCCTGGTGGGCCGGCTCGACGGCATCGCCGACGCCGTCGAGGGGATCGTGGCGCGGGCCGACGGCATCGTCGGCTCGGTCGACGACGTGCTGGGCGACGTCCGCGCGGCCATCGGGCGCGTGGACGGCGTGGTCGGCCGCGCCGACTCCCTCGTCGGGCGCGTCGACCCGCTGCTGGCCCGCGTTGACACGGTCGCAGGCGACGCCGCCGAGCTGGTGGCCCGCGCGGGCGGGGTGGCGGAGCGGGCCGACGGCCTGGTCGGCCGGGCCGACGTCGTCGCCGCGGGAGCGGCAGGCCTGGTGGCCCGCGCGGACGACGTCGCGGGGGACGCGGCCGGGCTGGTGGCCCGCGCCGGAACCGTCGCCGACGAAGCGGCCGGCCTGATCGGCCGGGCCGACCTCGTCGCCGACGGCGCCGCGGGCCTCGTCGCGCGCGCCGACGGCGTGGCGGAGAAGGCGGGCGGGCTGGTGGCCCGCGCCGGCGGCGTGGCCGAGAACGCCGCGGCCCTGGTGTCGCGGGCGGCGACCGTCGCCGACGGTGCCGCCGGGCTGGTCGCCACCGCGGGCGGGGTCGCCGACGGCGCGGGCAGCCTCGTCGCGAAGGCGGCCACCGTCGCCGACCGGGCCGACAGCCTCGTCGACCAGGCCCAGGGCGCCGCCGACGGCGCCACCGCGCTGCTGGCGGTCTACCAGCCGATCGCCGAGAAGGCCGCCCCGCTGGCGCGCCGGTTCGTGGAGGAGTTCTCCGAGGAGGAGATCCAGGCGGCGATCAAGCTGGTCGACCAGCTCCCCGAGCTCACGCACCACGTGATCACCGACGTGATGCCGATCCTCGTGACGCTGGACAAGGTCGGCCCCGACGTCCACGAGCTGCTCAACCAGCTCGACGAGATCCGGCAGGCGATCAACGGCATCCCCGGGTTCCGCATGCTCCGCCGCCGGGGCGAGGAGAAGGAGAAGGAGGAGAACGGCGGTTGATCCGTCTGAGATGGCGCTTCTTGCAGATCGATCTACAGATTTCGCCATCTCGGAAGGATCAGCGGGGGTCGAACGCGTCGAGCGCGAGACCGCGCTCGCGTGCGGCCCGGATCAGCTCACCGCAGACGGTGCCCGACACCAGACCCGGCTGGCGGAGCACGACCCCGGCCCGGAACCGGAGGATCCGCCAGCCCCGCGCGACCAGGTACGCCTCGCGGCGCAGGTCCTTCAACGCGCGCTCCGGCGTCAGGTGCTCGCGCCCGTCGTACTCGATCGCCAGCGTGATCCCCGGGTAGGCCATGTCGAGCCGGTAGGGCCCGACCGGGTACTGCAGCACCGGCAGCACGAGCCCGGCGTCCTCGATAGCGATGCGGATCCGCGTCTCCATCGGCGACTCGGCGAGCCGGTTCGCCCGTCGCACCACCTCCGGCAGCTGCCCGCTCCCACGCCTGCCGAGATGCCGCGACGCCATGCGCAGCACCGCCGCCGGCGCGAACTCGTGCTGATGGGAGAGGGCGTCGACCGCCACGATCGCCTCCACGATCGGCGACCGGCAACCCAGATGGAACGCCGTGAGCAGCGGCGTCGTGACGGGCACCCCCTTCACGGCGGTGACCTCGTCGGTGGCGAGCACCTCCGCGCTCACGACGAGCCCCGGCCGACGTCGCATGCCGCCGCCGGGAACGATCACCTCCGCGACCGCGTCCTTCGCGCCGCAGGATGCGCCGAGCAGCTCGGCGGCGGACCATCCGCTGACAACACCCCGCCCGCGCACCGCTACTGCGGCCGCGAGCGCGCGCAGCGCGAGATCCTCCTCCACGGAGGCGAGCACGTAGATCCCGGCCATCAGCCGGCGGAAGCGCGGACCCCGCAGCTCACCGGGGGTGACGAGGCCGGCGGCCACGGCGTCGGACCCGCGGAACGGTCGATCAAGCACGGGAGCTTGGACGGAATCGGCCCGCTCCAGGTTCCATCTGGACCCGTGATCGTTGCGAGACGGGTGTTTCCGTTGATCGAACTACAGAGTTCGCCGAGTCGGAACGATCACGCGGTGACGTTCTCGGGAAAGTGGCAGGCGACCCGGTGCCCGGGCTCCAGGTCCACCATCGGCGGCGCCTCCACCGAGCAGATGTCCTGCGCCTTCCAGCACCGCGTGTGGAAACGGCAGGCCGGGGGCGGGTTGAGCGGGCTGGGCACGTCGCCGGTCAGCAGGATGCGCTCGCGTTTCGTGGTCCGCGTCGGATCCGGGATCGGGACGGCCGAGAGCAGCGCCACCGTGTAGGGGTGCATCGGGCGCTCGTACACCTGCGTCCGGTCGCCGATCTCCATGATCTTGCCCAGGTACATGACGGCGACGCGGTCCGACACGTGCCGCACCACCGACAGGTCGTGGGCGATGAGCACGTAGGTGAGGCCGAGCTCGTCCTGCAGGTCCTCCAGCAGGTTCACCACCTGGGCCTGGATGGAGACGTCCAGCGCCGACACGGGCTCGTCGGCGACGATCAGCTTGGGCCGCAGCGCCAGCGTCCTGGCGATCCCGACGCGCTGGCGCTGGCCGCCGGAGAACTCGTGCGGGTAGCGGTTGTAGTGCTCCGGCGAGAGCCCGACCAGCTCCAACAGCTCCTGTACGGCCTTCTTGACCCCGCCCGGCGGCGTCACGCCCTGGATCTCGTACGGCGCCCCCACGATCTTCCCGACGGTGTGGCGCGGGTTCAGCGACGAGTACGGGTCCTGGAAGATCATCTGGATGTCGCGGCGGAGCGGCCGCAGCTCGCCCTGGCTCAGGTGGCTGATGTCGCGGCCGTCGAAGGTGATCGTGCCGTCGGTGGGCTCGATCAGCCGGGTCAGCAGCCGCCCGGTGGTGGTCTTGCCGCAGCCCGACTCCCCCACCAGCGACAACGTCTCGCCGGCCTGCACCTCGAAGTCCAGCCCGTCGACGGCCTGCACCGCGCCGACCTTGCGCTGCAGCAGCCCGCGGCGCACGGGGAAGTGCTTCTGGAGGCCCACGGCCTTCAGCAACGGCTCGTTCACAGCTTGGGCCTGATCTCGTCGTCGAAGATGTGCCGGCGTTCCTCCACCGAGAGGTGGCACGCGGCGAGGTGTCCCGCCCCGGTGTCGCGCAGCTCGGGTCGCTCGGTCTGCGACCGCCCGCCGGTGCGGTCGGCGTACTCGCACCGGGGGTGGAACGCACAGCCGGACGGGATGTTGATCAGGCTGGGCGGGTTGCCCTTGATCGGCAGCAGCCGGTCGGAACGGTCGCGGTCCCAGCGCGGCATCGACCCCAGCAGCCCCCACGTGTAGGGGTGCTGCGGCGCCGAGAACACCTGCAGCGCCGTGCCGTACTCGACGGCCCGCCCGCCGTACATCACGAGGATGTCGTCGGCCAGCTCGGCCACCACGCCGAGGTCGTGGGTGATGATGATGACCGCGGAGTCGAACTCCGACTGCAGGTCGACGATCAGGTCGAGGATCTGCGCCTGCACCGTGACGTCGAGCGCGGTGGTGGGCTCGTCGGCGATGAGCAGGTCGGGGTTGCACGACAGCGCCATCGCGATCATGGCGCGCTGCCGCATCCCGCCGGAGAAGTGGTGGGGGTAGTCGTCGAAGCGGGCGGCGGCCTGCGGGATCCCGACGCGGTCGAGCAGGTCGACGGCCCGCTTGCGCGCATCGGCCTTGCTGACGTGGTTGTGCAGCCGGTACGCCTCGACGATCTGCGCGCCGACCGAGTAGAACGGGTGCATCGCCGACAGCGGGTCCTGGAAGATCATCGCCATCGTCCGGCCCCGCAGCAGCCGGACCTGCTCGGGCGTCGAGGAGACCAGCTCGTTCTCCCCGAGCCAGATCTCGCCGGAGATCGTCGCGGCGCCCTGCTTGTGCAGGCCCATGATCGACAGGCTGGTCACGCTCTTGCCCGAGCCCGACTCGCCGACGATGCCGAGCCGCTTGCCGCGCTCCAGCGCGAACGAGAGCCCGTCGACGGCCTTGACCACCCCGTCGTCGGTGGGGAAGTGCACGCGCAGGTCCCGCACGTCGAGGAACGGCCGTGACGCGCGCGGAGCGGGCTCCGGCGCCGGCCTGGGCTCCGGTGCCAGTACATCCTCGCTCACTGGTGCACCTCCCTCCCCCGACGAGTGGCACTTTCGTTCGATAGGTTCCGACGAGAGTGCCGCTCGTTCGGATGGGATCGGGCGGTCACGAGTACCTCACCCTCGGGTCGATCACCGCGTAGAGCAGGTCCACGACCAGGTTCGCGAGGATGATGAACAGGCTGCCGATCAGGACCACCCCGAGAACCTTCGGCAGGTCGTTGTTGACGATCGCGTCCACCGAGTACTTCCCGATCCCGTTGAGGGAGTAGGTGCTCTCGGTGAGGATCGCCCCGCCGAGCAGCAGTCCCAGATCCAGGCCGAAGATCGTCAGGATCGGGGTCAGCGCCGACCGCAACCCGTGCTTGACGACGACCGTGCGCTCGGGCAGGCCCTTGGCCCGCGCGGTGCGGATGAAGTCCTCGCCCATCGTGTCGAGCATGCCGGCGCGGGTCAGCCGGGCGTAGCCCGCCGCGTAGAGGAAGGCGAGGGTGATCCACGGCAGCAGCAGGTCGTAGGCCCACGTGAAGGGATTGTCCTGGAACGGGGTGTAGCTCCCGCCGGGCGCGGTGATCCCCAGCGCGTAGCTGAAGATCGACAGCGACAGCAGCCCGGTGAAGAAGATCGGCAGCGAGACGCCGGCGAGCGCGATCCCCATCGCGGTCCGGTCGAACACGCTCCCGCGCCGCAGGGCCGAGATCACGCCGATGAGCACGCCGCCGCCGAGCCAGAGCACCGCGGCGCCCGCCGCCAGGGACAGCGTCACCGGCAGCCGGTCGAGCAGGTCGGGGAGCACCGGGTTCTGGTTGATGAACGAGTAGCCCAGGCAGGGCGCGTCGCAGTGGGTGGTGGTGGGCCCGGTCGGGTAGTCCGCACCCACGAACAGGCCCGAGAGGAAGCGTCCGTACTGCACCCAGATCGGGTCGGTGAACCCGAGCTTGATCGCGATCTGGTGGATCTGCGCCGGATCGGCGCTCTTGCCCACGTAGCGCGACGCGAGGTCGTCGACCGTCGCACCCCCCAGCCGGGGCAGCACGAAGAAGATCACGAACGTGGCGGCGGTGACGATCAGCAGCAGGATCACCGCTGCGAACAACCGCCGAACGATGTAGACCGCCATGCGATACGGCCGCGGCCGGCGGCCGCCCCGGTGCGGGGCGACCGCCGGCCGGTCAGGCCTTCACCTACTTCCGGGTCGTGCCCAGCGCGAGGTAGTCGTACATCGAGAACCCGTCGGTCGTGAAGACGTTCGTCAGGTTCTGCGGCCGGTAGAGCAGGCCCTTGGCCCACACCCCGGGCAGGATGTACGCGTCGTCCATGACCTTCTTGTCGATGTCGGCCCAGAGCTTCTCCCGCGCCGACGTGTCCGTGTTCTGCACGGCCGCGTCGATCATCTTGTCGACCTCGGGATCGCGGACGCTCGTGTTGGACGACCCGCCGGTCTCCCGGATCACCCGGCTGTCGACGATCTGGGCGAGGAAGCCGTAGCCGTCCGGCCAGTCGGCCGCCCACCCGTTGACCATCAGGCCGAGGCCGTTGGCCTTGGCGAAGTCCGGCTTGCCCGCGTAGAGCTTGAAGTAGTCGCCCTGCGGGTAGGGCTTGAGGGTCAGCGTGATGCCGGCCTTGGCCAGCGACTGCTGCAGCGCCTCGGCCGTCGCCTTCTCCTTGGGCCGCTCGGCGCGGTAGGAGATGCTGGTGCTGAAGCCGTTGGGCTGGCCGCAGGCCGTCAGCGCCTGCTTGGCCTTGTCGACGTCACCGGCGTTGTTCGGCGTGGGGTAGGTGTCGAACTTCTCGGAACCGGGGATCACCGGCGGCATGAGGTTGGTGGCGACGTCACCACCGGTCGCGCCGCCGTACGCGCGCTGGTACCCGGTCTTGTCCGCCGCGTACTCGACGGCCTTGCGGCAGTCGGCGTTGTCCAGCGGCGCGACGGCCCCGTTGATCGAGGTATACCAGAGCCGGGTGCTGATGGCCGAGTCGGTGTTGGCCTTGAGCGCCTGGTCGGCGAGGATCTTGCCCTGCGCCGCGGGCTGCACGCCGCTGCCGGCCACGTCGACGTCGAGGTCGCCGGACTGCAGCCGGTTGTCGATGTCGTCGGCGTTGACGTTGAGGGCCACCTCGATCTTGTCGGGCAGCGGCTTGCGGTTGGGATCGGTGGCCTGGTCCCAGTTGGGGTTGCGCACCAGCGTGAAGCTCTTGCCCAGCTGGTTGTCCTGGAACATGTAGGGGCCCGTGGAGATCACGTGCTCCTTGTACTTCGTGCCCGTGTCCTTGGCCTGCGGCACCGGGATGGTGGCCGGGATCTGGGCGAAGTAGTCGAACCCGCTGAACGTCTGGTTGAGCTTGAAGACGATCGTCTGGTCGTCGGGCGTCTCGATCGCCTTGAGCCCGAGCTTGCTCGGGTCGGTGTCCTGGTACGGGCTGGTGTAGCCCTGCAGGTCGAGGAAGTCGTTGAAGTAGGTCGGGCCGTTCGGGAAGGTCGTCTTGTCGAGCGAGCGCTCGACGGCGTACTTGACGTCCTTGCTGGTGACGTGCGTGCCGTCCTCGTACTTGACGCCCTTGCGGAGCTTGTAGGTCCACGTCTTCGCGTTGTCGCTCGGCACGCCGAGCGACTCGGCGAGGTCGGGCACCAGCGTGGCGCCGTCCTTGCCCGGCGCCGACTTGAACATCACCAGCGAGCGGCCGTACAGCCGGATGAAGTTCCAGGAGTAGGCGTAGTAGGTGTCGGCCGGGTCGAGGGAGTCCCAGTCGCCCGCGTTGGCGAAGCGCAGCGTGCCGCCCGTGGCGTCGGACGGGTTGTGGATCGCGTTCGCGTCGGTCGTGCCGCCGCTGCTGGTGCCGCCGGAGGAAGCACCACCGCCGCACGCCGCCAGCACCAGGGCCGAGACCGCGCCGAGCGCGATCACGGCCAACCTGCGCCTACTTCTCATCGGAAACCCCTCTTGTCGCCAGGCAGATCGTCGTTCATCGGGACCGCGGATCGAGCGCGTCCCGCAGGCCGTCACCGAACAGGTTGAAGGCCAGCACCGTAATGAAGATCGCCAACCCGGGGAAGAGCATGAAGTTGGGGGCGATCTGGAACCAGTGCGTGGCATCGGAGAGCATGCCGCCCCAGCTCGGGGTGGGCGGCCGGATGCCGACGCCGAGGAAGGAGAGCGCGGCCTCGAAGAGGATGTTCGTCGGGATCAGGAGGGTGGAGTACACGAGGATCGGCGCGACGAGGTTGGGCAGCAGCTCGGAGAACAGGATGCGCGGGCTGCGGGCCCCGAGGCTCCGGGCGGCGTCGACGAACTCCCGCTCGCGCAGCGAGAGCGTCTGGCCCCGGATGATGCGGCCGATGTAGGGCCAGCCGGAGAAGCCGACGATCGCGATGATGAGCACGATGCGCAGGGTGTCGCCCGCCAGGCCGAACGACTGCTCCGGGATGATCCCGACGAGCGCCAGCGCGAACAGCAGGATCGGGAACGCCAGGAAGATGTCCATGGTGCGGCTGATCAGGGTGTCCACCCAGCCGCCGAAGTAGCCGGCGATCACACCGAACACCGTGCCGACGAGCACCGCGAGCAGCGTGGCGAAGAACGCGATCAGCAGCGAGACCCGGGCCCCGAAGACCACCCGGCTGAAGATGTCGCGGCCGTTCACCGGCTCCACGCCGAACAGGAAGTGCCAGCTGACACCGCCGAAGAAGCCCGGCGACACCTGCAGATCGGGATCGACCTGGTCGTAGTGGAACTCCAGCGGGTCGTAACCCAGCACGGCCGTGATCAGCGGGGCGAAGATCGCCACCAGGATCAGGAAGACGATGACGATGCCGCCGCCGAGCGCCACCTTGTCGCGCCGCAGCCGTCGCCAGGCGATCTGGCCGAGCGAGCGGCCCTGGATGGCGCTGCCCATCCCGGCGGTGACGGCCTCGGGGTCGGCGTGCACCTCCGCGCCCGTCACCTCCTGGGGTGCGGTCATGCTGGCTCCGTCCCGGATTCGCTCGCCTGTACCGCGGAGGACATTAACCGGGCGGACCGCATCGTGAGACGCCCGTGCGCGATCCTGTTCGGTAACGATTCACGCAGTGAGGGCGCACCAGCCCGGAGTTACCGACCGGTAGGCATCAGATCCCGTGGGCGCTCCGGATCACCGAGACGATCTCGTCCATCATCTCGGTGAGCTTGTAGTCCTTCGGCGTGAACACCGCCGCGACGCCGTTGCCCCGCAGCACCGCCGCGTCGTCGGGCG
>CAXTTN010000156.1:0-4643 GCA_964247105.1 uncultured Pseudonocardia sp.
CGCTTCCCCGGCCGTGGCCGGATTCAGCGTGTCCAAGATCAGGGGTCAAGGCCCCCCATCGCCGCATCATCGCAGCACCACGCCACACCACCGGGTCAGCCTCAACAAAGCTTGCCGCGCGGCTCGGGGTCAGCGACGATCTCGCCGTCGAGGGTCACGGCCCGGTCGAGGAGATCGTGGAGTGCGCTCAGCTTGGGGTACATGTCGGCCAGCGGCTTGTTGTTGCGCCTCTGCACCCGCAGCTCCCCGCCAGGCCACTCCGGTGACGGCGCGGACGCCGTCCCATTTGAACTCGTACGCCCACCCGTCGCCTTCGGGGACCGGGCTGGGGGCGGCGAGCATGGGCGCGACGTTGGCGGGCAACCCGCTCATGACGCTTCGCCGACCATCGATCGAGGATGATCCGCCGAGCCGGCACGGGTCAACCTCGTCTGTCGCGGTGTCACACGTGCGCACCACGAACCCGATCGAGTCCACGTTCGCCACCGTGCGGCACTGCACGAAGGTCACCCGCGGGTCCGGCTCGCGCGCGGCGGGGTTGGCGATGGCGTTCAAGCTCATCGACGCCGCCCAGGCTCGTTGGCGGGCAGTGAACGCCCCGCACCTGGTCGCGCTCGTCCGCGCCGCGCCACGTTCGATGGCGGCAAACTCGTCGAACGACCCGACGACCACACCCAACCCGAAACCGCCTAAAGATCTTCATCCACAGGTCTTGACCATTGCTCCCCGCGCGTCGCCGATCAGCACTGTCGTCAGTAGCGATCTCCGCGGGTTTCCCGTCGTTGGTTCACGACGCGTGTTGCCGACGAGCCTCACCGGCGCGTCGGCCCAGGTGGAGGTCGCGGCGCGGAGGCGGCGTTCCCATGCGCCGGGCCGCTGCTCAGCACCCGGTTAGGAGCTGGCGAAGAGCAGAACAGGGCACGATGGCCCTACGTTGTTCGCCGCGGCAGGCCACGAGCACGAACATCGCTGCGGCTCCCCCGGTTGGCTCGTGGCCCGTCAGGGGTGTGGCGAGCGCGCCGCCGTGGCCAGCCGCGTGCCGCCCTCCTGGAGGTAGGAGGCCAGATCGCGGTACTTGTCGCGGAGCTGCCGCTTGAGCACCTTGCCGGTGACGCCCACCGGGAAGTCGGCCTCGGTCACCGCCACCTCGAGCACGGCGAGTGCGGGATGGCCTGCCGCCTGCAGCGCCTCATTGGCCAGCCGGAGCAGCTTGTCGGCCTGCATGTCCTGGTCGCCGATCGTGACGACCCCGACCGGGACGGTGGTGTCGCCGTGCCTGCCCGCGACGACGGTGCAGTCCTGGATCTCCGGGACGTTGTTGAGCAGCACCTCCTCCATGAGCACCGAGTAGCCGGTGGCGCCGTCCATGACGATGGCGTCGACGAACCGGTCGACGTGGAAGAAGTCGCCCGCGGCGTCCTTGTAGACCAGGTCACCGGGCAGCCAGTAGCCCCCCAGCTTCGACCGGTAGGTGGTGTCCGCGTCGTTCCAGTAGCCCGCCGTGATCGTGGGGCCCTTCGCTCCGAAGAAGCCCACCTCGCCGACAGCGGCCTCGCTGCCGTCCGGGCGCAGGACGGCGACCTGAGCGATCTGGTCGGGCTTGCCGACCCGCCGGTCGGTGCGCTCCGAGGACAGCGTCCTGGGCTGGACCACCAGGCCCCAGCCGAGCTCGGTGGTGCCGAACCGGTCGTAGAACACCGCCGACGGGAGGTCCTCGCTCCGCAGCGCGAGCACCGTCTTGACGTGCGCGTCGTGGATGGCGTCGCCCATGTTGATCCAGCGACCCACCGAGTCGACGACACCCCGCGGTAGCCCGAGGGCGGCCAGCTCCCCGTAGGCGTGCGCGAACGCCATCACGGTCTTGGGACGGTGCTCGGCCACCGCGGCGGCGAGCTGCTCGCCGGTCGGGTCGTACAGGCCGACCAGTGGGGTGCCGGCCAGGATGGCGTAGCTGGTGTAGACGATGCAGCCCAGGTGCGACTGCGGCTGGGCCGTCATCATCAGCGGGTTCTCGGGCTCGGTGAAGTTCACCAGCCGGTACTTTGGCCCGGCGACGCTCGACGCGTGCGTCTGGATCACCGCCTTGGGTCTCCCGGTGGTGCCGGACGAGTGCATGATCGAGACCGGGTCCTCCCCGGTGTGGTGGAACCGGTGGCCGTCGGGCAGGGTGGCGGCAGGAGGCGCGGGCAGGTCCTCGGCCAGCTGGGTCCAGCGCAGGCCCGGCAGGGACGTCAGCTCCGGGCCGAGCGTCTCCACGTGCGCGCGGTCGGTGTAAACGCCCGTCGGCTCGGTCCGCCGGCACAGCCCGAGCGCCACCTCCCGCGGCGCCTTGCTGTTGACCAGCACGGGGATGGCGCCGATCTGGGCCAGCGCGTAGTAGTGCACGGAGTACGTGAACGAGTCCGCGAGGTAGATCACGACCCGGTCCCGCGGCCGGATGCCCTGCCCGTAATACCAGACGGACCAGCTCTGCGCGAGCTCGTCGAGCTGGCGCACGCTGAACTCGCTCTGCGGCTCGCCCGCGGTGTTGGTCAGCGGGCGACCGGAGCGGATGAACGCGACGTCGGGCTGCGGGTGCACCGCGAGCGCGGTCTGCAGCAGGTTGCCACCGCCGAGCTCCGGGTCGGCCGCCAGGGCGGACCGGAGCTCGACGGGTAGGAGGGGCCGCGGGGAGAGGGACATGTGAACACCTTCCGGAGGTCGTGCTTCGGTTGAGGGTGGACCTGGGAGCGTCAGTGCAGCCCCAGCGCGTCGACGGCGAGCTGCAGGTGCTGCGGTTCGTGCAACGAGGAGAGCGCGAACCGGATCAGGCCGTGGCCCTGCGGCACCGTCGGGAAGAACGCGGGCAGGATCAGGACCCCGGCCTCCTTCAGCCGCCGTGCGGCGCGGAAGGCCTGCTCCTCGTCGGCGTACATCACGCTGCGGATCGGCGAGCGCATCCCGGCGTTGATCATCGTGCCGCCGCTGAGCTCGTCGAACAGCTCGGTGTTGCGCCACAGCTGCGCCTGCAGCGCGGCCACGCCGCCGTCGACGTGCAGCCGCGCCGCCGCCACGTTCGCCGCCAGCATCGGCACCATGATCGAGTGCCCGAAAACCAGCGGGTTGGCGAACTTGCGCAACACCACCACGTCGGCCGCGCTCGGCACCAGCGCGAACCCGCCGGACCCGCCGAACGCCTTCGACAGCGACCCCGCGATGACGACACCGGGCGGCAGGCGGTCACCGAAGGCCTCGAAGGCGTAGCCCGCGCCGAGCGGCCCGTCAACGGAGATGCCGTGCGCGTCGTCGACGTAGAGGTACCCGCCGTAGGGCTCCAGCTCGTCACGCAGGGCGACGACGTCGATGAGGCCGCCCATCGAGCCGACCCCGTCGATGAGCACGATCGGCGTGCGGCCCGCCGCCGCGGAGGCCCGCAGCGCCGCGGGCAGCGACTCGGCGTCGGCCAGGTCGAAGCGGTGGACGGGCCCGACCTGTTCGAGCAGCCCCCGGATCACCTGCATCGACGCGTGGGCCGTCCGCTCCACGACGAACGTCGCACCGCCGGGCCCGACGGGGTAGCTGGGCAGGGCGCCCGACCCCAGCAGCGGCAGCAGCCCCAGGTGGACGGTGCCGACCGAGGTGAACGCCACCGCCCGGCTCCCGCGGTAGACGGTGGCGAGCAGCTCCTCCAACTCCCCGAGGTACACCGGGCGCCCCCGGTTGCGGGAGGTGGAGAAATGCACGCCGTACCGGTCGAGGGCCTCGGTGGCGGCCGCGACGAGGTCGCGGTGCTCCTCCAGGCCGAGGTACGAGCAGGACACGAACTCCACGGCGGCGCCGCCCTCGGCCAGCTCGACGCGCTTGCCCGTCCGGGCGGTGATCACGTGTCCGGTGAGGCTCTCGTCGAACGCCCGGTCCAGCGCGTCAGACGTTCTGGTGATGCGCGACTCGACCCAGTTGGCCGGTCGTTCCCCCTGCTGTGTCGATTTCTGCTGTGTCGCCCTCTGCTGGGTCACCCCGACCATGCGGTCCTCCACCATTGAGTGCCTCGAAGATCCGTGTGCAGTCGTCGCGGTGCCGTGGCAGCGACGGGCCGAACAGGGTGCGCAGCTCGGCGAGCGCGGCTGTGAAGCCTGCCTCGTCCGTGCCGTCGACGAGCGCGGCCACCCGCCGCAGCCCACCGGAGAGTGCGGCGCGGGCTCGCTCGGCGTGCGGGTTGGCGGCCTGCACGTCCCAGTAGACGTCGGGGCTCCCGCTCGCGATGCGGGCCAGCAGGGCCAATAGAGCGACGTGCGGCGGTGGCGCGATCCCGGCGAGCGCCGGCACGTCGGCCCCCAGCTCGGCGAGCCCGAGCCCGAATGCCAGCACGGCGGCGTGGGTCAAGGCCTGGGTGGCGCCCGCCAGCTGGTCGTGCTCCTCGGCGGACACGATCCGCACCCGGCCGCCCCAGCCCCCGACGAGCCCGAGCAGCTCCCGCGCGGCGGGGCCGTCGCGCACGACAACCGCGAGGACTGGGCGGCCCGGGAACCCCAGGACAGGAGCGAACATCGGGTTCAGGCCGACCGCCTCGACGCCGCCAGCGCCCCCCGTGTGCGAGTGCAGCGCGGCCGCGACGCGCCCCTGCACCGACAGCGTTTCGGCGAGCACGGCGCGGCGATGACGGC
>CAXTTN010000156.1:4653-14175 GCA_964247105.1 uncultured Pseudonocardia sp.
CCGGGACGCATCGCCGCGGCGACCGGCCCGACCGCCGCGAGCGCCACCGGTTCCGGCACGGCGAGCAGCACGAGATCAGCCGCCGCGAGCTCGGCGGCCGTGCGCTCGTCGATCCGCGTGATGTCGCGTGCCTCCTCGCCCGGCGCCCGGTCCAGCACGTCGACCTGCCTGCCAGAGCGGGTGAGCTGCTCGGCGAAGAGCGAACCGACCGCGCCGCGGCCGCCGACGACGAGGCAGCGCCGCAGGATCGTGCTCACCGGCCGCCGCCCCGTTCCGCGCTCGTCAGCGTCGACGCGCTCCGCGGCACCGGTACCGGCACCGGTTCCGCGGTCGTGACCACGGCGGTGACCACGGCGCGCGACTTCACCACCGTCTCCTCGAACTCGTCGACCGGGTCCGACAGCGCGACGACCGCCCCGCCCACGCCGAACGTCACGCCGTCGGCGGAGGCGACGAGTGTTCTGATGACGATGCTGAGATCGGCCGCGCCGGAGAGCGCGAACCAGCCGAGGGCGCCGGAGTAGACGCCGCGCGGGCCTTCCTCCAGTCGGTCGATGATCTCCATGGTGCGGATCTTCGGCGCGCCGGTCATCGAGCCGCCGGGGAACGCCGCCCGCACGCAGTCCGCCGCGGACTGCTCGGGTCGCAGCGTGCCCCGCACCGTGGACACCAGTTGGTGCACCGACGTGTAGGTCTCCACGTCGAACTGGCTGGGCACATGCACCGAGCCGATTGCGCAGACCCGGTTGAGGTCGTTGCGCAGCAGGTCGACGATCATCAGGTTCTCCGCGCGGTCTTTGACCTTGCCGCGCAGATCGGCGCGCAGCTCCTCGTCCTGCGCGGGCGTGGCGCCGCGCGGTCGCGTCCCCTTGATCGGCTTGGACTCCACGACGCGGTCGGTCCCGATGGACAGGAAGCGCTCCGGTGACGCGCTTAGCACCTTGACGTCGCTGAAGTCCAACAATGCGCCGTAGGGCACCGGGCTGATGTCACGCAGCCGCAGGTAGGTGCGCACCGCGTCGATCGAGGCGTGCACCGTGACCTGGTTGGTCAGGCAGATCTCGTAGGACTCGCCCTGCCGGATCTCCTCGAGGCACCGGTGGACGCGCTCGACGTAGGCGCCGCGGTGGTGGCGCAGGTCCAGTAGCCGGCCCGCCGCCGGGTCGGTCATGGTCGGGCCGGTCATCACCGCAGGTCTCGGCGCGGGCTCGGCGGGGGGGAGGGCCATCAGTGCGGCGCTGGTCCTGTCCAGCCACGCGGTGGGGTCGGCGCCCTCGTCCGTGCCCGACACGGCGCCGGAGAGGGCGACGAGGTAGCTGACCCGTTCGGCGTGGTCGAGTACCAGCATGCGGTCGGCGAACAACAGCGCGGCGTCGGGCGTCGGCGCCTCGTACGCGGCCGTGCCGCCCGTCTCCGCCTTGAGCTCGTAGCCGAGGCACCCCACGTAGCCCAGGTTGAAGTCGAACGGCAGGCCCGGCGGGGTCGGCACGGTGCGCTCGCGCAGCTGGGTGTTGAGGTAGTCGAACAGCGGGCCGGGGACGTCGTCGGTCCCCGCCCGCCCGCGGACGCGCACGGTGCCCTCGGCCACCTGGTAGGTCACGTACTCGGCGAGGGGGCCGCGGTCATCGCCCAGGTAGGAGAACCGCGACAGGCCGTCGACGACCAGGCTGCTGTCGAGCCAGAAGCCGTTCCCCCCGCCGGCGAACAGCTCGCGGTAGGCGGTGGCGGCGTCAGGCAGCGTGTCGAGCTCGCGGACGTGCACCTGGTACCGGGGAAGGCGGACCGGGGTGGGCCGGGGGAGGGCCGGGGTGCGGTCGGCGAGCGCAAGGTCGCGGAAGTTGGCCAGCAGTTCCCGCCCGTACATGCTGCCGATCGACTCGGGGTGGAACTGCACGCCCCAGATCGGCCGCCCGCGGTGCCGCACCGCCATCACGACGCCGTCCTCGGACCAGGCGATCGGCTCGATCTCCGCGGGCAGCGAGGTGGCGGCCAACGAGTGGTAGCGCACCACCGAGAACGGCGACGGCAGGCCGGCGAAGAGATCGACGGCGGTGTGCCGGACCTCGGAGGTCCGTCCGTGCATCGGCTCGGGCGCGAGCCCGATCTCGCCGCCGAACAGCTGGCAGATCCCCTGGTGGCCCAGGCACACACCGAGCACGGGCAGGCCACTCTCCAGGATGGCGCGCGAGCTCACGCCGAAGTCCGCGAGCCGGTCCGGGCGGCCCGGACCGGCAGACACGACCGCGCTGCCGAACTCGGCGAGCGGCACCTGCGACCAGTCGACATCGTTGCGTACCACCACCGGCGGCTGCCCGTTCACCTCACCGAGCAGCTGGTAGAGGTTGTAGGTGAACGAGTCGTAATTGTCGATCAACAGAGTTTTCATGCGGTCTGCCCTCTACCCCTCGTGCGGGCTAGTTGATGTGAACATCGCCGATGATCTCGTCCTCGACCCGGCAGGTCTCGGCGATGATGAGTTCGTAGAGCTGCCGTAGGAACTCCCGGGCAATACCGTGCTGCTCGCCGTACTCCGCGGCCCGCCGCTGGACCACGCCGATCCGGTGCGGTTGCATCATCGGAATGTTCTGGGCGCGCTTCACGCGGGCGATGTCCACACAGCACTCGATACGCGCGCGCAGTGTGTCGAGCAGTCGCATGTCGATGCCGTCGAGTTCGGCACGAAGCACCTCGATGTCCGTTTCATTCATCGTAGTGGCCTTCCTGGGCGGGCGGGAGATCGGCGGAGCCGCCGTCGAACCGTTGGTACAGGACGGGCACCTTGTCCCGGCCGGTGCGGGCGAATTCGTTCGGGGTCACCCGTTCCACCGAGAAACGGGTGCACCGCGGATTGGTCAGGACGCGGCCGATCCGTCCGGTCTGCAGGCTCGCGCGGACCGCCGCGACACCGATGCCCTCCGGTGCTCGCGGGGACAGCAGCAACCGCACCCGGTAGGTCGAGGACTCCCACAGCACCTGCAGCTGGCAGTCGGCCGGCTCGCCGACGCCGAGCGTCGCGAGGCGGGCGAGCAGTTCGGCCGAGGAGATCGTGGTGACGTCCACCGTGATCGATGCGTCGCTGCGGCCGAGCAGGGTGAGCAGCCGGGCGGCGCTGCCGCAGGCGCACGGCTCGGGCCGAAGCACGCCGCGGTCCCCGACCCGGTAGCGGAGCAGGGCTGTGCCCGTGTCGGTCAGCGGCGTGACGACCACCTCGCCCGCGGTGCCGTCGGCCACCGGGGTGCCGGTGTCGCTGTCGACGATCTCCACCACGACCGCGTCCTCGTGGACGTGGTGGGTGCTGCCGAGCTGGTGTTCGCACTGGTAGCCGATGGGCCCGGTCTCGGAGGTGGAGTAGGCCAGCGAGCGCACGACGAGCTCCGGCGCGGCCTCGACGACCGCGCTCGACCGCCCGGCTCCCATGGGCTCGCCAAGGTAGAGCAGGGTGCGGAGGGTGGCGGCCGCGCCGGAGTGGGTGGTGATGAGCTCGGTGGCGAACGCGGGCCCGGCGACGAGTGTGTCGATGCCGTGCCCGCTGATCAGCTCGGCGACGTCGGCCACCGGTGTGCGGCTGCCGAGGGGGAACACCAGCGCGGGCAGCAGGCGGGCGAGGTCCTGCACGAACGTGAAGGCGCCGGTGAGCTCGCCCGCGAACATGCAGTTCGCGACCCGGCGCGGCGGCCGGGACATCGCGGCCCGCACGCCCCGCGCACCGAGGCGCCCGACGCGGTCGTTGTAGGACCAGGAGTGGTGGATCACCCTCGGGGTGCCCGAGGTCCCGCTCGACCGCAGCACCAGCCCGGGTTCGTCGTGGCCCAGCAGGAACTCATCGTGGCCGGGCGGAGAGCCGTCCGCGAATTCGGCGGGGGTCAGTAATGAGACCATCGGCAGTTCGTCCACACCCGTCAATTCGTCCACATTAAAGTATCGCGCGCGCACGGCAGGCATAGCGCGAATGGCAACGAGCAGCGACCCGAAATTGCTCCGCTGCAGCTCCTCGATCTCACCGCGGGTCAGTGAATCCAGGTCGGCAGCGACACGTATGCGGCTGGCGACCGTTCTGTCCTGGAATCGCCTTACCTGCTGATTCATGGCCTCACGAATCCCCCCGGCAGATCAACGGAAATACTGCCATCCGCGGCCACGGTTGTCCAGCCTGTGAGGACAACGCACTCGGGCATGCCTAACCCGACCTGGCAATAGGGCAGAAGAGCTAACAGGTTTAAGCTCAACTGCGCCGATCGTGCACAGGTTCACTGTACTGGGCCTACCGGTCCTCGCCGCCGCCGCCAATGGTGAGAACCCAGGAAAACGCTGGTGAGAACGGGATCGGTTCGCTAACCTGCGCAGCATGACCGACCAATATTCGGCGGGTGGGCGAATCGGGTCGTGGTGGGCCCGACAGGTGCCGGAAGCGGGACCGCAGCGCGTGCTGGGGCTGGCTACGCTGGTCAGTACGGTCGGCACGGGGCTCTTCGTGACCTCGTCGGTGCTCTACTTCACCCGCGTCGTGGGGCTGCCTGTCGTGCAGGTGGGCGCAGGCCTGACAGTGGCCGGGTTGGTCGGCCTGCTGGCCGGCATCCCGGTCGGGCGCCTCGCCGACCGGCGTGACCCGCGCCAGGTCCAGCTCGTCACGCTCCTGCTGATGGCCGTCACGATGGCGTGCTACGTATTCGTCGACAACTTCGCGGTGTTCGCGGTGGTCGCCACCGTCGACATGCTCGCCGCCTCCGCCTCGAACGCCGCCCGCGGCGGGCTGATCCATCGGGTCGGCGGCGACCGGCCCGCTGCCTTCCGCTCCATGCTCAGGGCGATCAGCAACATCGGCATCTCCCTGGGCGCACTGGTGGCAGGCGTCGCGATCCAGCTCGACACCCGCCCCGCCTACCAGGTGCTGGTGCTGCTCAACGCGTTCAGCTTCGTGGTGTGCGCGGTGGTGTACTTGCGGCTGCCGCGCTACGCGCCCGTCCCGGCGCCGCCGCAGGTCCGGCGCTCGCAGGCGGTGCGCGACTGGCCGTTCGTGGCCTTCACCGCCGTCAACGGTGTGATGAGCCTGCAGTACTTCGTCCTGTCGCTGCCGCTGCCGATCTGGATCGCCGAGCACACCACCGCCCCGCTCTGGACGGTCGCGGCCGTCACCCTGATCAATACCGTCATGTGCGTGTTCCTCCAGGTCAAGGTGGGCGCGCGGGTCGACACGACCGCCAGGGGCAGCGCGGCCATGCGCACCGCCGGGCTGGTGTTCCTGGTCTCCTGCGCGCTGATGGCGGTGATCGCTGACGTCCCGGTGTGGGCCACCGCCGCGCTGGTCGTGACAGCTGTGGTGGTGCACACCCTCGCCGAGATGTGGCACGCGTCAGCCACCTTCGCGCTCGGTTTCGACCTCGCTCCCGCCCACGCGCAGGCCCAGTACCAGGGCCTGGTGCACGTCGGTTTCGGGGTGGCGCAGGCGATCGCGCCGATTACGCTCATGTCACTGTGCATCGGGCTTCGGCAACCGGGCTGGCTTGTGCTCGGCGGCGTCTTCGCGGCGGTCGGCCTGCTCTGCGGGCCGGTGACGCGCTGGGCGGAGCGGACCCGTCCGGTCTATGCGGCGGGCGAGCTGCACTCCGGCGTGGCGGTGGAGGGATGAGCCCCCCCGCACCAGGCGCGGGAGCGGACGCGGACCGCCCGGCCCGACCGCAGGCCTTCATCCTGACCGGCGCGTTCTGGGTGGTCGTCCGCGATCCGATCTACCTCACCGAGGTGTCCCGGCGCGGGCTGCGGATCCTGCTGGTCACCGCGGCCCGTTGGCGCGAGCAGGCGCTCACCTGCATCGAGGACCCGAACCACCCGGCGTCCGCCGTCGATGACATCGCGTTCGTGGCGGGCGAGGTCGAGACCGAGGGCACGTTCACCCCCGGTGTCATCGGGGCCGCCCGGACCTGGCGGGAGAGCTACGACGTCGTCGGCGTCTACGCGGTCGGGGAGACCATGGTCGAGCCGAGCGGTCTGCTCGCCGACGCGCTCGGGCTGCCGTTCCCCGGTCTGCGGGCCTGCCGGGCCACCCGGAGCAAGTATCTGCAGCGGTGGTACCTGCCGGAATTCAGCCCGCACTCGGTGCTGCTGCCGGCAGGCGGTCGCGACACCACCCGGCTCGACGGCACGGCGTACCCGGCGGTGATCAAACCCGCGGCCCGCCACTCCAGCTCCGGCGTCGAGCTCGTGCGTGACCGCGCGGAGCTCGACACGGCGCTGGCGGGGTTGCCCGAGCGTGAGACCGTGCTGGTCGAGGAGCTAGTCACCGGCCAGGAGTACTCCGTGGAGAGCCTGGTGCAGCACGGTGAGACGATCTTCAGCTGGGTCACTGTCAAGGAGACGACGCAGTCCGACAGTCGCGCGTTCGTCGAGCTCGGCCACACCGTCGCCGCCGCGACCGGCCCGGGACCGTCCAGCGCTGCGGCGATCCTGCTCCCGGCCAACCAGCGGCTGCTGGAGCGGCTCGCGTTCGAGGACGGCATCACCCACGCGGAGTGGCGGGTCACCGGTAGCGGTGCGCCGGTGCTCATGGAGGTGGCCGCCAGAACCCCCGGCGACGGGCTCATGGCGCTGTACCGGCTCGCCACCGGTGAAGCGATGGAGCCGGAGATCCTCCGCATCGCGCTCGGTGAACCCGCCGACTACCCGCAGCCGCGCCGGTGTGCCCGCCAGGTGTACCTCGACCACCAGCCCGGCGTCCTCCGCGATGTAACGCTGGAGTGGTCGGGTGTGGAACCGGTCTGGATCGGCGAGGCGGGCTTGTGGCCGGAGCTCACCGCGGCGGCGGCGGACCCGCCCACCCTGCGCGCGGTGTTCGTCGTCAAGAGCCGCGGCCGGCGGCTCACGCCCCTGCGCAGCTCCGGAGACCGGGCTGTGACCTTCTTCATCGACGCTCCCACATTGTCCGAGCTCGACATCCTGGAGCAGCGGGTCCGCGCTGCCATCAGCGTCGACACCGCACCCGACCCGCGATCCCAGGACGCGCCCGTCTCGGGCCGGCCCGACCGAGGAGAAGATATGTCAGAGACGACGTCGACCGCGTTGGCGACGATCCGTTCGCAGCTCGTTGCGCACTCGCTGTACTCCGAGCTGACCACCGTCGACGAGCTCCGGACCTTCATGAAGCACCACGTCTTCGCGGTGTGGGACTTCTTCACGCTGCTCAAGCGGCTGCAGGCCGAGGTGACCACCGTGACCCTGCCGTGGCGGCCTGCCCCGCACGCCGAGCACGGCAGGTTCGTGGCCGAGATCGTGCTCGCCGAGGAGACCGACGACGACATCGGCGGCGGCTACATCAGCCACTTCGAGCTCTACCTGCGCGCCATGGCCGAGCTGGGCGCCGACACCGCGCCGATCCAGACCTACCTCGACGCGCTCGCGGCCGGTGTGGACCCGATCACCGCCCTCGACCACCCGCTGATCCCGCCCGGGGTCCGCCGGTTCACCGAGCACACCCTCTCCGTGGCGCTGCACGGGGCGCGGCACGAGGTCGCGTCGTCGTTCTGCCACGGCCGGGAGATCCTGTTGCCGGACGTGTTCACCGCCGTGCGCACGCACCTGGGCGAGGCCATCGCCGCCGCACCGACCTTCCGGCACTACATCGACCGGCACATCACACTGGACCACCACGAGCACGGCCCGCTCGCGCTGAAGCTGCTCGTCGCGCTGTGCGAGGGAGATCCCGACCGGGAGGCCGAGGCGGAGCGCACCGCTGTCGCCGCGATCGAGGCCCGGATCGCCCTCTGGGACGGTGTGTTGGACGACATCCACGCTACCGCGCAGCCGCAACCGATCTGACGTGCGAGCCATCCCGGCGATCCGTCGCCGCTCAGCAGGGCAGCCGTGATGCGGACCAACGCCGTGGCCGTCGCTCTGCCGCGCTCGGGGATCCGCGAGGTGATGGACCTGGCGTTCGGGCGGCCGGAGATGATCCGGCTCGAGATCGGCGACCCGGACTTCCCGACACCGCCGCACATCACCGAGGCGGGGCTGCGGGCCGCGGCCGGCGGGGCCACGCACTACGTCTCGAACGCCGGTCTGGCGTTCCTGCGCGAGTCGGCGGCCCAGAAGGTGCGCGAGCGCAACGGTCTCCCCGTCACCCCGGACCAAATGATCGTCACGCAGGGCGCCACCCAGGGGGTGTTCGCCGCGTTCGTCGCCCTGGCAGAGGCGGGCGACGAGGTGCTCGTGCCCGATCCGGCGTGGCCGACCTACGTGATGATGGCCAGGATGCTCGGCCTGGTCGACGTGGCCTACCCCCTGACCGCCGAGACCGGGTTCCTCCCCGACGTCGATGTGCTCGCGCGGCTGGTCACACCACGGACCAGAGTGCTGGTCGTGAACTCGCCGTCGAACCCGATCGGTTCGGTGGCCGACGGGCAGCGGATCGCGGAGCTGGCCGAGTTCGCCCGGCGCCACGACCTCTGGATCGTCTCCGACGAGTGCTACGACGAGATCGTGTTCGAGGCCGGGTGCGTGAGCCCCGCCCTGTTCGCACCGGAACGGACCGTCGCCGTCTACAGCTTGTCCAAGACCTACGCCATGACGGGCTGGCGCATCGGCTACCTCGCGGTGCCACCCGCGGTCGTCGAGGTGATCGCGAAGTGCCAGGAGGCCATCGTCGCGTGTGTGAGCGCGCCGGCGCAGTACGCCGCCCACGCCGCCCTGACCGGCCCGCAGGACTGCGTTGCCGAGATGCGCGAGAGCTACCGATCCCGGCGCGACTCGGTCGTACGGATGACCAGAGCCGCCGGGGTCGCGATGCCCACCCCCACCGGTGCGTTCTACGGCTGGATCGACATCGGCCGCCGCGCTCCCGGCGCGTCGCGGGAGTTCGCCTTCCGCCTGCTCGCCGAGCACCATGTGGCCGTGGCCCCGGGCACCGCCTTCGGCCCGGCGGGCGAGGGGTACGTGCGGATCTCCCTCGCCGCGACTCAGGACGACCTGGTCGAAGGGGTGCGCAGGCTGTGCGCCGCGTTGGACTGATCTCCGCGTCCGTGCGCTGCGGGGGTGGTTCGGGGTCCTTGCCCGCCTCGGACGTGGCGGGCGGCGCAGACGGTCGCGCCGTCCACTCTTCGCGCTCCGGCTCCACCGTGCTCGTGCGCGAGCACGATGTGGGCGTGTTCGCCGGGCCGCCGGTGCTCCCCGGCGGCAGCTGCGTTCGCCGAGGCGTTGACCGCGCGGCTCCCCCGCTCGTCCCCGGCGTTCATCAGGCTGCTGCGGGCCGATAAGCGTCGCGGTCGTGCAGCCGCGGTCGGCGGGCACGAATCCGCCCCCCAGCATGTAGGCGGCGAGGACGAGACCGCCGAGCGCTTTGCCGCCGGAGAACCCCACCGAGCCAACCACGGCCACGTCCGCGACGCCGTGGCATGTCAATCGCCGCAACCCGGGGAGCACGGCGGGGAGCAATCGGGGAGCTGACTGCTGCGCTGAACCGTCGGGAACGGGTCTGAAGGCAATGCCACGTAGCTTAAGTGGATCATGATCTTGACCTGGTAGTTCTGATCGGTG
>CAXTTN010000157.1:0-13070 GCA_964247105.1 uncultured Pseudonocardia sp.
GCCACGACCAGCGCCGGGCGGGCCGGCGCCGCGATGACCTCGGCCTGTTCCTCCGTGGGCGGCGGCACGCCCAGCGCGACCGCCAGCGCGTGCGGGGTGAGCTCCACCGGCCCGGAGCCTAGAGCCTGTCCCGTGGATCCATGCCGAGCGAGCGGCGCACAGCCGGCTGGAGATCCACGGGACAGGCTCTAGTTCGACGCGGGCTTCGTGGTGGTGGTGGTGGTCGCGGCGGGCGCGACCGCCGTGGCGGGCGCGTACACGTGCACCCAGTCGACGTCGAGGTTGATCCGGTCGGGGGTGGTGGCGTCGATCGCCGGGATCCAGTCCTTCACCGGGCCCTGGTCGAGCTGGATGGCCAGGTGCATCGGGGTGTCCGGGATGCGCGACTTGTCGGTGACCCGGTAGCGCTGCACGCCGTCGACGTACCAGGTGATGCTGGTGGGCAGCCACTCGACGGCGAACGTGTGCCACTGCGTGAAATCGCCGTTCATGCTCCCGCCGACGATGGAGCTGCCGTCGGACCCGGAGTGCAGGATGAAGTTGGCGTTGTCGCGCTTCGGGAACGGGACCTCGACGATGTCGATCTCGCCATCGGAGAGCTTCTCGGAATCCGGCCACAGCAGGATCGCCGAGCCGAACCCGGCGCCGGCGCCGGTGCGGGCCCGGAACTCCCAGCGGCCGTAGGTCTGGCCCTGGGCATCGGCCATACCGCCGGACACGCCGCCGGCGGCCTTGGTGGCGGTGATGTGCAGGCTGCCGCCGGACTGCGTGATCGCGGACGTGCTGCGCCTGCCGTTGCCGAAGGCGCCCTTGCTGTCGTAGGTGCCCCACTTGGCGGTGGAGAGGGCGCCACCGTTGAACTCGTCACCGCCGAGCGGCTTCCAGCTCGCCGCGATCTGGCCCGGTGTCTGCCCCGCGGCCGCCGCACCGGTGGCGGTGCCGCGCCGCCCCGGCTTGGCGCTGGCGGGCCTCGGCTTCGCGGGCTTCGCCTTCGTGGTGGGAGCGACCGTCGTCGGGGTGGGCAGCACCGTGGTCGGCGCCACGGCCGGCTCGGGGAGCGCCTGGAGCAGGTCGGGCGGCGGGCCGGTGGTCGTGGATTCGGGTGCCGTGGCGCACGCCGCGAGCAGCGCGGACAGCGCGACACCCGCGATGGCCGCCCGTGCACGGGACGAGACGCAGAACACTGACCCTCCTTGCAACGCCGGTGGGGGAGCTCGTGAGCGACGGCGCGCGCTCTGCAGGCTACCGGGGCGTTCGGCAGCACTCCGAACAGCCACCCGGCGGCCTGCCGCTCCGCCAAACGTATCACCTTCCGTCACTGATCGGGCACGGAACGTCCCGATCCGTGGACGGGACATCCCGTGCGCACCGGGCACCGGTCGCAATCCGGGCCGACCCGGGCGATGAACTGCGCCCCCGACGTCTCCTCGGCCGTGCTGCGCACGACCTGCTCCCAGTGGGCGACGCCGGCGTCGTCCAGCGGCGGCTGCACCGGCTCCTTCGCCTCCCCGCCCGCGCGTTGGTCGGCGAGGTACACCAGCCGGGCCCCGCCCGGCCGGGCCCTGGCCTCCACGAGCTCACCGAACGCGCCGAGCGCGGCCGCGAGCTGGTAGACGGCGAGCTGCGGGTGCTCGGCCGCGGCCCGGGTGCTGACGGCCGTCTTGCCCGTCTTGACGTCGATCACCACGGGCCGGCCCTCGGGATCGACCTCCAGCCGGTCGACGCGGCCGCGCAGCCGCAGGCGCGCGCCGGCGCGGGGAACCTCGGTGGGGGCCAGGTCGAGCTGCACCGGCTGCTCGACCGCGACGAGCCGCAGGCCGCCGGCCCGGCTGGAGCGCACCCACTCGTCGAAGGCCGCGAGCATGCCGCGCACCCGGGCCAGCTCGCGGCGGCCGAACCACGGCGCGCCCGCATCGAGCCGGGCCCAGGCCGACTCCAACGCCCCCTCCAGCTCGGACGCGTCGGCGCCGCCCGCCTCGGCCTGCACGAGCGCGTGGACCAGCGACCCGGTGACCGCCGCGAGCGCGCCGACCTCGCCGCCGCCGTGGCGTTCGAGCACCCAGCGCAGCGGGCAGCGCATGATCTTCTCGACGTCCGACGGCGACACCGGCACGACCTCGCCCACCGGCCGCAGCGGCGCCTCGCTGGACACGGGAGCGACGCCGTACCAGTCGCGGGGATGGGCGCCGGGGACGCCGGCCTCGGCGAGGCGGGCCAGCTGGACCGCGGCGCGCGCGCGCCGATCCTCCCCGGCCGCCGGATCGCAGGCGGCCCGCCGCAGCTCCCCCACGAGCTCGGCCAGCACCAGCGACCGGCCCGGCCGGTGGACCGGCCGATCGGCCTGGCCCGCCGGCACCGGATCGAGCTCGTCGAGGAAGCGGGAGGGCTGCTCGTCATCCCCCTGTACGGCGCTGACCAGCAACGTGTGCCGCGCGCGGCTGCACGCGACGTAGAACAGCCGCCGCTCCTCGGCCAGCAGCGGGGCCACCCGCGAGACCCGCTCATCGGGATCGGCGATCCCCGCGACGAGATCGACCAGCCGCTCGTTGCCGAGCAGGCTGCCGCGCAGGCGGAGATCGGGCCAGGCCCCCTCCTGCACGGCCGGGACGGCGACCACATCCCACTCGCGCCCGCGTGCGGCGTGGGCCGTGAGCAGCGCGACGGCCTCGCCCTGGGGCGCGCGGGCGGCGAGGGAATCGCCGGGGAGCTGCTGCTCGGCGAGGTACTCGGTGAACCCGGCGACCGCGGCGCCGGGCAGCCGATCGGCGTGCCGCGCGGCCGCGTCGAACAGCGCGAGGACGGCGTCGAGATCGCGATCGGCCGCCGCCCCGACCGGCCCGCCGCGCGCGCTGGCCTCGCTCCACCGCCTGCCCAGCCCGCACGCCTGCCAGACCCGCCACAGCACCTCTTCGGCGCTCTCGCCCTCGCGCACGGCATCACCGGCGACCGCGAGCAGCTGCCCGACGCGCCGCAGCGGCGCCGACTCCTGCGGCGGCAGGCTCGCCAGCGGATCGGGACGGCCGAGCGCGGCCGCCCGCAACGCCTCCACGAGCAACGGATCGCTGCCGAGCCGCTCCGCCTCCTCGCCGGACAGCACCGCGGCGTGCAGCCGCAGCAGCCCGCGGCGCAGCCGGCGCATCCGCATCGGATCGGCCGAACCCAGCGGTGAGGTGAGCAGCGCCGTGGCCGCGTCGGCGTCGAGCGCCTCGGGCCGCGCGGCGAAGCGCAGCACCATGAGCAACGGCACCACCGCGGGCTGACGGGCCAGCGGCAGCTCATCGGCCGGGGCCGCGATCGGGACGCCCGCGGCCAGCAGCGCCCGGCGCAGCGTGGGCATCGAGCGGCGCGTGGAGCGGGCCAGGACGGCCATCCGCGACCACGGGACCCCGCCGGTGAGGTGCGCGCGGCGCAGCTGATCGGCCACCCACCCGGCCTCCTGCGACGCCGACGTGAACACGCGGACGGACACCGCGCCCTCGGGCCCCGAGGCGGTGGCCGGCCCGACCCGGACGCGGCCCTCCCCCGCCCCCGGCAGGCGCGCCGCCAGCCGGGCCCCCGCCGCGCGCACGGCGGGCGCGCTGCGGTGATCGACGGTGAGCACGACCGTCTCCGCCTCGACGGCGCGCAGGCCCTGCGGATCGGCACCGCGGAAGTTGAGCACGGCCTGATCCGGATCCCCGGCCAGCAGCACCGTGGTGGCGGTGGCACCCAGGGCCCTGACCAGCTCCATCTGCTGGGGATCGAGATCCTGCGCGTCGTCGACGACGAGATGCCGGACGCGCTGCCGCTCGGCGGCGAGCAGCTCCTCGTCGGACGCCAGCGCATCGAGCGAGGCCGCCACCAGCTCGGCGGCGTCCAGGGCCGGGGCCGTGGCCTGCGGGGCCCCGCGGCCCGCGGCGCCGCGGAGCAGCGTGACCTGCTCGTAGGTGCGGAAGAACCGGCCGGCGGCCTCCCAGGCCGGGACGTCGTGGCGGACGCCCAGCTCGTAGAGCTCCTCGGGCCCGAGCCCGCGCTCGGCCGCGCGCAGCAACAGCTCGCGCAGCTCGGCGGCGAAGCCGGGCAGGCCCAGCGCGGGGCGCAGCGAGCCCGTCCAGCCCGAATCCGGGGCATCGCCGTCGAGCTCGCCGCCCAGCAGATCGCGCACGACGGCGTCCTGCTCGGCGCTCGCGAGCAGCCGCGGCGGCGGATCACCCTGCAGCGCGGCGTGCAGCCGCAGCACCCCGAACGCGTAGGAGTGCACGGTGCGCACCAGCGGCTCGCGGGCGGTGCGGCCGTCGCCGAGATGCGCCAGCCGTTCCCGCAGCTCGGACGCCGCACGGCGGCTGCCGACCAGCACCAGCGTGTGCGACGGATCCTCGCCGTCGCGCACCCGGGCGGCGACGGCGGCCAGCAGCAGCGTGGTCTTGCCGGTGCCGGGCCCGCCGACCACGCGCAGCGGCCCCGACCGGTGCGCCAGCACGCGCTGCGCCTGCGCGTCCCACACCGGCTCCGGCCCGGTCGCCCGCGGACGGCGGACGAGGCCGGGTGCGAGGGTGGGTGGGCGGGCGGATCTGACCATGCCGAGTGCTCCTGGACCGGTGAGGCGGCGGGGACGGGGGCCGTGATGGTGGTCGGCCGGCTCGAGGAGATGCAACCACGGGCCACCGACGGTCTCAGCGACGGACCGCGTAGCCCGTGTACACGACACCGTTGGCGAAGCGCCGCGAGCCCAGCAGCTCGCACGCGACGCGGACCCCGGCGGGCAGCGCCCGCAGGCCGCCGCCGACGGCGACCGGCGACACGAACAGGTGCAGCTCGTCGACCAGCCCGGCCGCGAGCGCCCGGCCGGCGAGCGTGGGCCCGCCGACGAGGAGGTCCCGGTCGGCGGAGGCCTTCAGCGCGGCGACCGCGGCCGGGTCGAAGGCCCGCTCGATCCGCGTGCGTGCGCTGGAGACGGCCTGCAGCGTCGTCGAGTGCACGATCTTGTCGGCGGCGCGCCAGATCGCCGCGAAGTCCCGCATCACCGCCGCCTCGTCGTCGAGGGTCTCCCACGCCGCCATGACCTCGTAGAGGCGCCGCCCGTACAGGTGGGTGCCGACCGGGCGCATCAGGTCGTTGACGGCGGCGTGCACCTCCTCGTCGGGCGCGCTCCAGTCGAACCGGCCGTCGGTGTCGGCGACGTAACCGTCCAGCGACGTGATCGACGAGTAGATCAGCTTCGCCATCGCTCCTCCAGGGTCCGCGCACGCACTGAGTGGCCCACGCTCGCGTCGCTACGCGCGCGCCGCCACGCACTGCGCGCCCCGTGGCACCATCCCATCGTGAGCCTTCACCTGCACACCTACGGTCCCACCGACGGGCCTCCCGCGCTGGCCCTGCACGGCGTCACCGGGCACTCCCGGCGCTGGCTCGCGCTGGCCGAGGCGCTGCCGGACGTGCGGCTGCTGGCCGTCGACCTGCGCGGGCACGGGCACTCGCCGTGGACGCCGCCGTGGGGCATCGACCAGCACGTCGCCGACGCGCTCGCCACGCTCGACGCGCTCGGGCTCGACCGCGTCCCCGTGATCGGGCACTCGTACGGCGGGGCGATCGCGGTGCACCTCGCGCGCACCGCGCCGGAACGGGTGGAGCGGCTGGTGCTGCTCGATCCCGCGCTGGGGCTCGACCCCGACGGCGTGCTGGAGACCGCCGCCGAGTCGTGCGCGGGCGAGTCCTACCCGGACCGCGAGGCCGCCCGCGCGGAACGCGCCCGCCGCTGGGAGGGCGTGGACGACGCGCTGGTCGACGCCGAGATCGACGCGCACCTGATGGCCGACGGGGACCGCTGGCGCTACCGGTACAGCACCCCCGCGGTGGTGACCGCGTGGAGCGAGATGGCGCGGCCCGCCGTCACGCCCCCGCCCGGCGTGCCGACGCTGCTGATGCCCGCGGCGAAGGAGGACTACGTCGACCCGGCCTGGGTCGACCGTCTCCGCGCCGAGCTGGGGCCACTGCTCACCGTCGAGGAGGTCGACTCCGCCCACATGGTCTACCTGGAGCGGACGGCCGAGGTGGCCGCCGCGATCCGGGCGTTCCTCGGGTGAGGCTCGACGAGGCGGCGCTGGAACGCGTGCGCGAGGCCGTCCGCGCGATCCCGCCCGGTGAGACGTCGACCTACGGCGAGGTCGCCGAGCGCGCCGGTATGCCCGGCCGCGCACGGCTGGTGGGCCGGATCCTCGCCGAGGACGGGCACGACCTGCCCTGGCACCGCGTCCTGCGCGCCGACGGGACGTGCGCGCCGCACATCGCGCAGGAGCAGAGCGCGCGGCTGCGCGTCGAGGGCGTGCTGCTGGAGGACGGGCGGCTGGTCAGGGACCGAGCAGCGCGCTCACGTCGACGATCAGGTCCGTCCCCGGCACCGTGAGCACGTCGCCCCGCGCTGCCGTGGAGGTGCTCGTCACCTCTGCGGCCATGGCGATGAGGATACCGCCCGACCCTGCCCTCGGATGATCGTCGGACGGGTGCCTCCGCGGCCACGTCCGGCCGCCCGCGCACGCAACCGATGATCACGAGACGCATGATCGACGGATCGGGACGCTCCGCCGCGCCCGGCACAGCTCCCGGTCCCGAACCGGCGATCACGGGCAGGTCCGCGAGCCTCCGCCGGCCCGGATCAGGCGGTGCGGGCGGCCGCGAGCACCGCGGAGTAGCGGTCCGCGACCAGCCGCACCACCGCGTCGTGACCGGAGATGGGCGCCCCGACCAGATCGGCCCCGCACGCGTCGAGCCGGCGCTGGAACAGCCCCGGCGCCAGCAGCCACGACGCCACCGCCACCCGCCGGGCCCCGCCCGCACGCAGCGCCGCGACGGCGTCGCCGACGCGCGGCCCGCCCGTCGCGATCGTGGCCAGGGTGACGGGCGCGCCGAGCAGCCGCCCCAGGCGCCGCGCCGCGGTGGCCCCGTCGGCCCGGGCGTGCGGGTCGCTGGAGCCGGCCACGGCCAGCACCACGGCGTCGCCGTCGCGCATCCCGGCGGCCCGCAGCCGGTCGGCCGCCGCCGTGACCAGCGCGGGATCCGGGCCGAACGTCTCGGCGACCAGCACGTCGGAGCGGCCGGTGCCGCCGATCTGCGCCGGGACGTCCACGCGGACGTGGTAGCCCGCCGCCAGGAACATCGGCACGGCGATGCACGGCCCGGGCAGCTCGGCGAGCGCATCGGCCGGGGTGGGCCGCCGGACGTCGACGTAGCAGGCCTCGACCCGCACCCCCAACGCCTCGCGCACCCGCCGCGCCACCAGCTCGGTGACGACGGCGCCCTCCGGCGCGCGCGTGCCGTGGGCGACGAGCAGCAGCGAGGGCAGGGTCACCGGACGTCCCCGTGCAGGCAGTGCCCCCCGACCGGGGCGGGTCCCGCGGCGGGGTCGAGCGCCAGCCGGTAGCCGCGCTTCACGACGGTCTGCACGAGACGGGATTCTCCCAGAGCCGCGCGCAGCCGCGTCATGGCGGTCTCCACCGCGTGCTCGTCGTTGCTGGTGCCGGGCAGGGCCCGCAACAGCTCGGCACGGGCCACCACGCGCCCGGGCCGCCGCGCCAGCACCCGCAACAGCGCCATCCCCGCGGGCGGCACCGGGCGCAGTGTCCCGTCGATGAGCACGGCGTGGCCCCGCAGCTCCATCCAGTGCCCGGCGACCGGCAGGCGGCGGGCGCGCCCGGGCATCTCGGCCTCCAGCTTGCGCACCATCGCGCCGAGCCGGGAGCGCTCCGGCTGGACCGTCGGGATGTCCAGCATCTCCAGGGGCGCCGCGGTGACCGGCCCGACGCAGAGCGCCAGCACCGGCCCGCGCAGCGCGGCCACCAGCTCGTCGTGCACCCCGCGCTCGCTCGCCCTGGCCAGCAGGCTCGCGCAGGCGGGGGCGCTGGTGAAGGTCAGCACGTCGATGCAGCCGGCGAGCACGGAGTCGGTGAGCCGGTCGAGCGGCGCGATGTCGACGGGCGGCGCCCAGCGGTACACCGGCACCTCGATCACCTCGGCGCCGGCCACCACGAGGGCCTCGACGACGTCGGGCAACGGCTCGCCGTGCAGCTGCACCGCGATCCGCGTGCCCTCGACCCCGCCGTCGAGCAGGTACTGCAGAACCTCGGCCGACGACTCCGACGGCGGCGACCACGCGTCCGACAGCCCCGACGCGCGGATCGCCCCGCGGGCCTTCGGGCCGCGGGCGATGAGCGTGCCGCCGCCGAGCGCGGCGAGCAGCTCCTCCCCGGCGCCCCAGCCGTCGGCGGCCTCGATCCAGCCGCGGAACCCGATGCCGGTGGTGGCGACGGTGATGTCCGGGGGGTGCGCGATCAGGCGGCGGGTGGCGGCGAGCAGGTCGGTGTCGTCGGCGAGCGCGACGATCCGCAGCGCGGGCCCGTGCTGCACGGCCGCGCCGCGCCGCGCCATCATCGTTCCGAGCTCCTCGGCCCGGCGCGCGGCGGTGACGCCGACGGTGAAGCCCGCCAGCGGCGGTACCTCGGTGGCGGGCACATCGGTGATGGTCACGGCATCTCTCACGGTATCCCGATCTGGACGCGGCCGTCGGTGACGCGTACCGCACAGACCGGCACGGACACGCCGTCCGCGTCGAGGCAGCGACCGTCGAGCAGGCTGAACGACTCCTTCGTCAGCCGCGCGACCGGGCAGACGTCCCCCCACGAACCACCCGCATCGCGCGGGCTCGTTGCGGTCGGGAGGGGTCCCGTGGCCGCATCGCGCGGGCTCGTTGCGGCCTCCGCCGTCGTGCCATCCACAGAGGACGACAGGGCGACGCGGTCGTACGCCGGGCGCGCCTCCTCGCCGAGGACGGTGATCCGCCGGCTGCGCCGGGAGCCGCGGTCCTGCAGCGCCTGCACCAGCCGGTGCCCGGCCATCCCGTTGCCGATGACGACGAGCCGCTCCATAGCGGTCGACGGTAGGCAGGTGCCGTTACGGCCGTGGGCCGCGCGGTGACGCGGACGTAACGCGGCCCGCACAGGCACCGGAGATCCGCCGGGCCCGGGCCGGCGCGGTGGCCTCCGCCTCGCCGTTCGCGATCACGACCCGCGCCTGCCCCCGGGAGATCGCCGGGATCATCACCCCCTCACGGGGGCCCTGTGAGGGGGGGTCAGAGCTGGGCGCTGACGAGCCCGGCCGCGCGTTCGAGGCCGGCCAGCGTCGCGGCGGACGCCTCCGGGTGCTGGGCGTGCAGCGCCAGCCGGTGCAGCGCGGCGCGCAGCAGCATCTGCGGCCACTCCTCGAGGTGCGACCACCGCTGGATCATGCCCTCGTCGGCGCCACCCCAGGCGAGCGCGTCGACGACCACCACCGCGGCCGCCCACTCCTTGGGTCGCCAGCACGGCACCAGGTCGATCAGCGCGGGGACGCCGTCGGCGTCGAAGAGCACCGCGCCGAACAGCTCCGGGTGGACGACCTGCGGCGCCAGCCGCACCGGCTTCCGGTACGCGGCCATCTGCGTGTACAGGTCGCCGCCCGCAGCGGGGTCGAGGGCGAGCCTGCGCTCGCCGAACGCCGCCGCGGCCGAGCGGGACAGCAGGTCGTCGCGGTCGTCGAGGAGGCGGGGCCGCCCGACCCCGGCGGTGGCCGCGTGCAGCCGCATGCCCGCGTCGACCACGGCGTCGTAGCGGGGCTCCAGGGTGCCCGGCACGAAGCGGCTAGCCGCCCAGCCCGCCACGATCCAGCGACCGTCCGACGACCGCACGGGCCGCGCGAGCCGCAGCCCGGTCACCTCCAGCCCGTCGAGCACGCCCGCCGACCACGCCGCGACCGCGTTGTCCGGGACCGCCCGGATCAGCACCTCGCCGCAGTGCCAGGCCCGACGGCCCGCCCAGGTCACCGGCCGCGGCTCCACGTCCTTGACGCCGAACGCGGTGCGAACGTGCGGCGGCAGCGCGGCGCTCGCCTCGTCGGCGGGCGGGCGGACGGGAGCAGCGGTCACGGACTGCACGCTACCGCCGCCCGCCGCCCGATCGGGGCCGCCACGCGGGACCGCGTCGCGGCGGCATCAGTGGCTCGCACCCGCAGCGGCCTCGCGGGCGCCCGATGCGTCCGAACAGCCGGAACCCGACGGCCGAGCCGGTTCCGGCCCCGGTCCGGTGGTGGCCGACCGCCTCCCCCCGGCCGTCGACCGGGACCGCTCGGTGTGCTCGTGATCACGCTTCGTGACAGCTGCGTGGCCCCTCGACGAGCCCGCCCCGTGCCTGGCCGGCGCCGCTTCCCCGTGCCGTTCCCGGCCGGGCCGCTCCGCGTGCGGCCTCTCCCGGCCGTTCGGCTCGGCATGAGAGCGGTGCCGGGGGTGCGGCGACGGCCGCCGCGCCGGCACCGGATGGGCGGTCGCCCGCGTCCCGGTCGCGGACGCCGGCGCCGGCGTCCCGGCCCGCTCCCGGCCGGCGTCCCGCCGCGGCGTCTCCCGTTCCCCGTGCCGGGCGGCGGCGGGACCCTGCCGCCGCGGGCCGGCCGCCGGCTGCGGGGTCCGCTCGCGGGGGTCCTCCACACGGGTCGAGCGGCGCTCGGCCGGATCGTCGCGGGGGTGCGCGCCGGCGGCCCGGTGCTCCTCGGCGGGCCCGCGGCCCGGTGCGGGCGGGTCGCCGTGGATGGCGTCCAGCACCTGCGCGCTGACGGCGGTGGTCGCCTCGCCGTCGTCGGGCAGCGGGCTGCGCGCGGCGCGCTCGACGTCGCCTTCGAGACCCGCCAGCTCGGCCCGCTTGGCGTCGAGCTGGCGCACCCGCAGGTCGCGCTGCTCCTGGAGGACGGCGAGTGTCGTCGCGTCGTCGGGCGACGTCGGGGCGGCCGGGTTCTGCAGGGCGTCCTCGACGGCGTCGAGGCGTTCCTCGGAGGTCTGGAGGTCCGCGCGGGTCCGGCTCAGCGCCTGGTAGCTGTCGAGCTGCGACGCCACGGCCGCCCGGCGGCGTTCGAGCACCGCCCTGCGTTCCTGGAGTGCGGCCACCGCGGCCGGGATGGCGATGCCCGGACGCTGGGCCCGCGAGGCGTTCCAGGCCTGTTCGGTGCGCGCGATGACGTCGAGCTGCCGGTCCACCGACGTCAGCGTGATCTCGGCGCGGGCGGCCCACTCGTCGGCCGGATCGACGGTCGGCGCCGCCTTCTCCGGCGCGGCCGTCGCCACGACGGGCTCCGCCGACCTCATCGCGTAGCCGCCGGCCAGCACCCCGAGGACGCCGATCAGCGCGAGCGCTCCGCGGCGCCGCGGCCGGGGCGGCGGGACGACGGCGCGCGGCGGCGGCGCGGGACCAGGCTCGGGCTCGGCCAGCCACGGCAGGGCCTCGACCAGCCGAGCCCGCTGCTCGGGTTGCATGGCCGCGCGCCGCGCCTGCCGGGCCGCCGCCCGGTGCGCCGGATTGCAATAGCGACGCTCGGGCCGTCCGGGAATGTTCTGGATCGCGGCACCGCACCCGGGCAGCGCGCAACTCCGTGCACAGTCGTCCACCAGTGCGACCCCCGTCACCACCGTGGCAATTCTTGATCTTCGGAATGGGGACGCTACCCGGACGGACGAAGCGTTGTCACTGCTCCGATCGGGAACGCGAATTCAGTAGGTGGGAAGGCTCGGGTCCACCTGCTTGGCCCAGGCCAGCACACCGCCTCCGACGTGCACGGCGTCCCTGAATCCCGCCTGGTGGAGTGCGGCCAGTGCGTCCGCGCTCCGCGCGCCGGACTTGCAGTGCAGCACCACCGGCCTGTCCTGCGGGATCTCCGAGAGGGCCTCGCCGGAGAGAATGCGGTCCTTCGGGATCAGGATCGAGCCGGGAATCTTCACGATCTCGTACTCGTGCGGCTCGCGGACGTCGATCAGCGCGAAGTCCTTGCCCGAGTCCATCATGTCCTTCAACTCGAGCGGGGTGATCGTGTGGCCGGCGGCGGCGTTCTGCGCGTCGTCGGACACGACGCCGCAGAATGCGTCGTAGTCGATCAATTCGGTGATCGGCGTGGCGTTCGGGTCCTTGCGCAGCTTGATGGTGCGGTAGGTCATGTCGAGCGCGTCGTAGACCATGAGCCGGCCCAGCAGCGTCTCGCCGATGCCGGTGATCAGCTTGATGGCCTCGTTCACCATGATCGAACCGATGGACGCGCAGAGCACGCCCAGCACGCCGCCCTCGGCGCAGGAGGGGACCATGCCGGGCGGCGGGGCCTCGGGGTAGAGGTCGCGGTAGTTGAGGCCCTTGCCGTTCGGGGCGTCCTCCCAGAAGACGGAGGCCTGGCCCTCGAAGCGGAAGATCGAGCCCCACACGTACGGCTTGCCCAGCAGCACCGCGGCGTCGTTCACCAGGTAGCGGGTGGCGAAGTTGTCGGTGCCGTCGACGATGAGGTCGTAGCCGCGGAAGATGTCGAGGACGTTGTCGGCCTCCAGGCGCACCGGGTGCAGCACGACCTCGACGAACGGGTTGACCTCCTTGATGGAGTCCCGCGCCGACTCGCCCTTCGGCCGCCCGATGTCGGACTGCCCGTGGATGATCTGGCGGTGCAGGTTCGACTCGTCGACCTCGTCGAACTCCACGATCCCGAGCGTGCCGACGCCGGCCGCGGCCAGGTAGAGCAGGGCCGGGCTGCCGAGCCCGCCCGCGCCCACCACCAGCACCTTCGCGTTCTTCAGCCGCTTCTGACCGGTCATCCCCACGTCGGGGATGATCAGGTGGCGGCTGTAGCGGGCCACCTCGTCCTTGGTCAGCTCGGCGGCCGGCTCCACGAGCGGCGGGAGGGGTGCCATCGTCAGTGCTCCTCGAATTCGACTCACGTACCTGCTGGGCCCAACACGGTCACGCCCTCGGATCTTCCCAGGTCCCGTCGGCGAGGGCGTCCCACATCCCGGCCACGGCCCGCGCGACCTCGTCGGGCGCCTCGATCTGCGCGACGTGCCCGACGCCGGGCAGCACCAGCAGCTTCCCGCGCACGGCAGCGGCGGTGCGGGGGGCCAGCCGGGGGGCGACGAGCCGGTCGCGGTCGCCCCAGATCACCAGCGTCGGGACGCGGACGCGCGCGGCCACCGCCCAGAGCGACTCGCCCCGCACCCAGCTGGCCAGCATCGCCTTGGCCGTGCGCTCGACGGCCTCACCCGCCCACGG
>CAXTTN010000157.1:13080-14108 GCA_964247105.1 uncultured Pseudonocardia sp.
GGGTGAAGGTGCTGTGATAAGGGACGCCGCCGGCGGCGTCAAGGTTCACACCCGCGGCGGCAGGTTGGCCGGGGCCGCGTCGTCGAACTTCGGGGCGCTCGACGGCGTCACCCGCCCACGGCTGCCGTCCGCGGGCCTCGAACTCGGCCGCGGCCTCGGCGAGCCGGTGCTCCGGGGCGCGCGAGGGATCGCCGAAGCACAGCCGCACCACGTTCTCGGCGCGCTGGCGGTAGGTCACCGTGGCCAGCCCGGCCCGGGCCCTCGCCCCCAGGTTCCCGGGCAGCATCGCCAGCACGATCCGGGGGTCGGAGACCCGCCGCGGATCGGGCCGCCGGTCGGGCATGGCCGGCGAGACCAGCGTCAGCGACCGCACCAGCTCCGGGCGGCGCGCCGCCACCATGAGCGCGACGGCCCCGCCGAGCGAGTTGCCCAGCAGGTGCACGGGCCGGCCCTGGCCGGCGAGGAAGCAGAGCAGGGCGTCGGCGTGGCCCGACGGGGTGAAGTCGCGCGAGGGCAGCGGCTCGGTGAGCCCGAAGCCGGGCAGGTCCACCGCGACGCCCGCCGCGCGCGGGCCGAGCAGGCCCGCGAGGTCGGTCCAGTTGGTGGCCGAGCCGGAGAGCCCGTGCACGTAGACGGCGGGGGTGCCGTCCGGGCCCGGTGTCTCGCGGACGTGCAGCGTGACCCCGCCGGAGGTGATCGTGCGGCCGGGCCACGGGGCACCGTGCTCGTCGCGAGCGGGCAGGGTGGCGGGGTCGGCGAGCGGCGGGACCCGGGTGACGGCCGGGCGAACGGTGAACGACGTGAGGGAGGCCACCGACCGAGGATGACCTGAACGGCCCGGTCGCCGCCAGTCCCCGTGCCCGCGGCCACACGACCGGCTCCCTCGAGTGCAGCCGACGCGGCGCCGGCCACTCGCTCACACCCCCGACCGACCGGGGGTGCCGAGCTACGTAAGGGGGTGCCGCCAGGCCGACCCGCCCACGCCGCACACCCACACCCCCCTCCCACCCCCACACCCCCGACCGACC
>CAXTTN010000158.1:0-13968 GCA_964247105.1 uncultured Pseudonocardia sp.
ATCCATGCCGAGCGAGCGGCGTCCAGGTGGGTGGCTCGCCAGGCGGAGGAGTCGCCGATCCCGGGGTTGGATCGGCGGCGACGACAACGCCACGAGGTGCCCGCCTGGGCGTCGCGCAGCCGGCTGGAGATCCAGCAGACACGTCCTAGAGATCGGTGACGGCGCCCGGCTCGAAGACGAACGTCCGGCCGCCCATCCGCACCCGCGTGCCCGGCACGAGGCGGCTGGTGCTCCCGGGGCGGAGCGGCGTCCAGCCCGACTCGTCCGGTCCCGCGACGAACGTGCCGTTGCGCGAGCCGGAGTCGACCAGCACCACGTCCCAACCCTTGATCAGGATCTCGGCGTGCACGCGGGAGACCGCCCCCGTGTCGTCGTCGACGACCATCGGCCGCAACTCCCCCGACCGGGCCCGGGGGTCGGACTCGGGCATGCGGCCGACGAGGTACGGGGCGTCGACGGTGAACGTGGCCCCGTCGTCGAACACGATGCGCCCGAGCGGCAGCCGCGAGCCCGCGCTCCGCGGTTCCGGGCCGCGCTGGGTGGGGACCCTGCTCTCCCGCCGCGGGAGCGACAGGGCGGGGTCGAGCGGCGCCGGTGGCGCGGGATCGACCGCGTGGAACAGGGCGGTGTCCTCCACCGGCGCGACGGGGGCGGGCGGGGCTCCGGCGTCGTCGCCGGGCAGGACCGGCGGTTCGGGGAGATCGAGGTCGAGGACGTCCTCGACGGCGGTTCCGCGATCGTCCCCGAGCGCGCTGCGCCGCTCCAGGATCGCGTGCCGCCCGTTCGGGCCGGGCTCCAGGATCGACGGCTCGACGTGGCCGTTGCCCGCCGCCGCAGCGAGGACGTCGACGGAGAGCTCGGCGGCGCTGTTCCCGGGATCCGCCGGGAGCAGGGGGTCGGGACGCGGCTCGGTGGGCTGGGGTGGATCGGTGAACCACGCGTAGTCGGCGCGTGCCCGCTCCGGGACGTCGTCGGCGTGACGGTCGACCGGCCCGGCGAACAGCACCGCCCCGGCACCGGGCACGACCCCGGCGCGCAGGTCGTTGGGGCCCGCGGCGAGGCCGGGGGGCGGTACGACCCCCTGGAGCGCGAGGACGACCGGCGCATCGGGCATCGGGATCAGCCGGTCGGTCCAGGTCGCCGCGTCCGCTCCGGAGAGCGTGCCGCCGTCGACGGAGACCGACGTGGCACCGACCAGGAACACGCCCAGCTGGTCGCCCGCGGCCGCGACGGTGCCGAACTCGAGGTCGTCGCCGGGCGCGTCGAGGCCCCCCATCCAGCGGGCGAGGCGGCGCGCCAGGATCCGGCCCGGATCGGGGCCCGCGACGCTCGCGCACACCTCCAGCAGGCGTGCCACCACCTCGCGGTCGGGGCTGCGAGCCACGCACAGCAGGCCCGGGTAGCGGGCGACGACGCCGTCACCGACGATCACTGCGGCCCTCGCCTCGTTCACCGTCATCCAGACCAGTCTCCCCCCGACGAGCGCCGACAGGGCAACATTCTGCCGCGACGGTCGCGGACCGCGGACAGCAGGGACCGCTGTCACCCGTCCGCAGCGACCAGGAGCGGCAGATCAGCTGCCGTGCGCAAGCTCCACCAGGTGGGCCACGGCGCCGTCGAGGGGGAACTCGACACGCTCGCCGCTGCGCCGGTCCTTGATCTCGATCACGCCGCCGGCCAGCCCGCGACCGGCGACGACGATCGTGGGCACGCCGATCAGCTCGGCGTCGGCGAACTTGACGCCTGGCGAGGCCTTGCGGTCGTCGAGCAGCACGCGCAGGCCGGCGGCCACGAGGTCCTCGGCGAGCGCGGCGCCACCCGCGGCGATCTCCTCGGTCTTGCCCGCGACCACGACGTGCACGTCGAACGGCGTGATCGCCCGGGGCCACACGAGCCCGGACGCGTCGTAGTTCTGCTCCGCGATCGCCGCGACGAGCCGGGAGACCCCGATGCCGTAGGACCCCATGGTGATCCGGACGGGCTTCGAGTCGGGGCCCAGCGCGTCGAGCTGCATGGCGTCGGCGTACTTCCGCCCGAGCTGGAACACGTGCCCGATCTCGATGCCGCGCTCCGCCGAGAGCGGGCCGGACCCGTCGGGAGCGGGATCGCCGGGACGCACCTCGGCGGCCTCGATGGTGCCGTCCGGGGTGAAGTCCCGGCCCGCGACGAGGTCGACGACGTGGTGGTCGGCCTTGTCGGCTCCGGTGACCCACGCCGTGCCCGTGACGACGCGCGGGTCGACGAGGTAGCGCACCCCGTTGGCCGCGAGCGACACCGGACCGATGTAACCCTTGACCAGGAACCCGTTGCGGGCGAAATCGGCCTCGTCGAGCAGAGCGACCTCCGCCGGCTCCAGCGCGGCCTCGAGGCGCTTCATGTCGACCTCGCGGTCGCCGGGCACGCCGACGCCGAGCAGCGTCCACTCGCTCTCGCCGGGCCTGCGCGTCTTGAGCAGCACGTTCTTGAGCGTGTCGGCGGCGGTGAACGTCCGGCCCAGGCCGGCCTGGTTCAGGAACGCCACCAGCGACTCGATCGTGGGCGTGTTCGGCGTGTGGTGCGCCTGCGCCTCGGGCAGCCCGTCCAGGGGGATCGCGGGGGGCGCTTGTGTGGTGACGGCCTCGACGTTCGCCGCGTAGCCCCCGGGGCTCTGCACGAACGTGTCCTCACCCGTGGGCGCGATCGCCAGGAACTCCTCCGACGCAGACCCGCCCATCGCGCCCGACGTGGCCGCGACCACCACGTACTCCAGGCCGAGCCGGTCGAAGATCTTCACGTAGGCGTCGCGGTGCTTGCGGTAGGACTCCGACAGGCCCTCGTCGGTGAGGTCGAACGAGTACGAGTCCTTCATGAGGAACTCGCGCCCGCGCAGGATGCCCGCGCGGGGCCGCGCCTCGTCGCGGTACTTGTTCTGGATCTGGTAGAGGATCACCGGGTAGTCCTTGTAGGAGCTGTACTCGCCCTTGACGAGCAGGGTGAACAGCTCCTCGTGCGTGGGGCCGAGCAGGTAGTCGGCGCCCTTGCGGTCCTTGAGCCGGAAGATGTTGGGCCCGTACTCGGTCCAGCGGCCGGTGTTCTCGTAGGGCTCGCGGGGCAGCAGCGCGGGCAGCTGGATCTCCTGGGCGCCGATGGCGTCCATCTCCTCGCGCACCACCTGCTCGACCGCGCGCAGCACCTTCAGCCCCAGCGGCAGCCACGAGTAGATCCCCGGTGCGGCGCGGCGGACGTAGCCGGCGCGGACGAGCAGCTTGTGGCTCGGTACCTCCGCGTCGGCGGGGTCATCACGCAGGGTCCTCAGGAACAGCGACGACATCCGGGTCAACACCCGATGAAGGGTAGCGACGGCCGGCGGGCGAAGTCGCGCCGGTTACCCCAGCACGCTGATCACGGGCCGGGGGTGGCCCGCGGCGCGTCGACCGCGACCATCCGCCCGTGATCACCGCCGCGCCGCGGCGGTCAGCCCAGCAGGTGCCGGTTGGGCTCGCGGGCCGCCCCGGCCAGCTCCGGCAGCTCCACCACATCGACGCCGCCCGCGCGCAGCCGCTCCGCCCCGTCGCCGTCGACGAACAGCGCCGGCTCCCGCCACGCGAACACCACGCGGGCGATCCCGGCGGCGAGGATCAGCTCGGCGCAGGTCCGCGGCCGTGACGCCCGCGCGCCGCACGGCTCCAGCGAGCTGTAGACCGTCGCGCCCGGCGGCACCGTCCCCAGCGTCGCGAGCGCGGCCTCCTCGGCGTGCTCCGTCGGGTCGGAGCGCCGCGACCAGCCGTCCGCGAGCACCGTCCCGTCCGCGGAGACGACGAGCGCGCCCACCGAGAACGCCGTGTCCGACGGCGGGCACCGGCGCGCCAGCGCCACGGCTCGCGCCAGCAGTGCGCGATCATCCACGGCGCTCCCCCAGCCGGTAGCGCAGCAGGACGTGGTCCCCCATCGGACGGGCCGCCGCCAGCCGCATCCCCGCGGGGAACGCCCCGGCCCCGACGAACCGCGGGGCGTCCGGGTCCCCGACGAAGAACGGCGCGACGACCAGCTGGATCTCGTCGACGAGCCCTGCGGTGAGGAACAGCGTGTGCATGCCCGTGCCGCCCTCCACCATCAGCCGCTCGACGCCGCGGCCGCTCAGGTCCGCGAGCACCGCGCACGGGTCCAGGGGCGAGCCGGCGTCCACGACGTCGGCCGGCACCCCGACGCGGCCGGGGTGGCTGGTGTAGACCACCCGGCCGCCGTCGCCGGTGCGGAACAGCTGCGCACCGGGATCCAGGTGGCCGCTGCCGCTGATCACCACCCGCAGCGGCTGCGGGGGGCGCCCGGCCGCGACCCGGGCCGCGACGCGTTCGGCGGAACGCACCAGCAGCCGCGGATCGTCGCGCCGCACCGTCGTGGCCCCGACGAGGATGGCGTCCACCCCGGCCCGCTCGGCGTCGACGCGGTCGAGGTCGGCCGTGTCGGAGAGCACCAGCCGCTCGGGCGTCCGGTCGTCGATGCAGCCGTCGACCGACATCGCGGCCGACAGCAGGACGTACGGCCGCTCGCTCACCGGGACAATCCTGCACGAGCGCCCGGCGTGATCACCGTTGTGGTGCGTTTCCCGGCCGAAACGGCCGTCCGCGCACCCGTCCGACGATCTTCACGTCACGAGAAGTCGAGGGCCTCCACCGTCGCCGCGGACTGCTGGTGCGTCGGGCGGCGGGCGCCGCCCACCGCGAACACCGCGTTGCCGACGCTCGCCAGCGCCATCCCGTGGCGCGGGACGCCCAGCGGGGCCAGCGTGGACCACGTGCCGGTGTCGATGTCGTAGGCCTCGACGGTGTCGAGCACGCGGGTCGGTTCCTCGCCGCCCGCCGCCACGATCCGCCCGTCGACGAACGTGGCGGCCACCCCGCCGCGCGGGGTCGGCATGTTCGGCAGCGTCTGCCAGGCGCCGGTGGCCGGGTCGAACCGCTCGAAGGCGAACGTGTTCTTGTCCGACGACAGGTCGCGCCCGCCCACGGCGTAGACGTAGGTGCCGTCCGTGGTGGCGGCGAGGTGCTCGCGCCCGGTCGGGATCGGGGCGGCGTCGCTCCACGCGGTGCCGTCGAAGACCTCCGTCGTGGTCACCAGCTTGCCGTTCGCCTGGCCGCCGACCACCACGATCTTGTCGCCGACGACGGCCGCGCCCGCGGCCACGCGCGGGTTGGGTATCGGCGGCAGGGCCACCCACGCCCCGGCGCGCAGCGCGAACACCTTGTCCGAGACGATCGCCGACAGGTTCCCGTTCTGCGAGGTCCAGCCGCCGATGACGACCACCTCGCCCTTGTAGGTCACCGCGGTGGTGTGGTGCAGCGGCAGCGGGAGGTCCGGGCCCTGCTTCCAGGTGTCGATCGCCGGGTCGTAGCCCCAGACGGCCGGGGTGACGGCGTCCTGCGTGAGCCCCCCGACCACCCACAGCGTGCCGTCGTCGACCGTGGAACCGGTGAACTGGCGCGCGATCGGCGCGTCCTTCAGCTCGCGCCACTGCGCCGCGGGCGCCAAGCGGCGCGGCGGCAGGTCGATCGCCGCGCCGACGCCCGTGGAGTCGGTGTGGCTCGGCTGCGCCGCGCCGTCGATCGCGAAGATCGTCTTTCCGACGGCCGACACCGAGAGCCCGTGGCGGCCCTGGGCCAGCTTCGGCAGCGCCGACCACGTGTTGGACGCGATGTCGTAGGCCGACACGGCGTCGTCGACGGTGGTGGGCTCCTCGCCCCCGGCCACGACGATCCGGCCGTCGGCGAACGCCGCCCCGATCCCGCCGCGCGGCGCGGGCAGCGGGGCGAGCGCGGCCCACGTGCGGGCCTTGGGGTCGAACCGTTCGAGGGCGGCGGTGTTCTTGTCGCTCGACAGCGCCCGGCCGCCCACCACGTAGGCGTACGTGCCGTCGGTGGCCATGCCGAGGTGCTCGCGGGGCGTCGGGAGGTTCGGGGCGGCCGTCCACTTCGCGCCGTCGAACACCTCGGTGGTGGGCACCAGCTGGCCGTTGGCCTGCCCGCCGCTGACGATGATCTGGTCGCCGATCACCACGGCGCCGCCGGCCACGTGCGGGCTCAGCATGGGCGGGAGCTCGACCCAGCCGCCCCCGCGCTGGGCGTAGACCTTGTTCGAGCTGATCGCCGTCAGGTTCGCGCCATCGGGCTGCCAGCCGCCCAGCACGACGATCTCGCCGCGGTAGGTGACGGCCATGGCGTGGTGCAGCGGCACCGGGAGGTCGATGGCGCTCTTCCACGTGTTGATCGCCGGGTCGTAGCCCTCGACCTTGGCGGTGGCGCCGGAGTCGGTGAGGCCGCCGATCACCCAGACCGTGCCGTCGGCGACGGTGGTGGCCACCTGCTGGCGGGGGGTCGGGTCGTCGGTGAGCACCCGCCACGCGCTGGCGGGGACCGCGGCGGAGACGGGCGGCGGCCCGGCCGGGGCCGCGGCGGTGGGCGTGCCGGAGCCGCGGAACACGAACACGCCGGCCACGGTGAGCCCGGCCAGCAGCACCACGACCGTGACGACGGCGGCGACGACGGCCAGCCGCCCGCGCGGCGGGCGCGGCGGGATGGGGCCGGTCGGCAGCGGCGGCGGCGCGGTGGGCGGCGGCGTCGGCGTGCCGGAGGCGGGAGGTGCCTGCCGGGCGGCCGCCGCGGCGCCCGAGACGACGACCGTGGCCCCGTCCGCGTCGGAACCCGGTCGGGGCGTCGGCGAGGGCCGGGGGGCGGCCGGGCGGATCGTCGAGGCGTCCCACGGCCGGTCGACCAGCGGCAACGGGCCCGACGTCCGCCGCGGGGACCGCTCGTCGACCGATGCCATCTCGGTGACCTCGTCGTCCGTGCGCGGCCGCGCGACCGGGAGCGCCATCTCGGCCACGGGCAGCCCGGCCTCGCGCTGCACCTCCTGCAGCATGTGCCCGAAATCCTCGGCGGACGCGGGCCGATCGGCCGGGTCCTTCGCCATCGCGCGCTCGAGCACCGCGCACAGCTCGTCGGGGACGCCGTGGCCGCGCAGATCGGGGATCGGCTGGCCGGTGATCCGCAGGAACTGGGCGATGATCTCCTCGCCCTCGCGGCGCTCGAACGCCGCGCGGCCCGCGATGATCGAGAACAGCGCGGCGCCCAGCCCGTAGATGTCGGACGCCGGGGTGGGCGGGTGCCCGTTGAGCACCTCGGGAGCGGTGTAGGACAGCGACCCGGTGAACGCGCCCGTCGCGGTCTCGAACCCGCCCTCGATGCGGGCGATGCCGAAGTCGGTGAGCTGGGCCTCGCCGTAGTCCGAGAGCAGGATGTTGGCCGGCTTCACGTCGCGGTGCAGCGTGTGGACGCGGTGCGCGCTCTCCAGCGCCCCGCACAGCCGCACGCCCAGGCGGGTGGCCTCGCCCCACGGGATCGGCCCCTCGCGGCGCACGCGGGCGGCGAGCGAGTCGAGCGTCTGGAACGGCATGACGATGTAGGGCCGTCCACTGTGGGTGACGCCGACCTGCAGCACGTCGACCACGTTGGGGTGGCCCGACAACCCTCCCATCGCCCGGCCCTCGCGGAAGAACCGCTCGCGGCTGACGGTGTCGAGGTCGGTGTGCAGCAGCTTCACCGCGACCGTGCGGTTCAGCGCCTCCTGGGTGCACCGGAACACGACGCCGAACCCGCCGCGGCCGACCTCCCTCGCATCGGAGAAGCCGGCTCTGGCCAGGTCGATGACGACGGCCGGGCGACCACCGGCCGTGTGCGTCTCGTCGTGATCGGTGCTCAAGGGCTCAGGCCTTCGGCTCGTGCGCGCGGACCTCGGCGAGCGTGATGGCCCCGCGCCGGAGCGCCTCGTTGGCCAGCCGGGTGCGGCGGCGCTCACCGTCGCCGCCCACGCCGAACTTGTCGTACAGCCGCAGCAGGTGCTGCTTGACCGCGGCCTCGCTCACCCACAGCGCCTGGGCGATCTGGCGCGTGGACGCCGGCTCGGTGAACATCTCCGCGCTGGTCATGGGCTTGAACAGGGCGATCAGCACGTCCCGCTCGCGGGGCGTCAGCTGCGGGGGCGGGGCCTGGGCCTCGGTCATGCCGGGATCGTCGGCGGTGCGGTCGGCGCGCAGCACGATGCGGGTGCGCCCGATGCGCAGCTCGTCGCCCGGCCCGACCCTGGCCTCGCCGGAGAGCCGGTTGCCGTTGACGAAGGTGCCGTTGCGCGAGCTGACGTCGCGCACGCTCCACGCGCCCGCGATCCGCTCCAGCACGGCATGCACGCGCGAGACCTGCCCGTCGTCGGACAACACGATGTCGTTGCCGGTCGCCCGGCCGACCGTGATGCGGTCGACGGACTCCAGCGACACCAGATCGGCCCCTGCCGGTCTCCACACCTCGAGAAATGCGTTCATCACACTCCCAACCGGAGAGAACGGTAGCCGAACTGCGGCCGACTCCACAGATCTCTCTCCCGAGTGATCGCCAACCGTTGCCCCACCGTTTCTGCGCACCCCGAAAAGAGCAACCGGCCGGGGGTTGCGGACGCGATCACGATCACAGGTGGGTCACGATCGGGCCAGCAGCTCTCTCATCAGCGAGTTCACCGTCGGCGCCTCGACGAGGAACCCGTCGTGGCCGTACGGCGACTCGATGACGCGCAGCTCTCCCGCACCCGGGATGCCGTGGGCGAGCTCGGCCTGCTGGGTGAGCGGATAGAGCCGATCGGAGCTCACACCGGCCACCAGGGTCCGCGCGGTGACGCGGGCGAGCCCCGCCGCCACGCCGCCACGGCCGCGCCCGACGTCGTGGGCGTTCATCATCTCGGTGAGCCGCACGTACGAGCCCGCGTCGAAGCGGCGGACGAGCTTGGCGGCGTGGTGGTCGAGGTAGGACTCGACGGCGTAGCGGCCGCCCCTCCAGGGGTCCTCGCCCTCCTGGGGGTCGCGGCCGAAGCGCTCGCCGAGCTCGTAGGCGCTGCGGTAGCTCAGGTGGGCCATGCGGCGCGCGATGCCGAGGCCGGTGTGGGGGCCCTGGCCCGGGCCCGCGTCGTGGTAGTCGCCACCGCGCCAGCCCGGGTCGGCCCGGATCGCGGCGATCTGGGGCGCGCACCAGGTGATCTGGTCGGCCGCCGTCGCGGCGGGGCAGGCCAGCAGGAACAGCCGCTCGACGCGCTCGGGACGGGTGGTCGCCCACTCCAGGGCCCGCATCCCGCCCATCGACCCGCCGACCACGCACGCCCACCGCGCCACGCCCAGCGCGTCGGCCAGAACGGCCTCGGCCGCCGCCGCGTCGCGCGTGGTGACCAGCGGGAACCGGCTGCCCCACGCCCGCCCGTCCGGTGCCGGGGAGGACGGTCCGGTGCTGCCCTGGCAGCCGCCGACCACGTTGGGGGCGACCACGAACCAGCGCTCGGGGTCCAGCGCCCGGCCCGGGCCGACCAGCGCCTCCCACCAGCCCGGGGTGGGGTGGCCGGGGCCGGCCGGCCCGGCGACGTGGCTGTCGCCGGTGAGCGCGTGCAGCACGAGGACGGCGTTGTCGCCCGTGAACGTGCCCCACGTCTCGTACGCGATCCGGACGCCGGGCAGCTCCCCGCCCGCCTCCAGCGCGAGCGGGGCCGGGAGCTCCACCCACTGCCGACGGCCGGGTTCGTCCCCCTCCCGCCACGCGCCGGTGGCGGGAGGGAGACGAGTGTCCAGGCTGGTCGGTATCAATGGTTCGACCCTGCGAGCAGGTCTCACGCGCCCTTCGCGGCCCGGAACCCGGCGTCGAGATCGGCCTTGAGGTCCTCGATGCCCTCGAGCCCCACCGACAGGCGCACCAGGCCGGGCGTGACACCGGTGGCGGCCTGCTCCTCGACGGTGAGCTGGCTGTGCGTGGTGCTGGCCGGGTGGATCACGAGGCTGCGCACGTCGCCGATGTTGGCGAGGTGGCTGTGCAGCTCCAGCGCGTCGACGAACTTCTTGCCCGCCGCCACGCCGCCGACGATGTCGAACGCCACGATCCCGCCCGATCCGCGCGGCAGGTACTTCTGCGCGGCCGCGTGGAACGGGCTCGACGGCAGGCCCGAGTAGTACACCGTCTCGACCTCGTCGCGCGCCTCCAGCCACTCGGCCAGCGCCTGCGCGTTGGACGTGTGGCGCTCCATCCGCAGCGACAGCGTCTCGATGCCCTGGATCAGCAGGAAGCTGTTGAGCGGGGCGATGGCCGGGCCGATGTCGCGCAGCAGCTGCACGCGCAGCTTGATCGCGTAGGACAGCGGGCCGAGGGCGTCCCAGTAGACGAGGCCGTGGTAGCTCGGGTCGGCCGTGGTGAGGCCGGGGTAGCGGTCGGCGTGGTCGCCCCACGGGAAGTTGCCGGAGTCGACGACGACGCCGCCGATCGCGGTGCCGTGCCCGCCGAGGTACTTGGTGGCCGAGTGGATCACGATGTCGGCGCCGTGCTCGAAGGGGCGCAGCAGGTACGGCGTGGGCACCGTGTTGTCCACCAGCAGCGGCACGCCGACCTCGTGCGCCAGGTCGGCGACGGGGCGGATGTCGAGGACGTTGTTGCGCGGGTTGCCCACCGTCTCGCCGAAGAACAGCTTCGTGTTCGGGCGGACGGCGGCGCGCCACGCGTCGAGGTCGTCGGGGTCGTCGACGAACGAGACCTCGATGCCCAGCTTGGGCAGCGTGTAGTGGAACAGGTTGTAGGTGCCGCCGTAGAGCGAGGCGCTGGAGACGAGATGGTCGCCCGCCTCGGCGATGTTGAGGATCGCGAGCGTGGTGGCGGACTGCCCGGACGCGAGCGCGACGGCCGCGATCCCGCCCTCCAGCGCGGCGACGCGCTGCTCCACGACGTCCTGCGTCGGGTTCATGATCCGCGTGTAGATGTTGCCGAACTCGGCGAGCCCGAACAGGGCGGCGGCGTGGTCGGTGTCGCGGAAGGCGTAGGCCGTCGTCTGGTAGATCGGGGTCGCGCGGGCGCCGGTCGTGGGGTCGGGGGCGGAACCGGAGTGGACCTGCTTGGTCTCGAAGGACCAGGCTGCGGTGGGGTCGGTCGTATCGGACACGGAGTGCTCCCTAGCGGGGGTGACGTGCGGAAGATCGAGTCAGCGGCCGGGTCGACAGGCCATGGTCGTGACGCGCATGTAGTCCACATGCCGGCGGGTCACGAGGCGAATCACGGGCCGACCGTAATCGGGGCGTCACGTGCGCACAACTACCCTGGACGGGTGCTGGTGCTGCTCCCTCCGTCGGAGACCAAGGTGGACGGGGGCGACGGCCCGTCGCTCCGCCTGGAGGCTCTTTCCCACCCCGCGCTGAACCCGCTCCGCGAGGAGCTGGCCGACGAGCTCGTCGAGCTGGCCGCCGATCCGCCCGCCGCCCGGGCGGCGCTGGGGCTCTCGGGGAACCAGGACGCCGAGATCGCCCGCAACGCCGCGCTGTGGACCTCCCCGACCCTGCCCGCGCTGCTGCGCTACACGGGCGTGCTCTACGACGCCCTGGACGTCCGTTCCCTGCGCGGGACGGCCGCGGCCCGCGCCCGGGCCCGGCTGGCGGTCGGTTCGGCGCTGTTCGGGCTGCTGCGCGCGGGCGACCCGGTGCCGGCCTACCGCCTCTCGGCCGGTTCGGCGCTGGGCCGGGGCACGCTGGCGTCCCGGTGGAAGCCGGTCCTGGAGCCGGTGCTGGCCGCGGTCGCGGCCGGGGAGCTGATCGTGGACCTGCGCTCCGGTTCCTACGCCGCGCTGGCCCGGGTCCCCGGCGCCGTGGCCGTCGACGTGCTGGCCGAGCACCCCGACGGCCACCGGACGGTCGTGAGCCACACCAACAAGGCCCACAAGGGAAAGCTGGCCCGCCTCCTCGCGAGCACCCGGGCCGAGCCGTCCGACGCGGCCGCGGTGGCCACCCTGGCCCGCCGCGCCGGCCTGCGCGTGGAGCGGCGCGGGCTCCGGCTGAACGTGGTCGTCCCCGCCTGAATCCCCGCGAGTCGACCGATCCGACACGCCGTTCTCGCCGTTCTGACACGTGCTCGATCGGCACTCTCGCCGTGTCGGATCGGTCGACTCGCGGAAATGGGTTGCGACGGCGGCCGGGGCTCGGTCATCGTGATCCCCACGGCCGGTCCCCGGCGGATCTCCAGGAGGTGTCCCATGTCCATCACTGTCCAGGACGTGGTGCGCCCCCGTCCGATCCCCGCCCCGCGCTGACACCTGCCCGCGGGGCCCCCTCACAGGAGACCTCGCGTTGCGCGACTTCGACCCACCCCGCAAGAACCGCCGCCGCCGTTTCGACGACGACGAACCCCGCCACCGTCCCGATCTCGCCGTTCTCGACGAGCGCGGCGGCGCCGAGCCCGACGGGCCGCCCGAGGGCGACCGCTGGTCCACATGGGACGGGGCCGAGCACGGCCCGGGCCCCCGCCCGCACTGGGTGATCACCGACCACGCCGCCGTCGACACCGAGCTCGGCGTGATCAAGACCGGCAAGGAGGCCGACGTCCATCTCGTCGAACGCTCGGTGCCCGGCACCGGCCGGGCGACCCTCATGGCCGCCAAGCGCTACCGCACCGCGGAGCACCGGATGTTCCACCGCGACGCGGGCTACCTGGAGGGCCGCCGCGTGCGGCGTTCCCGGGAGACGCGCGCGATGGCCAACCGCACCGCGTTCGGCCGCGACCTGCTCGCCGGGCAGTGGGCCTCGGCCGAGTTCGCCGCGCTGTCGCGCCTGTGGTCCGACGGCGTGGCGGTGCCCTACCCCGTGCAGGCGTCGGGCACGGAGCTGCTCGTCGAGTTCATCGGCTCGGCCGACGGGCAGGCCGCGCCGCGACTCGCGCAGCTCCGCCCGGATCGGGACGAGCTCTGTGACCTCTGGCACCAGCTCGTCGGCGCGCTGCTCGGCCTGGCCCGCCACGGCCTCACCCACGGCGACCTCTCCGCGTACAACCTGCTCGTGCAGGACGGCCGGCTCGTCGTCATCGACCTCCCGCAGGTCGTGGACGTGATCGGCAACCCGCAGGGGCCCGAGTTCCTGGCCCGTGACGTGCGGCGGATCGGCGAGTGGTTCACCGCGCGGGGTCTCCCGCCCGAGGTCGGACAGCCCGCCACCCTGCTGGAGGAGCTCCGCGCGGAGGTGGGAATGCCACGCGACCCGGCGACGTCACAGGAGTAGCGCCGGGCGAGGGCCGGGCGCTCCGCTAGACTCGATCACGAGCGCCCGGCCGCCATCGGCCCGTGACAGGCGCACAGCAGTACCCACCAGGGCGCACAACGTAGGCGCCCGGGCTCGTTCTCAGAGATCCCAGCCGCCGTCATGTTGGCGCTGCTTCTCCGTGCGACGTGCCACGTCCCGGAGGTTTTCTTGACATCCCCGTCCTCTCGCCGTGCCTTCTCATCGGCGAACCCCCGCCCCCGTCGCACCAGCGGCGGCGGGCGTCCCAGCCCGTCCCGAGGCCGCGGCACCGGTGCTCCCACCTTCGCCGCGGCAGCCGCCCCGCCGGAGGTGCTCTGGACCGTCCCCGACACCGGGATGCCGTCCTTCGCCCAGCTCGGCCTGCCCGAGCCCGTGCTACGCGCGCTGGCCTCGGAGGGCTTCACCGAGCCGTTCCCGATCCAGGCCGCCACGCTCCCCGACACCATCGCCGGGCGCGATCTCCTCGGCCGCGGCCAGACCGGCTCGGGCAAAACGCTCGCGTTCGGCCTCGCCATCCTGTCCCGCCTCGCCGGTGGCCGGGCGCACGCCAAGCAGCCGCGCGGCCTCGTGCTCGTCCCCACCCGTGAGCTGGCGACGCAGGTCGTCGACGCGCTCACGCCGTTCGCCAGGGCGCTCGGGCTGACCACCACGTCCGTCGTCGGAGGCATGTCCTTCAGCCGGCAGGCCGCCGAGCTGGCCCGCGGCGTCGACCTCCTGGTCGCCACGCCCGGCCGCCTCACCGACCACACCAGCCAGCGCACCTGCGATCTCTCGCAGATCAGCATCACCGCCATCGACGAGGCCGACCGGATGGCCGACATGGGGTTCCTGCCCCAGGTCCGCCGCATCCTCGACCTCACCCC
>CAXTTN010000159.1:0-13741 GCA_964247105.1 uncultured Pseudonocardia sp.
GTCGCGGCCGGCGGCGACCGCCACCTGCGAGACCGCCTGCGCCAGGTCCCCGGCCGCGACCGTGCCGGCCAGCTGGGGCATCGACGGCAGCTGCGGGTAGTCCTCGACCGGCATCGTCGGGAGGCTGAACCGGCTGTTGCCGCAGTTGATCGTGGCGCGCGACCCGTCGACCACGAGGTCCACCGGCTTGGACGGCAGCGCGCGGGTGATGTCGGCGAGCAGCCGGCCGGAGACGAGCACGCGGCCCGGGTCGCCGATCGTCGCGTCCAGCTCGACGCGGGCCGAGGTCTCGTAGTCGAACCCCGACACCGTCAGGCGGTCGCCGCCCTCACTCGTGGTGGCCTCGATCAGGACGCCGCCGAGCACCGGTACCGGCGGTCGGGCGGGGAGGCTGCGGGCTACCCACGCTGCCGCGTCGGCGAGGACGTCGCGTTCGACACGGAACTTCATGGCGGTGCCTCTCGCACGAGTGGTTCAGGTGGGGTCGTCTCGGTGGATCGAGCCGGACGCCCACCGTAGAGCCTCGGGGTTGCGGGTGTCATCCCGGCTCGACCCCACCCCTTCCGGTGACACCGCCCTCGCCCGTCCACACCGTTGTTCTTCTTGTAGTTCATGAAGAAGAGAGATCCAGCAGTAGTACTAACGCCTGTGCATAGTGTGGATGGAGCCCGTCGACGCAGGTCACAGGGCGCGGCGTGATGTGGACGGAACCCTGGGACCGACGGTGCACGGATCGGCGGCGCGGTGGATGGAGCGAGTTCGGGGGGATCTGTCCCCGGGTTGGACACCGGTTGTCCACGGTTCTGCCGCCATCCGTCCACGGGCCCCGGGGCGTCCATCCACAGAGTTGTCCCCAGATGTGGGTGGAAGAGTGGTCACGCGTGAACGCTGCGCGACCGGGTTGGTCCGATCGGCGCTTGACGCGGAGGAGGCGAGGCGTGCTCGCTGTAGCTATCCGAGAACGCCCCGTGACCGTTACCGGTGACGGTCGGGGCGACGCGCTACGGCTCGCGATCACGGCCCCCGCGCGCGTTCCGTACGTCACGCGCGCGTAGCAACGCGCGCACCGCACCCGCAACGCGCGCGCGGCCCGGGACTACAAACATCGTCCCTTCGGACGGATCACCGGCGACCATGATCGCCGCGGGCCGCACGGCATCGCCCTCGGCAGGGCCGTGGTGTGCGGCTGACGGCGATCACGGCGTTCTCGCGCGACGGACGAGCCCGTCCGCTGCCGGGCCGGGCGTCCCTAATGGCGGGCGCGCTGCTTGATGCGTGCCGTCAGCTCCTGGACCTGCTCGAAGGTCTTGCGGCGCTGCGCGATCTCGTTGCGGATCTTCCGGTCGGCGTGCATCACCGTGGTGTGGTCGCGGCCGCCGAACGTCTGGCCGATCTTCGGCAGCGACAGGTCGGTGAGCTCGCGGCACAGATACATGGCGATCTGACGGGGCTGGGCCACCGCCTTCGTCTTGCCCGGGCCGCAGATCTCCTCGATGGTGATGCCGAAGAAGTCGGCCGTCACCGCGATGATCGTCGGGGCGGTGATCTCCGACGCCCCGGAATCGGGGATGAGGTCGCGCAGCACGATCTCGGCGAGCTGGGTGTCGACCGGCTGCCGGTTGAGCGACGCGAACGCCGTGACGCGGATCAGCGCGCCCTCCAGCTCGCGGATGTTGCGCTCGATGCGCTCGGCGATGAACTCCAGGACGTCACCGGGGACGGCGAGGCGATCCTGCGCGGCCTTCTTGCGGAGGATCGCGATGCGCGTCTCCAGCTCGGGCGGCTGGATGTCGGTGATGAGCCCCCACTCGAACCGCGTGCGCATCCGGTCCTCGAGCGTCTCCAGCCGCTTGGGCGGCCGGTCGGACGAGACGACGATCTGCTTGTTCGCGTTGTGCAGGGTGTTGAAGGTGTGGAAGAACTCCTCCTGGGTGCCTTCCTTGCCCTCCAGGAACTGGATGTCGTCCACCAGCAGCACGTCGACATCGCGGTAGCGGCGCTGGAACGCGACCTTGCGGTCGTCGCGCAGGGAGTTGATGAAGTCGTTCGTGAACTCCTCGGTGCTGACGTACCGCACGCGCATGCCGGGGAACAGCCGTTGCGCGTAGTGCCCGACGGCGTGCAGCAGGTGGGTCTTGCCCAGCCCGGAATCGCCCCAGATGAACAGCGGGTTGTACGCGCGCGCCGGCGCCTCGGCCACCGCGACGGCGGCGGCGTGGCTGAACCGGTTGGAGGCGCCGATGACGAACGTGTCGAACGTGTACTTCTCGTTCAGCCGCGTCTGCGAGCGCGGCTGCACCTGGTCGCCCGCGGGCGAGCCGGAGTAGGTCGGCCACACCTCGCCGTTGCGGTGCCCGCCGCCCCGGATGCCGTCGGGCGGATCGGCGATCGCCACCGGCCCGGTGGTCGGCATCCCGTCGGAGGGCACGCCGTCCAGGTCGAGCCCGTCGGTGGTCAACCCGTTCGTGGTCAGGGCGGCGCCGTCCGAGCCCGCCGGTTCCGGGCGCTCGGAACGGTCGTGGTGCACGCGCTCCGACCGTTCCGGCCGCGTCGGGTCGTGCCGGGGTTGAGGCACGTGGCCCGCCGGGTTGGGGACCTCCGTGCCCCCCGACGCGGCGGACGCGTCGACGACGACGGCCAGGTTCACCGCGACGCCGAGGTGGCGGCCCAGCGCCTCGCTGATGGGGCGGCGCAGGATCTGCTCGATCGCGCCCTTCGCGAACTCGCTCGGCGCGGCGAGCAGGGCGGTGCCGTCGATGAGGCCCAGCGGCCGGGTCAACCGGAGGAACGCGCGCTGCTGCGGGGAGAGCGTCTGGACACCCGATCCGGCCGACGCCCCGGAGAGATCGGCGATCACTCGGTTCCAGACCTGCCCGAGGTCCCCTGCCTGGTCGGCCACCGGTCGGCTCCCTTCCGGTTGTCGCCCGCGGTGCCCTCGTCCCCATAGCGGGTCCGCTCATCCCCAGACTTGTCCACACCTGTGCGCAGGACCGTACGCGGACACGCCGAGTGATCTCGTGCGGGCCCGTGGTGGTCGAGCGGGTGATCCCCCCGGATCGCGTGGTGAGGTGGCACGCTAACACCGGCCGCCGGCCGCGAGCCGACCGGGACATCCTCTTCGGGCGCGGGGCGGTTTGCGCCCCTCTCGAGGGCTTGCGTACCCTGGTCACAAGCGTGTCCGGCGGTCAGCTTCCGTCGCCGCCACCCGCACCACCGTCCGAACAGACAGCGCACGATGATCATCGATGGCCGGTTCGTCCCGTCCGTCGAGCAGGAGAGCCGACGTGAGCAAGGGCAAGCGCACCTTCCAGCCGAACAACCGCCGCCGCGCGCGTACGCACGGGTTCCGGCTGCGTATGCGCACGCGCGCAGGTCGGGCCATCGTCGCCGCCCGCCGCAGCAAGGGCCGCGACAAGCTCACCGCCTGATCCGGGCCGTCCCGAGATGTTGCCGGCCGGATCCCGGCTCACGCACCGGGACGATTTCGGTACCGCCGTCAAGCGTGGCCGGCGCAGTGGCCGGTCGAGGCTCGTCGTCCACCTGTACGCGGCGAGCGGCACCGGCCCCCCGAAGGCCGGCTTCGTGGTGAGCAAGGCGGTGGGAGGTTCCGTGGTGCGCCATCGTGTCGCGCGGCGGCTCCGTCATCTCGTTGCCCCGCGCCTCCACACCCTGCCGCCCGGCGCCCTGCTCGTCGTGCGCGCCCTCCCGCCCGCATCCGCGTCGTCGTCGGCCGAGCTGGCCGAGGATCTCGACGCCGGGCTGCGCTCGTCGTTGCGCAAGTTGAGTGCGTCGTGAAACGGCTGCTGCTCGCGCTGATCCGCGGCTACCAGACCTACGTCTCCCCCGCGCTGCCCCCGACGTGCCGGTTCTACCCGTCCTGCAGCGCGTACGCCGTCGAGGCCGTCGAGGTCCACGGCGTCGCGCGTGGTACCGGTCTCACGCTCTGGCGCCTGCTGAAGTGCGCGCCATGGCACCCTGGAGGCAACGACCCGGTGCCGCCGGCCCGCGACGTCCGCAACCGTCCGGTCCCGGACCACCACGAGGAGCAAGCGCCGTGCTGAACTTCATCTACTACCCGGTCTCCTTCATCCTGTGGTTCTGGCACAAGGCGTTCAGCTACGTGCTCCCCGGGGACGGATGGGCCGGCGGCATCGCGTGGGCGCTGTCCGTCCTCTTCCTCGTCTTCACCCTGCGCGCGATCCTCTTCAAGCCGTTCGTCGCCCAGGTGCGGTCGATGCGCAAGATGCAGGACTTCCAGCCGGAGCTGCAGAAGGTTCGCAAGAAGTACGCGAACGACAAGCAGAAGCAGGCCGCGGAGATGCAGCGGCTGCAGAAGGAGCACGGCGTCAACCCGCTCGCCGGCTGCCTGCCCGTGTTCGTCCAGGTGCCCGTGTTCATCGGGCTGTTCCACGTGCTGCGCTCGTTCGGGCCGATCAACGACGCGGGCGTGCCGATCAACCTCGACGGGTCGGTCCGCACCGAGAACTACTTCTTCGACCAGGCGGGCGTGCTCTCGTTCAACAACGCCAGCCTGTTCGGGGCGAAGCTCGGGTCGTGGATCACGCAGGGCTCCGAGCTGCTGAGCAAGGCCGGCACGTCGATCACGGCGATGCTCATCGTGATGATCCCGCTGATGATCGCGGCGGGCATCTTCACCCACATCACGGCGCGCCACTCGGTGGCCCGCCAGACCGCGGTGCAGGGCGACAACCCGCAGACCGCGATCATGAACAAGCTGATGCTCTACGTCTTCCCCATCGGTGTCGTCGTCGGTGCCCCGTTCCTGCCGCTCGCCGTGCTCCTCTACTGGGTCGCGAACAACCTGTGGACGCTGGGCCAGCAGTACGTCGTGTACAAGCGGATCGACCGGGAGCAGACCGAGAAGCGCGAGACGGCCGTGGCCACCCGGCAGTCGCTCGCCCCCAAGCCGGGGCAGAAGCCGGTCCGCCCGGAGCCCGTCGTCGTCAACGAGGTGCCGCCGGCGAAGACGCCCGGCGCGAAGCCGGTCACGCGCAAGCCGGCCGGCGCGAACGGGTCCCGCAACGGTTCCACGAACGGCACGGCAGGCGCCGGGGTCCGCAGCGGCGGTGGCGGTTCCCGCCCGCCCGCGCGCAAGCCCCGCAAGCGCCGCTGAACCCACGATCCACTGCGGTCGCCCGCGTCGGCGGCCGCCGCGGGGCGTCTCCGCGCAGGCGGCGCCCCGCACCATCGCAGGGAGAGGAGACGCAACGTGCCGAAGACCGCACAGGAGGGCGCCACCGAGGCCGGGTCCGGGTCGCGCCCGGCCGCCACGGCCGAGGACCAGCTGGTCCGTGAGGGCGACATCGCCGGGGACTACCTCGAACGACTGCTCGACGTCCTGGACTACGACGGCGACATCGACCTCGACGTCGAGGCCGGCCGGGCCATCGTCAGCATCGACGGCGGCGAGGACCTGGAGAGGCTCGTCGGTGACCGTGGCGCGGTGCTGGAAGCGCTCCAGGAGCTCACCCGGCTCGCGGTGCAGCAGGCCTCGGGCAACCGCAGCCGGCTGATGCTCGACATCGCCGGCTGGCGCCAGGGCCGTCGTGACGAGCTCACCGAGATGGGGCTGCGCACCGCCAACGAGGTGCTGGCCTCCGGCGAGCCGGCCCGCCTGCGCCCGATGACCCCGTTCGAGCGCAAGGTCGTCCACGACGCGGTCGCCCGTGTGAAGGGTGTCTCCAGCGAGAGCGAGGGCGAGGAGCCGCGCCGCCAGGTCGTCGTGTTCCGCGGTGCTTGATCCGGCTGAGAAGCTGTTCGGGGACCGCCTGGAGCTGGCCAGGCGGTTCGCCGAGCATCTGGCGACCTCCGGCGTCGAGCGCGGGTTGATCGGGCCCCGGGAGGCGCCCCGGGTCTGGGACCGGCACGTCCTCAACTGCGCCGTCGTCGCCGAACTCCTGCCGGACGGCGCGCGGGTGGTCGATGTCGGCTCGGGCGCGGGCCTGCCCGGGATACCGTTGGTGCTGGCCCGGCCCGATCTCGGGATGGTCCTCGTCGAACCGCTCGCCCGCCGGGTCGAGTGGCTCCTGGGGGTCATCGCGGATCTCGGCATCGACGTCGACGTCGAGCGGGGGCGGGCCGAGGAGATCACGGTCCGCCGTCGATGGGAGGGAGCCGACGTGGTGACGTCCCGCGCCGTCGCTCCCCTGCACCGCTTGGCGGGCTGGTGTCTACCGCTCGTACGCCCGGGTGGGACGATGCTCGCGGTGAAGGGGGCGTCCGCGCCCGACGAGGTCGCGCGCGACACCGACGCCGTCGAGCGGCTGGGCGGCGGAACCCCCCGGATCCTGATGTGCGGCGTGGGGATCGTCGATCCCCCGAGCACGGTGGTCGCCGTCGAGCGGGTCGATCGCCCACGGCGGAGGAGAGGACAGGCGTGACGGTGCCCGATGTTTCACGTGAAACACCCGGCTGGACGCCCATCGCCGAGGAGGCGGAACGGGCGGCCCGGGTGCTGCACCCCGAGCGGTACCGGATGCCCCGGCCGTCGCACCGGCGGGTGTTGACCGTCGCCAACCAGAAGGGTGGCGTCGGCAAGACCACCAGCACCGTCAACCTGGCGGCGGCGCTGGCGATGCACGGCGTCCGCGTGCTGGTGATCGACCTCGACCCGCAGGGCAACACGAGCACGGCGCTGGGCGTCGACCATCGGGTGGGCACGCCGTCGGTGTACGAGTGCCTGCTCGGGGAGATCTCGCTGGCCGAGGCCGCGGTGGCGAGCACGGCGTCGCCGGACCTGCTGTGCGTGCCGGCCACCATCGACCTGGCCGGCGCCGAGATCGAGCTGGTCAGCATGGTCGCCCGCGAGAACCGGCTGAAGCTGGCCCTGTCCTCCGCCGCGCTCGAGGAGCTGGACGTCGACTACGTGTTCGTCGACTGCCCGCCGTCGCTGGGCCTGCTGACCGTCAACGCGCTGGTGGCCGCGCAGGAGGTGCTGATCCCGATCCAGTGCGAGTACTACGCGCTGGAGGGCCTCGGCCAGCTGCTCAGCAACATCGACCTCGTGCGCTCGCACCTCAACACGGCACTGCACGTCTCGACGATCCTGCTGACCATGTACGACGGGCGCACCAAGCTCGCCGACCAGGTCACCAACGAGGTGCGCCGCCACTTCGGCCCGACGGTGCTGCGCACGGTCATCCCCCGCAGCGTCAAGGTGTCGGAGGCGCCGGGCTACAGCCAGACCGTGCTCGCCTACGACCCGGGCTCGCGCGGGGCGATGAGCTACGTCGACGCGGCTCGCGAGATCGCCGAGCGCGGCGCCACGATGGCCGTCCCGAGCGGTCGGTGAGCCCCGTGGTCGAGCGGAAGGGCGGGCTCGGACGCGGGCTCGCCGCGCTCATCCCGACGGGTCCGCCGCCCGCCCCGCAGCTCACGATCCCCTCGCCCACGCCGGCCGACGACCGGGAGCTCGCCCCGGCCGGTGCGGTCTACCGGGAGATCCCGCTCTCGTCGGTCGTCCCCAACCCGCAGCAGCCCCGTACGGCGTTCGACGAGGAGGCCCTCGCCGAGCTGGAGCACTCCATCCGCGAGTTCGGGCTGCTGCAGCCGATCGTCGTGCGCGAGGCCTCCCCCGGCGCGTACCAGCTCGTCATGGGCGAGCGGCGGTGGCGGGCCGCGCAGCGCGCCGGGCTCGCGACGCTGCCCGCGATCGTCCGGCAGACCGGCGACGACGCGATGCTCCGCGACGCCCTGCTGGAGAACATCCACCGCGTCCAGCTCAACCCCCTCGACGAGGCGGCCGCCTACGAGCAGCTGCTGGTCGAGTTCGGCGTCACGCACACCGAGCTGGCCGATCGGCTCGGCCGCAGCCGGCCCGTCGTCACCAACACGATCCGGCTGCTGAAGCTGCCCGTGTCGGTGCAGCGCCGCGTCGCGGCGGGAGTTCTGTCGGCCGGGCACGCCCGCGCCCTCCTCGGCCTGGACGACGCCGTGCGGCAGGAGGAGCTCGCCACCCGGATCATCGCCGAGGGCATGTCGGTGCGGGCCACCGAGGAGGCCGTGGTCCTGCTGCGCCGCGCGTCACCGGCGCCGGACAAGCCCTCCCGCCGCAAGCCGATGCAGGCGCCGGGTCTGCAGGACCTGGCCGAGAAGCTGTCGAACGCGTTCGACACGCGCGTCAAGGTCGAGCTGGGACAGCGCAAGGGGCGGATCGTCGTCGAGTTCGGATCGGTGCAGGACCTGGAGCGCATCGCGGCCCTGATGAACCGGCCCACCTAGCTACTCCGTCGCCCCCCCGGCTGCAGCTCTCTGACAGGTTCGGCGGCTGCGTTCCGCGGAACGCAGCTGATCGCCATCCTGGGACGTATGACCGCGCTCCGCTCGGCTCGGAGTCCCGAGGCATCGATCATGCCCGGCGGACGCGCCGCCGGCGCCGAGCACGCACCGGCCGGTGCTGTGCCGCCGCGGCGCCGGCCCGGTGGACTGGCCACGTCCCGCGGAACGCCGGTGATCGCCGTCCTGCGACGCGCGACCGCGTCCAGCGCGGTTCTGCGCTCCCCGCGGCGGTGATCACCGTCCCGGGACGGGCGACCGTGCTCACTGCGGCTGCTGGTCCCCGGCCGTCGATCGAGCCTGGGTGGAGGTCGACCCCGCCGCCGTGCTGACGCGCCGTGCTGGGATGCGCAGCTGTGCTCACCGCGGCGCTCCCCGGAGCACCGATCGTGCCCAGGCAGCGGATACAGATCGGCACCGGCGCGCTTCGGTGCGGGTCGACGTGGCCGCGCGCTGGTGATCGTCGTTACCGGACGTGCCACCGCGGGCAGCGCGGCTCTGTGTCCCGAGGCGTCGATCACGCCGATGTTTCACGTGAAACATCGGGCCCCGGGGCCCTGTTTCACGTGAAACATCGCCGGGTCACCCGCGCTCGACGGCCCGATCGACCAGTGCCGCGTACAACGCTCCGAGATCCAGTCCCGACGCCCGGGCCGCGGTGGGCAGGAGCGAGGTCTCGGTCAGGCCGGGCGAGACGTTCACCTCGAGGATCTGCACGCGACCGTTGCCGTCCACCACGGCGTCCATCCGGGAGACGTCGCGCAGCCCGAGCAGGCGATGGGCGGCCAGGGCGGCCTCCTCCAGCGCCGCCAGCACGGCGTCGTCCAGGCGGGCCGGGCAGTGGAACGTCGTCGCGCCCGGGGTGTAGCGGGCGGTGTAGTCGTACAGCCCGCCGGCGGTGTCGACCTCGACCGCCGGCAGCGCGCGCGGCGCGTCGCCGTCCTCCACCACCGCGACGGCCACCTCGGTGCCGACGACGAACCGCTCCGCCAGCACCGTGTCGGCGTAGGCCAGGCAGCTCACCATCGCGGCCGGGAGGTCGGCGCGGTCGCGGACGACCTGCGCCCCCAGCGCCGATCCGCCCTGGTCGGGCTTGAGCATCAGCGGGAGTCCGAGGCGGTCGACCATCGCGTCGAGGACCGCCTGCGCCCCGAGCGCGCGGAACGTGGTGTGCGGCAGCGCCACCCAGTCCGGCGTGCCGAGCCCGGCCCGGTCCAGCTCGGCCTTCGCCGTCGGCTTGTCCCAGGCCCGGCGGCAGGCGCGAGCGGGCGTGCCGACGAAGGGGACGCCGAGCAGCTCCAGCACCGCCTGCACCGAACCGTTCTCCCCCTCGCCGCCGTGCAACGCGATCGCGACGGCGTCGGGTGGGTCACTGCGCAGGCGTTCGACGAGCGACACGTCCATGTCCCACTCGCGGACGTCGGCCCCGGCCTCCCGCAGCGCCGACGCCAGCCGTCGCCCCGATCGCAGCGACACCTCACGCTCGTGGGACAGGCCTCCGGCCAGCACGGCCACCGTTCGATCGCTCACCGACGCATTCTGCGCCACGGCGGCGGCGCCGACTCAGGCGGCACGTCGCCCGGCCGTCAGTCAGGGGGTGCTGGGCGAGGGGGTCTGCGGACCGTTGCGGGGCGGGCTCGGGCGGAGCGCCGGGCGCGCGCTCGTACCGAAGGTGTGCATCACGTCGAGCTCCGCCTCCACCACCCCGGCCAGCCGCCGCACGCCCTCGGTGATCCGCTCCGGCGTCGGGTAGCAGTAGGACAGGCGGAGCTGGCGGCTGCCGAGGCCGTCGGCGTAGAACCCGGTGCCCGACGCGTAGGCGACCCGCGCGGTGAGGGCACGCGGCAGCATGGCCTTGGTGTCGATGCCCTCGGGCACGGTCAGCCACACGTAGAAGCCGCCGTCGGGCACGTTCCACGTGCAACCCTCGGGGAGGTAGGTATCCAGCGCGCGCAGCATCGCGTCGCGACGATCGCGGTAGGCCTCGGTGAACGTCTTGATCTGGCTTCGCCAGTCGTGGGCGGCGAGGTACCGGGAGACGAGCATCTGGGTGAAGCTCGGTGGGCACAGCGTGGCCGACTCGGCGGCGAGCACCAGCCGGTCGCGGACCGCCGGCGGCACCAGCGCCCAGCCGACGCGCAGGCCGGACGCGAACGTCTTGGAGAACGAGCCGAGGTACACGACGTCGCGGTCGAGCGAGCGGAGCGCCGGGTAGGTGCGCCCGGTGAAACCGAGCAGGCCGTACGGGTTGTCCTCGACGACGGCGACGCCGTAGCGCGCGCAGATCTCCAGCACCTCGGCCCGGCGTTCGACCGCCAGCGTGACGCCGGCCGGGTTGTGGAAGTTCGGGATCGTGTACAGGAACTTCGGCGTGATCCCCTGCTGGGCCAGCGACGCCAGCGCCTGGCGCAGCAGCTCGGGGACGAGGCCGTGCTCATCCATCGCCACGTGCACCACCCGCGCCTGGTACGCGGCGAACGACCCGAGCGCGCCGACGTAGGACGGCCCCTCGGCCAGCACGACGTCGCCGGGATCGCAGTAGATGCGGGTGACGAGGTCGAGCGCCATCTGGGAGCCGACGGTGACCACGACGTCGTCGGGATCGGCCCTGATGCCCTCGAGCGCCATCACCTCGCAGATCTGCTGGCGCAGCGCCGGCACCCCCTGGGCCGAGCCGTACTGCAGCGCCACCTGCCCCTCGCGGGCAACGAGATCGGCCACCTCGGCGGCGAGCGAATCCAGCGGCAGCGCGGCCAGGTTGGGCATGCCGCCCGCGAGCGACACGACCTCGGGCCGGCTGGCCACGGCGAACAACGCCCGGATCTCCGACGCCGTCATGCCCGCCGTCCGGGCCGCGAACCGCTCGGTCGGGCGGGGCGGGAACGGGGGCTGGACCTCGGGCACGGCGATCTCCTGCGTCGTCGACGGGTGACGTGCGCGCCGACCGGATGCTCCGACCGGCGCAGCGATCCGATCGAGTGTAACCAGGATGGATGAATCTCCTGCCCTTCGGCGTGACCGGAGCACCGGTCGCAGCAGCCGGGGTAGGAATCGCTGCTGGATCGATCTATGGTCGGTTGTCGGCGCACGGGCGCCGCCGTCCTCGGAGGTAGCTCTTGTCCTGGCATGTGGCGCCGCTCACGCTGGACAATCTGGACGATCTGCCCAAGAGATGCCGGCGGTGCGTCTTCTGGGAGTTGTCCGAGCACCTCGGCAAGCAGGCACTCGACTTCGGCTCCACCGAGCTGGAGAAGGAGGCCTGGGTCTCCGAGGTCCTCCTGGAGTGGGGGTCGTGCGGCCGCGTCGCGCACATGGACGGCGTGCCGGCCGGTTACGTGATCTACGCGCCCCCCTCGGCGGTGCCGCGCGCCGCCGAGATGCCGACCGGCCCGGTCAGCGCCGATGCCGTGCTGCTCACCACCATGCAGGTGATGCCCGAGTTCTCCGGCGAGGGCCTGGGCCGCATGCTCGCGCAGGCGGTGGTGAAGGACCTCACCCGCCGCGGCGTCAAGGCCATCGAGGTCTTCGGCGACCAGCGCCCCACCGAGCCCGGCTGTCTCATCCCCGCCGATTTCCTGCGCGGCGTCGGGTTCAAGACCATCCGCCCGCACCCGCGCTGGCCGCGGCTGCGGATGGAGCTGCGGTCGGGTCTGACGTGGAAGGAGGACGTCGAGGCCGCGCTGGAGCAGTTGCTCGGCACGATCACGATTCCGCTCCAGGCCACGGCCCCGCCTGGGGGGATACCGAGCCGGGCGGGCGCAACGTCCTGCGGCGCAATCAGGGCGCTCTGAGCCTGACGCTGAGGGCCTCGCAGCGCGCGGCCGTCACATGGCCTGCGCGCCGCCCCGTTCGAGCTCACGGGCCAGTACATCGCCGAAAGTGAACGTCCCGGTGGGCTGATCGTCCTGTCCGAGCAGGTACAGGCGTTTGACGGCCACCAGGATCCCCTCCGCCACGACGTCGCGGAACTCCGTGCTCAGCAGACGGGTGCGATCGCCGATGTGGCTGAGGTAGCCGACCTCCACGCGCACCGCGGGCATCCGCGTGAGCCGCAGCAGCTCCCAGGTTCGGGCCTGGCTCCAGCAGTCGACCATCGCGGTGCGGGTGAGCAGCTCGCGCTGGATCAGGCCGGCGAGCGCCTCCCCCACCGTCGACGTCGAGCCGGTGCCGTTGCCGAAGTGGAACGTGGCGAGGCCCTGGGCGTGCATGTGGTGGTGCGCGTCGGTGTGCAGCGAGAGCACGAGATCGGCGCCGGCGTTGTTGGCGAACGCGGCGCGCTCCGTCTCGGACGGGCAGGTGTGCTCCTGGCGGGAGAGCATCGCGTCCATGCCGGTGGCGGTCATGCGCCCGACGAGCCTGCGGGCGAGATCCCACATGAGATCGGCCTCGGCGACGCCCGCCACGACGACACCGCGGTCCACGCCGCCGTGTCCCGGGTCGACGACGATGCGCTTGCCGCGCAGCCGCGGGCCGGCCTGGCGCAGCAGCTCCTGCTCGCGCATCAGGTGCGGGCGGCCACCGGTGACCTTGCGGCCGAGCTGGCGCAGCGAGCGCAGCGTGGCGGGGCCGCACAGCCCGTCGGCGACGAGGCCGTACTCGCGCTGGAAGCGGCGCAGCGCCTTCTCGGTCTGCTCGTCGAACACCCCGCCGGGACGGCCGGGGTTGTAGCCGAGCTCCGACAGGCGCTCCTGCAGCATCGCGACGTCGTCGCCCGTCATCGGGGCGGAGATCATGAGGGCGAGCATGCGGTCGCCGAGCGTCCAGCCGGCGTCGCGCAGCGCGCGGTAGGTCGACGGGCCGACGATGCCGTCGGTGATGAGCCCGCGCTGTTGCTGGAAGGACCGGACCGCGTGCTCGACATGGACGTCGAAGAGGTCGTCCGGCGCGCCCGCGTCGGCCAGCAGGCCGAACGTCGCGAGCATCGCCCGAACCTCGACGACCGCCGGTCCGCGGTCACCTCGGCGCAGCAGCTGCATGCACCCCTCGCTCGTCAGTTCTCGCGTCGTTGCGCCGCATTGTGCGGCCGGCCGGACGACATTGTGCCCTGTCGTGACCCGACCGGGGGACAGCGGGCCGTGTCCCGGCGTGTCCGGCCCGTGATAAACGGCCCGCCCCGGGGTTCCGGGACGGGCCGTGACGTCGTCGGGTGGGATCAGCTGATGTAGTCGGCCAGATCCGACAGCAGCGCGGCCTTCGGCTTGGCTCCGACGATCTGCTTGACCGGCTTGCCGTCCTTGAAGACGATCATGGTCGGGATCGACATGACCTGGAAGGTGCGGGCCGTCTCCGGGTTGGCGTCGATGTCCAGCTTCGCGACCGTCAGGGTCTCCTTGTGCTCGCCGGCGATCTCGTCGAGCACCGGGGCGACCATCTTGCACGGGCCGCACCAGGTGGCCCAGAAGTCGACCACGACGGTCTTGCCGCTCTTGAGGACGTCGGCGTCGAA
>CAXTTN010000160.1:0-9780 GCA_964247105.1 uncultured Pseudonocardia sp.
GCTGGAAGCCGGCCGGCCCGCGCTCGTGCGGCCGGGGTCGCCGCCCGCGCTGCTGCTCGGCGCGAAGGGCGGCCGCCTCGACCCCCGGATCGCGCGCGAGGTGGTGCACCGGGCCGTCGCCGCCGTCCCCGGCGCGCCGGACGTCGGGCCGCACGGCCTGCGGCACGCGGCGGCCACTCACATGTTGGAGGGCGGCGCGGACCTGCGTTACGTACAGGAGTTGCTCGGTCACGCTAAGCTAGCAACCACTCAGCTCTACACACACGTGACCGTCGAGCGGCTGAAGGTGGTTCATGAGCAGGCGCATCCCAGGGCGTGAGCCCGTCCTGCTCGAATCCGCGCAGCTCAGGGCGTCCATGGGCCCGGTGGTATCGGCGACGGTGCCGTTCCCCCCGACCCTCGTGGAGCTCGTTCCGGAGCCGTCGGGGCCGCCCCGGTCCGCGCCGGTCGATCAGCTGTGGGCGGCCTACTCGGCCGATCCGACACGCACACTGCGCGACCGGCTCGTGGTGCACTACGCCCCGCTCGTCCGGGCGGTCGCACACCGGGTCGCGGCGGGGCTGCCGTCCTACCTCGACCACGCCGATCTGGCGCAGTCCGGCGTCTTCGGCCTGATCGACGCCGTGGAACGCTTCGACCCCGAGCGGTGCCCCCGCTTCGAGAGCTACGCGGCGCAGCGCATCCGCGGCGCGATCCTCGACGAGCTGCGCGCGCAGGACTGGGTGCCCCGAACCGTCCGCGGCCGGGTGCGCGAGGTCGAACGGGCCCAGGAACGCTTGGAGTCCCGGTTGCGACGGGCGGCCACCGACCGGGAGCTCGCCGAGGAGCTCGGCGTCGCTCCGCGCGATCTCCGCGGCCTCACGCAGCAGGTTCAGGTGATCAGCATCGAGGCGCTGGAGGAGAGCAGCGGCGGGGTGTCGGAGCTCATGGCCGACGAGCGCGCGCCCGATCCCATGACGGTGTTGCAGGAACGGGAGCTGTCACGTCAGCTGAACGTGGCCGTGTCCCAGCTCGGCGAGCGCGACCGGCGCGTCGTGGAGCTGTACTACCTGGAGAACCGCACGCTCGCCGAGATCGGCCGGCTGCTGGGCGTCACGGAGTCGAGGGTCTGCCAGCTGCACTCCCGGCTGGTCGGGCGCCTGCGGGGCCGCTTGGAGGAGCTGGCCGCGGGCTGAACCGGGCGGCCCCGCGCGCGTTCTGCCCGCCACGCTCGCGTCGTTACGCGCGCGCGGCGCGGGGGGCGCGCGCCGCTCCGGTACTCAGGGCGCCGGGTCACCGCCGGGCCACGGCACCGGCACCGGCCGGAGCCGGATCCGGGCCGGGCGCAGCAGGACGAGGGGGTCGACGTACTCCGCGCGGGCCCGCAGCACGCCCCAGTGCAGGCACGCCTCCACCGAACACCCGGGGTGGCCGGCGTCCAGCCGGCCGATGACGTCGCCGGTCCGGACGACCGCCCCGGCGGCCACCGCGGGGGAGACCGGCTCGTAGGTCGTGCGCAGACCGTCGGGGTGCTGGACGGAGACCACGCCCCGCCCGGCCAGCACCCCCGCGAACGCGACGGTTCCCCCGCGCGCGGCGAGCACCGGCCGGCCCGGGACGCCGGCCAGATCCACCCCGCGGTGCCCGGGTCCGAAGGCGTCGGCGGGCGGGCGGAACGGCCGGACGACCGCGGGGCGGGGAGCGAGCGGCCACGCGTAGCCGGCTCCGGGTGCCGACGGCTCGCTCCGTTCCGGCCCCGAACCCGCTACCGGCGAGGACGCGGTGAGCTCCGGCCCGGCCCTCGCTCCGGCGGGCCCGATGTCACCCAGGACGAGCGCGGCCGCCACCACGGCGGCGACCCGCCCCTCGTCATCCCCACCGGTCCAGCCTGCCCCGCGAGCGGCCCGACGGAACCGGCGATCGCGGCGGCTGTGGATGACCCACCGTCGATGGGGACGGCGGCGGGCATGCGAGGTGAGGCCGGTCCGGGCCCCGGCGTACACTCGGCTCGCGCCCCGCCACTGCGCGGGGTGACTTCGCGCGTTCGCGTACCCCCACTGCGGGGTAACGGCGGACGGGCGGTCCCGCGGGCTCTCACCTGCGGGTCCGGCCGCCGACGCGACGCCAGGGCGATGCCGCCGGCCGGTTGCATCGCAAACCGCGTGCGTGACCCGCTGGAGCGGACACGCCTGGAAGAGAGGGTGCACTCCGGCTATGGCCGTCGTCACCATGAAGCAGTTGCTGGATTCCGGTGTGCACTTCGGGCACCAGACCCGGCGCTGGAACCCGAAGATGAAGCGCTACATCCTCACCGAGCGCAACGGCATCTACATCATCGACCTGCAGCAGACGCTGTCCTACATCGACCGCGCCTACGAGTTCGTCCGCGAGACCGTGGCGCACGGCGGCACGATCATGTTCGTCGGCACGAAGAAGCAGGCGCAGGAGGCCATCGCCGACGAGGCCGGCCGCGTCAACATGCCGTACGTCAACCAGCGCTGGCTGGGCGGCATGCTCACCAACTTCCAGACCGTGCACAAGCGCCTCCAGCGGATGAAGGAGCTGGAGGCGATGGAGCAGACGGGGGGCTTCGAGGGTCGCACCAAGAAGGAGATCCTCATGCTCACCCGGGAGAAGACCAAGCTGGAGAAGACGCTCGGCGGCATCCGGGACATGACCAAGATCCCCAGTGCCGTCTGGATCGTCGACACCAAGAAGGAGCACATCGCCGTCGGCGAGGCTCGCAAGCTGGGCATCCCGGTCGTCTCCATCCTGGACACGAACTGCGACCCCGACGAGGTCGACTTCCCGATCCCGGGCAACGACGACGCGATCCGCTCGGCCGCGCTGCTCACCAAGGTGATCGCGCGCGCCGCCGCCGACGGCCTCGTGGCCCGCTCCGAGCGCTCGGGCGGGGCCAAGTCGGGCGAGGCCGGTGCCGCCGGTGCCGCCGCCGACGAGCCGCTCGCCGAGTGGGAGCGCGAGCTGCTCCCGGCCGGTGCCGGTTCCGACGGTGCCAGCCTGACCGATGCCGCTGCCACCCCGGTGGAGGCACCGGCCCCGGCCGTCGCCGCCGCGCCCGCCACCACCAGCAACGGCACCGCGCAGACCACCAGCTGATCCGCGCACCCTCCGTACCCGGGCCGGCCCGTCCGGCCCGGGTACGGACCCCGACCTCCACGAGAACGGACGAAGAGGCACCACCATGGCAAGCTTTACCGCCGCCGACGTCAAGAAGCTCCGGGACCTCACCGGTTCCGGGATGATGGACTGCAAGAAGGCGCTCGAGGAGACCGAAGGCGAGCTCGACAAGGCCGTCGAGCTGCTCCGCATCAAGGGCGCCAAGGACGTCGACAAGCGCGCCGGCCGCGAGACGGCCAACGGGCTCGTCGTCGCCGAGGGCGGCACGATGGTCCAGATCAACTGCGAGACCGACTTCGTCGCCAAGAGCGCCGATTTCCAGGCGCTCGCCGCGTCCGTGCTGAAGGTCGCGGTCGACGAGAAGCCCGCCGACATCGAGGCGCTGAAGGCCGCCAAGCTCGGGGACGGCACCGTCGAGGAGGCCGTGCTCGCCCTGTCCGCCCGCATCGGCGAGAAGCTCGAGCTCAAGCGCTACATCCACGTCGACGGGCCGGTGGCGCTCTACCTGCACCGCCGCGCGTCGGATCTGCCGCCGGCCATCGGCGCGCTCGTCTCGTACGACGGCACCGATGTGGAGCTGGTCAAGGGCGTGGCGATGCACGTCGCCGCGGCCAGCCCGAAGTACACCACCCGCGAGCAGGTCCCCGCCGAGGTGATCGAGAACGAGCGGCGCATCGCCGAGGCCACCGCGCGCGAGGAGGGCAAGCCGGAGCAGGTGCTGGCGCGGATCGTCGACGGGCGTATCAACGGCTACTACAAGGACGTCGTGCTGCTGGAGCAGGCTTCCGTCCAGGAGCCGAAGAAGACCGTCAAGGCCCTGCTCGACGCCGCGGGGGTCACCGTCAAGGACTTCGCCCGCTTCGAGGTCGGGCAGGCCTGAGCCAGTAGTAAGGATTGCAGCGCATGACCGACGACCCACGGATCGGCCCGGACGGCAAGCGCCCCGGATTCCGTCGCGTGCTCCTCAAGCTCGGCGGTGAGATGTTCGGCGGTGGCGCCGTCGGGGTCGATCCGGGGGTCGTCGAGGCGGTCGCCCGGCAGATCGCCGAGGTGGTGACGGGCGGTGCGCAGGTCGCCGTCGTGATCGGCGGCGGCAACTTCTTCCGCGGCTCCGAGCTGCAGGAACGCGGCATGGACCGCGCCAGGGCCGATTACATGGGCATGCTCGGCACGGTGATGAACTGCCTCGCCCTGCAGGATTTCCTGGAGCGCGAGCACCACATCGACACCCGCGTGCAGACCGCCATCACCATGGGCCAGGTCGCGGAGGCCTACATCCCGCGCCGCGCGAGCCGGCACCTGGAGAAGGGCCGCGTCGTCATCTTCGGCGCCGGGGTGGGCATGCCGTACTTCTCCACCGACACGGCGGGTGCCCAGCGCGCGCTGGAGATCGGGGCCGAGGCTCTGCTGCTGGCGAAGGGCGTGGACGGCGTGTTCACCGCCGATCCCAAGACCGACCCCGACGCCAAGATGTACGACGAGATCACCCACCGTGAGGTACTGGAGCAGGGCCTCAAGGTCGCCGACGCCACCGCCTTCAGCCTCTGCATGGACAACGGGATGCCGATCATCGTGTTCAACCTCCTCACCGAGGGCAACATCGCCCGGGCGGTGCGGGGTGAGAGGATCGGCACGTTGGTCAGCACACCCGGGGAAGGCAGGCAGCCGTGATCGACGAGACGCTCTTCGACGCCGAGGAGAAGATGGAGAAGGCCGTCTCGGTGGCCAAGGACGATCTCGCGAGCGTCCGCACCGGCCGGGCCACCCCGAACATGTTCGCCCGCGTCGCCGTCGAGTACTACGGCGCGATGACGCCGATCAACCAGCTCGCCTCGATCAACATCCCGGAGGCGCGGATGGTCGTCATCAAGCCCTACGACGCGGGCTCGCTGAAGGCGATCGAGAAGGCGATCCGGGAGTCCGACCTCGGGGTCAACCCCGGCAACGACGGGCAGATCATCCGCGTGATCGTGCCGCAGCTGTCCGAGGAGCGCCGCCGCGACATGGTCAAGGTCGCGCGGAGCAAGGGCGAGGACGCCCGCGTCACCGTCCGCAACGTCCGGCGCAAGGCGATGGAGGAGCTGCACCGCATCGTCAAGGACGGCGAGGCGGGTGAGGACGAGGTCGGGCGCGCGGAGAAGGAGCTGCAATCCACGGTCGACCGGTACGTCCACCAGATCGACGAGCTGGTGAAGCACAAGGAAACCGAGCTCCTCGAAGTCTGACGTGACCGCATCCTCCTCCGATCTCCCCGCCGCCGTCGTGAGCGCTCCGCGGACGTCACGGGCCGGGCGGCCCCTCGTCACCGCGATCGCCGTGGGGCTGGGGATGGGCGCGGTCATCCTCGCGTCGTTGCTGATCGAGCGGCACTGGTTCGTCGCGGTGCTGGCCCTGTCCACGGCCGTGGCGACCTGGGAGCTGGCCGGGGCGCTGCGCCGCGGCGCCGAGATCGCCGTCCCGCTGCCGGTCCTGCTGGCCGGCGGCCAGGCGATGGTGTGGCTGTCGTGGCCGTTCGGGCTCCGGGGGCTCGCGGTCTCGTTCGCGGTCACGGCGCTCGCGGCCCTGCTGTGGCGGATGCGCGGTGGATCGGCGCACTTCGTCCGCGACGTCACGGCCGGCGTCTTCTGCGCGGCCTACGTCCCGCTGTTCTGCTCGTTCGCCACGCTCATGACGGTCGCCCCGGACGGCCTGGGCCGCATCCTCACGTTCCTGCTCTGCGTCGTCGCCTCCGACGTGGGCGGCTACGCGGCCGGGGTGATCGCGGGCCGGCACCCGATGGCGCCGACCATCAGCCCGAAGAAGTCGTGGGAGGGCTTCGCGGGCTCCCAGATCGCCGGGATGGCGGCCGGAGCGCTGAGCGTCGCCTTCCTCCTGCACGACGCCTGGTGGGCCGGGGCGCTCACGGGTGCGCTGCTCGTCGTGTGCGCCACGCTGGGCGATCTCGTCGAGTCGCTGATCAAGCGCGACCTCGGCATCAAGGACATGGGCGCGCTGCTGCCCGGGCACGGCGGCCTCATGGACCGGCTCGACTCGCTGCTGCCCACGGCTGTCGTCGCCTGGGCGGTGCTCAGCCTGCTGGTCCCGGCGTGAGGCCTGCTCGCAGGGCCGAACCATCGATCCCGAGGCCCCCTCGGGCCCCGATCCCGAGCCCCAACATCTGGAACTGGCCCGCGGTCTACGAGCAGGAGAACCTCGCCCAGGACGCCGACGGCGCGATCTGGGCCGCCCTGCGTGCCGCGGCGCCGTGGCGGGGGCTCGACGTGGTGGACGTGGGCTGCGGCGACGGGTTCCACCTGCCGGTGTTCGCCGCCGAGGCCAGGTCCGCGGTCGGGGTCGAGCCGTACGCGCCGCTCGTCGAGCGGGGACGAGCCCTGGGGCGTCCCGTGGTCCGGGGGAGCGCCGCCGACCTGCCACTGCCCGACGCGTCCGTCGACGTCGTGCACGCCCGCACCGCCTACCTCTTCGGGAAGGGCTGCGAGCCGGGGCTGCTGGAGGCGGAGCGCGTGCTGCGTCCTGGCGGGGCGATCGCGATCGTCGACCTCGACGCCACGCAGCCGCCCTACGGTGGCTGGATGCGCGGCGACATCCCGCACTACGACCCCGTCGCGGCCGAACGCTTCTTCGTCGACCGCGGCTTCTCGCTGCTGCGGATCCCGACGGTCTGGCGCTTCCCCGACCGCGACACCCTCGCCGCGGTGCTGCGCATCGAGTTCTCGCGGGCGGTGGCCGACCGGGCGCTCGCCGAGACCCCCGGCGTGACCATCCCGGTCGGCTACCGCCTCCACGTGCGCCGTACCTAGGGGCGGGCCTCGTACACGAGGTTGAAGGGCGTGGCAGCCACCTGCCGGAAGCGGGTGAACCCGGCGTCGGCGGTCACCTGCCGGATCGCCGCCTCGCCCGCCTGCGCGCCGAGGGCGTAGCCGCCGGGTTGTGACAGGCCGTTCGGGACGCAGATGAACGTGGAGGCCGAGTAGTAGATCCGGCCGACCGGGTTGAGGTTGCCCTCCACGGTGTCGGCCGCGGCCGGCTCGACGATCATCCAGGTGCCGTCCTCGGCGAGGGACTCGCGGACGTGGCGGGCGGCGCCGACCGGATCGCCCATGTCGTGCAGGCAGTCGAACGTGGTGACCAGGTCGTGACCGGTTCCGGTGAACGTCTGCGCCGACTCGACCTCGAAGCTCGCGCGGCCCGCGACGCCCGCGTCGGCGGCCTGCTTGCGGGCCTGGTCGATCGACGGGCCGTGGTAGTCGGAGCCGACCACCCGCGCCGCCGGGAACTCCTGCGCGAGCAGCACGGTCGAGGCCCCGAACCCGCAGCCGACGTCGGCGACGCTCGCACCGGCCCGGAGCTTGTCCTCCACGCCGTCGAGGGCGGGGATCCAGCTCGCCACGAGGTTCGCCACGTACCCCGGGCGGAAGAACAGCTCGCACCCGTCGAACACGTCGGGGTCCTGCTCGTGCCAGCCGAGCCCGGCGCCGGTGCGGAACGCGTCGGTGATGCGGGGCTCGGCCCGCAGCGCGCCGAGCGCGAGGACGAACGCGCCGGGCAGGTAGACCGGGCCGCCGGGGTCGGTGAGGGCGAAGGCCTGCTCCTCGGAGAGGGAGAACGTGGCGCTCACCGCGTCGTAGGTGACGTAGCCGCCGGCCGCCTGACCGGCCAGCCACTCGGCGAGGTAGCGGGGATGGCAGCCGGACCTCTCGGCGAGCTGGTCGGGCGTGGCCGGGCCCTCGGCCAGGGCCCGGTACAGCCCCAGCCGGTGCCCGACGACGACGTTGCCCGCCGCCAGCGTGGCGCCGAGGTCTCCGGCGAACGTGTGGATGAAGTCCGTGAGCTTGTCGTTGTCGACGGCCATGACGTGCCCTTCTGCGTGCTCTCGATGGTGAGCCGAGAGTGCGCAGCCCCGGTTGAGGGCAGGTTGCAACCCGGATGCAGCCGCTCTCAACCCGCCCTCAGCAGGCGCGCCCTCGCCCGCGAGACCGCCTGCTCCTGCGTGAGCGGGACGGGATCGCTCGCGGGGGCCGCGCCCAGCGGCGACGGCTTGCCCGCGGCCAGCAGGCAGGTGTGCAGTGCGAACGCGTCGTCCTGGGCGCCGAGCCGCACGAGCAGCCGCACGACGTAGCGCAGGTTCAGCCACTGCTGGGTGCGGTCGCCGATGCGGTCCCAGTGGTCGAGAACCTCGACGAACGCGCGGGCGGCGACCGCGGGATCGGGGCCGTGCACCGCCCGGGTGGCCGCCGCCTCCATCAGCGCGATGCCCTGCCACCAGCCGTTGTGCACCGAGGCCGCGAGCTCGGCCGCGGTGTCGAGGTGGTCGAGCGCGCGCTCGGGCTCGGCCTTCTTCAGCACCAGCCCCATGGCGTAGTGGGCCATCGAGAGCCCGCTCGGGTTGGCGGTGGGCACGGCGAGCCGCAGCGACTCCTCGGCGGCGGCCCTGCCGAGCTCGGGCCTGCGCCGCACCGCCTGGCAGATCGCGACGTAGTACAGCGTCCACACCAGGCGGGTCGGGTTCCCGTCGCGGCGCGCAGCGGCGACGGCGGCCGTGTAGTGGCGCAGGGCCTGCTCGACGTCGCCCTCGTAGAGCCGGACGTCGGCGTCGACGTCCTCCGGGTAGGCCGGCCGGGGCGTGTCGCGGGGCGGGCTGTGGCCGGTCGCGCGGGCGGCGAGCGTCCGGGCCCGGCCGAAGTCACCGCGGCTCCAGGCCCCGCGCGCGGCGGTGCCGACGCCCGCGACGAACAGCGGGTGCTCCGGTGTGACCAGCTCGAGCGCGCGTTCCGCCCACACGGCGGACTCGATGCCGAACCGCAGCTGCCAGACCTCGCCCAGTGGCGCCGACAACCGCAGTGCCAGGTCGCCGTCGCGGGCGGTGACGGCGTGCTCGAACGCCGCGCGGAGGTTGTCGTGGTCGGGGCGGGCCCGCTCGACCCACGAGCGTTCGTCGGGTCCCTGCACGCCGTGCGCGGCGCGCTCGGCCAGGTCGGCGAAGAAGCGGGCGTGCCGCTCGTCGAGGATGCCACCGGGGGGCAGGCGCTCCCGGCCGTAGGCACGCAGCGTCTCCAGCAGCCGGTAGCGGGTGCCGCCCGGCCCGTCCACCACCGCGAGCATCGACTTGTCGACGAGCGCGGTGAGCAGGTCCACGGTGTCGGCCTCGCTCGCGCCGGGTTCCGCGCAGACGGCGTGCACCGCCGCGAGGTCGGCGCCACCCGCGAACACCGACAGCCGGGTGAACAGCTGCTGCTCGGGCCCGGACAGCAGCCGGTAGGACCAGTCGACGGCCGCGGTGAGGCTGTGGTGGCGGGGCTGCCCGGCGCGCGCCGGCCCGGTGAGCAGCCGCCCGCCGTCGAGCCGCTGGGCGACCTCGGCGGCGCTCATCACCCGCATCCGGGCCGCGGCGAGCTCGATCGCGAGCGGCAACCCGTCCACGCGGCGGCAGATCTCCGTGATGGCTGCCGCGTTGCGCGGCTCGGACCGGAAGTCCGGCCGGATGGCCCGCGCCCTGGCCACGAACAGCTCCGACGCGTCGGGTGCCGCGAGGGGGGCCAGCGGCCACAGCTGCTCGCCGTCGAGCCCGAGGGCCTCGCGGCTGGTCGCCAGGACGGCCACGTCCGGGCAGCTCGCCACGATCCGCCCGACGAGCGGCGCCACGGCGTCCAGCACGTGCTC
>CAXTTN010000160.1:9790-13718 GCA_964247105.1 uncultured Pseudonocardia sp.
AGCAGCCTGCGCCTGGCCAGGTACTCGACGACGGTCTGCTCGACGGTGAGCCCGTGCCGCTGCTGCACCCGCATCGCCGCGGCGACGGCGTGGCTGACCGGCCCGTCGGGCGCGAGCGGGGCCAGCTCGCACAGCCACACGCCGTCGGGGAACCGGTCGCGCTCCCGGCCCGCCACCTCCAGGGCCATCCGCGTCTTGCCGACGCCGCCGACCCCGGCGAGCGTCACGAGCGGGGCGTCCCGCAGCAGCGCGGCCACGCCCGCGACGTCCCGCTCGCGGCCCACCAGGGCCGTGGGCCGCCGCGGCAGGTTGGTCGCGGGCCGGCGCGACGGGCCGGCGAGGCCGGGGTCCTGGCCCAGGACGCGGCGGTGGACCTCCCGCGTGGCGGCCGACGGCTCGACTCCCAGCTCCTCGACGAGCCGGTGGCGCAGGTCCCGGTAGACGGCCAGCGCCTCGGCCTGGCGCCCGCTCGCGTAGTGGGCGCGCATGAGCAGGGCCGCGAGTGGCTCGCGCTGCGGGAACCGCCGCAGCGTCGCGTCGAGGTCGGCGACGGCGTCGGCGCCGCGCCCGAGCATCAGCAACGCCTCGGCCCGTTCCTCGACGGCGACGAGCCGCAGCTCCCCGAGCCGGGCCACCTCGGCCTCGGCGTCGACGGTGGCGGGGTCGAACCCGGCCAGCACGTCGCCGCGCCACAGCGCCAGCGCCTCGTCGAGCGTGTCCACCACCCGCGCGTGGTCCGGGCGCGCGGCGCGGGCCGCCGTGACCAGGCGGGCGAACTCGGCGGCGTCGAGCTCGCCGTCCGCCACCGCGATCGCGTAACCCGGTGCCTGGTGGCGCAGGCGTTCCGAGCCGGGAAGCGGCTCCAGCACCGCGCGCAGCCGCGACACGTACGCGCGCAGCGCCCCGGCCGCGTCGCGGGGTGGGTCGTCCCCCCAGAGCGCGGCCACCAGCCGGTCGGTCGACACGACGGTGCACGGCCGGGCGAGCAGGGTCGCGAGCAGGGTGCGCGGCTTCGGCCCGCCGACGGCGACCGGCTCGCCGTCGCGCTCGACGGCGAGGGGCCCCAGTATCCGGAACTCCACGTCGGCCCCCACCCGGGGTGCAACAGGATTGCAACCCTGTGCGGCGAGGGTAGTGCGGACGGCAACGAGGAGGCCACATGGTTACCGCCGCACCACCCGCGTCCCGGCGCCGCGACCTGTCGGACATCGCCTACGGCTTCATGGCCTCCCGGGCCCTGTTCGCGGGTCTGGAGATCGGCGTGTTCACCCACCTGTCCGGCGGCCCGCTCGACGTCGCCGAGCTGGCCGCCGCGACCGGCGTCGCCCCGCACCGGATGCGGACGCTCGTCCGTGCGCTCGCGGGACTGGGCCTGCTCGTCGTCGAGCGAGACCGCTACGGGAACGCACCCGCCGCCCGGCACCACCTCGCAGGCGGCGGCCTCGGCGAGTACTACCGGCTGCAGGTCGGCCGCCAGATCTACCCCGCGCTCACCCACCTCGACGCGGGCATCGCCGGCGCGGCCGTCGGCGCCGTCGGCGGCTGGACGGCCGACCCGGAGCAGGCCCGCACGTTCACGGCCGCCCAGCACGCCGGATCCCTCGACGCGGCCCGCGCCCTGGCCGACCGGGTGCCGCTGGGCGGCGCGACGCGGCTGCTCGACGTCGGCGGCGGCAGCGGGGCGTTCGCGATGGCCCTCTGCCGGCGCAACCCCGGCCTGCACGCGACGGTGCTGGACTTCCCACCCGTCGTCGCGGTCGCCCGCGAGTACCGGGACGAGGCCGGGCTCACGGAGCGCATCGACACCCTCGAGGGGGACGCCACCCGCTGCGAATGGCCGCCCGACCAGGACGTCGTGCTGATGTCCTACCTGCTCAGCGCGCTGGGCGCGGCCGAGATCGACCCCGTGCTGGCCACGGCGCACGCGTGCCTGCGGCCCGGTGGCCTCCTGGTCGTGCACGACTTCGTCCTCGATGACGACGGCCCGGGCCCCGCCGCGGCGGCCCTGTGGTTCCTGCAGTACCTGGCCTACCGCAACGACGCCGTGTCGTTCACCGGCGCCGAGCTGGCCGGCAGGCTGCGCGGGGCGGGGTTCGTCCCCGAGCCCGCGGACGTGCTGATTCCGGAGATCACCAGGGTCGTCACAGCCCGGAAGGGAGCTGTTCGATGAACCGCCCGCTCGCGATGGGTTTCACCCCGCTGGAGACCCGGCGGGACGTGATCGTCCACCTCGCCGTCCGGGCCGAGGAGCTGGGCTACGACGCCGTGTCCCTCGCCGAGGGGTGGGGCCACGACGTGTCGGTGCTGCTCACCGAGGTCGCGATGCGCACCAGCCGGATCGCGATCGGCACCGGCGTCGTCAACGTGTGGGGGCGCAGCGCCGCCGGCATCGCGATGATGGCCGCGAGCCTGGCGGAGGTCTCGGGCGGGCGGTTCGTCCTCGGGCTCGGCGCCGGCTCCGCGCCGCTCGCCGAAGGCCTGCACGGCGTGCCGTTCCGCGCACCGGTCCAGCGGCTGGGCCGCGTCACGCGCGAGGTGCGCGAGCTGCTCGACGGCGGCCGCGCCGCGCCGTCGGTGCCGGGTGGCAGCCGGCCGCTCAAGCTCGCGGTCCGGCCGCCGTCCGGGGTGCCGATCCAGCTCGCCGCGCTGGGCCCGGAGGCGGTCCGGCTGTGCGGGGAGGTGGCCGACCGCTGGGTCCCGTTCCTGCTGCCGCTCTCCGGGATGAAGGCTGCCATCGCGACGCTGGAGGAGGGCGCCGGCGGCCGGGTCAGGCCGCTGGTCTGCCCCGCGCTGCCGGTGTCGGTCGCGCCCGACGAGGGCCGGGCCCGTGCGGGCGCGGCGTGGTGGGTCGCGTTCTACCTGACCTCGATGGGCCCGCTGTACGCCCGCACGCTGCGCGACCACGGTCTCGGCGACGCGATCGACGAGGTGCTGGCGGCCAACCCGTCCCACGGGAGCGCCGAGGTGCCGCTCGCCGCGCAGGTCCTGCTCGACGAGCTCACCGTCTGCGGCGACGCCGCGCAGGCCAGGGCCGGGCTGGACCGCTGGTACGACGCCGGCGCGGACATGCCCGCCGTCGTCCTGCTGCCGAACGCGCCCGTCGAGGACCTGGAACGGACGCTGGAGGCGTTCAGGCCAGCGTGATCTCCGTCCCCGTCACCGTGACGGCGTGCGGGGCCAGGCCGGTCCGGGCCGGGCCCTGGGTGACGCCGCCGTCGAGCCCGAACTCGCTGCCGTGGCACGGGCAGATGATGCTCGCGCCCTGCACCTGCGCCACCGAGCAGCCCTGGTGCGGGCACGTCGTCGAGAACCCCGCGAACGTGCCCGCCGTGGCCTGGGTGACCACGACGCCCTGCGCGTCGAAGATCTTCGCGCTGCCGACCGGGACCTCGGACGTCGCGCCCAGCGTGGTTCCGGCCGCGGCGGCGGGCGCGGCGGGTGGCGCGGTCGAACAGCCCGCCACGCCGAGTGCGACGGCACCGCCGACGATCACGGTGCGTCTGCTCAGCGTGGGGTCGGGCATCGGTTCTCCTCGCGACGGGGTGATCGTCTACCACGGTGCCATACGCGGTGTGGGCCCCCGGTGGGCTGTCGCTACCGTGGAGGGCATGCGTCATCCTGCGGTGCCGTACCTCGAGGCCGTTGCCGGTGGAGTGTGGTGGGTCGTCGGCGCGATCGCGCTCACGGCGGGCACGGGCACGGTCGTGCTGGCGGCGGGCCTGGGCGTCACCGGGGCCCTGGTGGTGGCGCTGCAGCGCCGCCACGGCCCGGGCGCGCCGCTGCCGCCGGGTGGGCGGGCCCGGCTGCTGCAGGTCGTCATCGGCGCCGTGGTGCTCGTCGCGATCACGGGGTCGCTGCTCGGCCTGGTCTCGCTCGGTGAGCTGGCGGTGCCGGTCGCGTGCGCGATCGCCGGGTGCGCGCTGTTCCC
>CAXTTN010000161.1:0-13652 GCA_964247105.1 uncultured Pseudonocardia sp.
CCTCGATCGTGCCCCAGGCGCGCTCGTACTGCGCGCGCTTCTTGGACAGGATCAGGCGGCCTTCCTTGTCCTCCTTCTGGAGGACCAGGGCCTCGACGTGCTCGCCGACCGACACGACCTCAGCCGGGTCGACATCGTGCTTGATCGAGAGTTCCCTCGAGGGGATGACGCCCTCGGTCTTGTAGCCGATGTCGAGCAGGACCTCGTCACGGTCGACCTTGACGATGGTGCCCTCGACGATGTCGCCATCGTTGAAGTACTTGATCGTCAGGTCGATGGCGGCGAGGAAGTCCTCCTCCGACCCGATGTCGTTGACGGCGACCTGCGGGGTCGTGGAGGTCGGGGCGGCGGTGGTGTCGGTGGACATGTAGTGGGGTGCTCCGGTGATGGATGGATTGGTGGTGCGGACGTGGAGAACGGATCGTGACGTGGTGCTGTCACCCTCGGAATCTTGGCGGTTGAGACAGGTGTGACCGCAGACGCGACATTGACCACACCGAGAGCTTCATGCTACGCGGCGCCCGATCACCGGGGCAATGCGGGTGCCCCCCTCTCAACTGCCACTATGCGCCCGTGAGCGCGGAGGAGACACTCGGAACGGCGGCGGTCGCGCGGCGGGCCGTCGACGCGGCCGAGTCGCAGCGCGCCAGCCGGCTGTGGTGGGACGCCGACGCGGCCGACTACCTGCAGGAACACGGCCGTGACATCGGTGATTCCGAGTTCGTCTGGTGCCCGGAGGGGTTGCGCGAGGACGACGCCGGACTGCTCGGCGACGTAGCAGGTCAGCGGGTGCTGGAGGTGGGGGCGGGCTCCGCGCCGTGCTCGCGCTGGCTCGCGCGGCACGGCGCCCTCCCGGTGGCGCTGGACCTCTCCGGGGAGATGCTCCGCCACGCCGCGGCGCTGGGCGACTCGACCGGAGTGCCCGTTCCGCTGGTGCAGGCGGGCGCGGAGGGGCTGCCGTTCGGCGACGCGGTGTTCGACGCCGCCTGCTCGGCGTTCGGGGCCGTGCCGTTCGTGGCCGACCCGGGGCGCGTCATGCGCGAGGTGGCCCGCGTGCTGCGCCCGGGGGGCCGCTGGGTGTTCGCGGTGAACCACCCGATGCGCTGGGTGTTCTCCGACGACCCGGGGCCCGACGGGCTGGTCGTGCAGCAGTCGTACTTCGACCGCACGCCCTACGTCGAGGTCGACGCGGCCGGCGCGGCGGTCTACGTGGAGCACCACCGCACGCTGGGCGACCGCGTCCGCGACATCGTCGCCGCCGGCCTCGTCCTCGACGACGTCGTGGAGCCGGAGTGGCCCGAGGGTCACGAGCGGATCTGGGGCCAGTGGTCGCCCCTGCGCGGCGCCCTCTTCCCCGGCACGGCGATCTTCCGCTGCCACCGCCCGACCTGACCCCGCGAGCCACCGCCCAGACCCGCGAGTCGACCGATCCGACCCGGTGAACCTGCCGATCCAGCACGCGTGCTCGATCGGCACACACGGCGGGCCGGATCGGTCGACTCGCGGGGTGGTGGGACGGCGGCTCGGCGAGCCGCGGCTAGGGTCGGCGGGGTGCCGATCTCTCCCGCCGATCTCCCGCCCCTGCAGTCCGTCGAGCAGCTCGCCGACCGGCTGGGACTGGAGATCGTCTCCATGAGCCTCGACGAGGTGGTCGGGCGGCTGCCCGTCGCCGGCAACAGGCAGCCGTTCGGGCTGTTGCACGGCGGGGCGAGCGCGGTGCTGGCCGAGACGCTGGGGTCGACGCTGTCGGCGCTGCACGCGCTGCCGGAGCGGTTCCCGGTCGGGCTGGAGCTGGCCTGCACGCACCACCGCTCCGCGACCGACGGCTACGTGACCGGGGTGGCCCGCCCGCTCCACGTGGGCCGCAGCACGTCCACCAGCGAGATCGTGATCACCGACGAGCAGGGGCGGCGCGTCTGCACGGCGAAGCTCACGTGCCTGCACCGCGACACGATGCCCGCCGGCCCGGCCCCGTCGGCGGCGTAGCCGGCAGGCAGGGGGCGACTACGCCGTCGCACCCGTCGGGTGGGTGACGACCCGACCCAGGAGCGGGGCGGGGAACTCGACGGCCAGGCCCGGCCCGAGCAGCGCGCGCTGGTCGCTCGTCAGGCCGCCCGGGTCGAAGCCGGACGCCACGGCGAGCGCGGCGAGTGCGGGCTCCGCGACCTGGAACTGGATCTCGTAGCCGGGCCGGAACAGATCCCAGTCGTCGACCTCACCGATCCAGAAGTCCGCGATCTCCCCCAGGGCGAACCCGGTCGTCGCGTGGTCCCGGGCCGGGATGCTGGCCTGCAGCAGGGCGCAGGCCTCGTCGTGGTGATCGGCCGGCGGCCCCGACTCGGCCGGTGGGATCCCGCCGAGGAGGTTCCACAGCGCCACCGACGCGGGCTGCAGGGTCGGCAGCGGACCGGGCGGGAGCCGCCGGAGCAGCTGCGTCTCGCCGCCGAGGACGGCGCTCCAGCAGACGTCCTCGACGTCGCCCGCGAGGAGGTGGCCGAGCGCCGCGAGCCCGAACCACCGCCGCCACGCGGCGTCCTCGGCGCCCGCCGCGTACCAGATCGAACCCGTCTCCAGCGCACCGTCGACCAGCGACCTGACCACACCGCTCGCGGGGCACAGCCCGTCGTCGACCAGCTCGAGGATCGCACCGAACGAGCGGTACGGCACCAGCTCGCCGCGCGCGACGGGGCCCCTCATGCGCGGCGGCCCGGCCGTGGCGCGCCAGGCCATCGCCTCGTGCCGGACGAACCGCAGCAGCGACTCCTCGTCCAGCGGCGCCGGGGGCCCGAGGATCCCGTCGTCGGTCAACTGGCGACGCCCTCGCCGAGGTAGGCCTCCTGCACCCGCGGGTCGGCGAGCAGCTCGCGACCGCTGCCCGACAGCGTGGTGCGGCCCAGGTCGATGACGTAGGCGCGGTCGGACAGGGCCAGCGCCGACAGCGCGTTCTGCTCGACCAGCAGCACGGTCGTGCCGTCGGCCTGCAGCTCCTTGACCGTCGAGAAGATCAGCTGGGTCATGATCGGCGAAAGGCCCATGGACGGCTCGTCGAGCATCAGCAGCTTCGGCCGCGACATCAGCGCCCGCCCGATCGCCAGCATCTGCTGCTCGCCGCCGGAGAACAGGCCGGCCTTGTTGCGCCGCCGCTCCCCCAGCACCGGGAACAGGCCGTAGATCCGGTCGAGGTCGCTCTCGACGCCGGCCTCGTCGTTGCGGGTGTACGCGCCGAGACGCAGGTTCTCCTCGACGGTCATGCGCGCGAACAGCCGCCTGCCCTCGGGGCTGTGCGCGACGCCGCGGCCGAGGATCTCGTGGGCCGGCAGCTTGTGCAGCGGCGCGCCGTCCAACAGGATCTCGCCCGACACCGGCCGCAGCAGCCCGGAGATCGTGCGGAGCGTCGTGGTCTTGCCGGCGCCGTTGCTGCCGATCAGGCTGACGATCTGGCCCTGCTCGACGGAGAACGTCACGCCGCGCACGGCCTGGATGGCGCCGTAGGCGACGACCAGGTCGCGCACCTCGAGGAAGCTCATGTCGTGTCCTCCGCCCGGTGGAGCCCGCCCGGGGATGCCCCGGTGTCCCCAGCCTCCTGGATCTGAGCCTCGACCTCGTCGGGCGGGGCGCCCAGGTAGGCCTCGATGACGCGCGGGTCGCCGCGCACCTCGTCCGGGGTGCCCTCGACGAGCACCTCGCCCTGCACCAGCACCAGCACCCGGTCGCACAGCGTGAAGATGAACTTGGTGTCGTGCTCGATGACCACCACCGAGATCCCGAGGCCGCGGATGGAGAGGATCAGCTGCCGGGTGGCCTCGGTCTCCTGGGCGTTCATGCCGGCGGTCGGCTCGTCGAGCAGCAGGACGGCCGGGTCGGTGGCCAGCGCCCGCGCGATCTCCAGCCGGCGCTGGTCGCCGTAGGGCAGGTTGCGCGCCAGCTCGTCGGAGAACTTCGAGAGCCCGACGAACGCCAGCAGCTCCTCGGTGCGCTCCTTGGCCTCCCGCTCGCTCTTGCGGAAACCGGGCCCGTGCAGCAGCGACACCAGCGGGTTCTGCTTCATCCGCACGTGCCGGCCGACCAGCACGTTCTCGGCCGCGGTCATGCTCGGGAACAGCCGGATGTTCTGGAACGTGCGCGCGACGCCCTGCTCGGTGACGCGCGCCGGATCACCGGGCAGCTGCTTGCCCCGGCTCGACACGCGGCCCGAGGTCGGCTCGTAGAGGCCGGTGAGGCAGTTGAACAGCGTGGTCTTGCCCGCCCCGTTGGGGCCGATCAGGCCGATGACCTCGCCCTCGGCCAGCACGAACGACACGTCGTTCAGGGCGCGGAGGCCACCGAACTGCATCGTGACGCCCTCGGCCTCCAGGATCGGCGCGGTCACTTCTCATCCTCTGCGTCGGGGGCCAGCTCGGCCCGGCGGTGGGCGTCCGGGATGAGGCCCTGCGGCCGGAACCTCATGATCACGACCAGGGCCAGGCCGAAGATCAGCAGCCGGTAGTCGCTGAACTCGCGCAGCTTCTCGGGGAGGATGAACAGGATCGCCGCACCGAGCACGGCGCCCGGGATCGTTCCCATACCGCCGAGGATGACCGAGGCCAGCAGCGTCACCGACTCCAGGAAGCGGAAGCTGTCGTAGGCCACCACCGCGGTCTTGTGCGCGAAGAACGCGCCCGCGAGCCCGGCCAGCGTCGCCCCGATCATGAACGCGAGGATCTTGATCGGGCCGGTGCGGATGCCCATCGCGCGGGCCGCGTCCTCGTCCTCCCGGATCGCGATCCACGCCCGGCCGAGCCGCGAGTTCTTGAGGTTCGCGAAGATCAGCATGACGGCCGCGACCAGCAGCACGATCAGCACGTAGTACAGGACGCCCGAGGGCAGCTTCAGCGTCCCGATCGTCACCGGGTCGGCGAACGACTGCCCGAACGCCTCGACGGCCGGGATGTTCGGGATGGCGTTGGCGCCACCGGTCAGGCCGCCGATGTTGTTCTGCGCGGTGCGCACGAAGATCTCGCCGAACGCGAGCGTGACGATGGCCAGGTAGTCACCGCGGACGCGCAGCGTGGGCGAGCCGACGATCGCCCCGAAGATCCCCGCCACCACCGCGGAGATGATCATCACGAGCGGGAACGGCAGCGTGATCCCGACCTTCGACGCCGCCGCCCCCGACAGGTTCGCCGCGACGAACGCGCCGATGCCCAGGAACGCGACGTAGCCGAGGTCGAGCAGACCGGCCAGGCCGACGACGATGTTGAGCCCGATCGCCGTGGCCGCGTAGACGCCGATGTTGGCCGCGACGGTCATCCAGTACTCGGTGCCCGCGCTGGTCAGCGGCAGCAGCAGCGCCACCACGAGCAGGACGATCACACTGAAGATCCGGTGCCGCTCCGACACGGCCGCGACCCACGCCAGCAGGCCGGACGCCGACAGCGCCGAGAACGCGCCGCCGAGCGCGCCGAGCACCGAGAGGAACACCGCGCCCGCGTACGGGTTGACCACACCGCCCTGGCCGCCGCTGGTGAGCACGCCCGCGACGAGGACCAGCACGATTGCGAAGACGACGAGCAGGACCAGCCACTCGGTCCACCACGGCAGCCGCCAGGCCAGCACCGGCCGGGCGCCCAGCCCGCCGGCCGTGCCTCCGGCGACGGCGAGCAGCCCGCCGACCAGCGCCACGATCGCGCCGAACGCGGCCTTCCCACCCGACGCGGTGATCGTGCCGAACCCGCCGCCCTGGGCCACGAGGTAGACACCGTTGATCACCGCGACGGCGACCGTGCCCCAGCCCAGGCCGCGGACGATCCGGCCGGCGACGGGCAGCTTCAGCAGCGTCACCACGATCATCGCGACGCCGAACACGAGCAGGTGCAGCCGGAAGCCGGTGACCCCCAGCGGCGCCACGAAGAACTGCAGCGTGGACTTCTCGGGGTAGGGCCCGTCGTTGAGCACGAACGTGGCCCAGGGCAGGTACGCGCCGATGATCGTCACGACGCCGGCGAGCACCCGCAGCAGCGTGGCGCGCGGGGCGAGCGCGGCCCACAGGCCGTCGAGCCGGCCGCGCGGAGGCGCGACGGTGGCGTCGAGCGGTGCTTCCAGCGTCGTCATGATGCCGCCCCCGCGGGAAGGAGCACGTCGGCGGTCATGCCCGCACCCGCTCGGTCTCGCCGAAGAAACCCTGCGGCCGGAACACGAGCACGACGATCAGCACGACGAAGATCCAGACGTAGTCGTAGGCCGTGCCACCGGGCAGGTACTGCCCACCCAGCGCCTTCACCAGGCCGATGGCCAGCCCCCCGACGACGGCGCCGCGGATGCTGCCGATGCCGCCCAGGACCGCCGCGGTGAACGCGAAGATGCCGTTCTGGAAGCCCATGTCGATGTTGATGTTGTTGAGGTAGTTGCCGTACAGCACGCCGCCGACCCCGGCCAGGGCACCGCCCAGGACGAACGTCAGGACGATCACGCGGTCCGGGTCGATGCCCATCAGCCGGGCCGTGTCGGGGTCCTGCGCCGTGGCGCGCATCGCGCGGCCCATCCGGGAGCGCTCGACGAACGAGTTCAGCCCGAACGCGAGCGCCAGCGACACCGCGAAGATCAGCATGCCGGCGTAGCGGATCGGCACGCCGTCGCCGATCGGGATGATCAGCGTGCCGGGGATGAACACGTCGGGGAACGGGAGCGCAGCCGTCGCGTTCGGGTAGAAGACGCGGACCGCCTCCTGCAGCGCCACCGAGACGCCGAGCGCGGTGATCAGCGGGGCGAGCCGGGGGGCGCCCCGCAGCGGGCGGTAGGCCAGGCGCTCCATCGCCACCGCGATGAGCACCGACACGAGGGCCCCGCCGATCAGCAGCAGCGGCAGCGCCAGGTACCACTGACGTTGGACCGCCGTCGGCAGGAGGTAGGTGAACGTAGCGAGGCCGCCGTAGGCGCCGACCATGAAGATCTCACCGTGGGCGAAGTTGATCAGCTGGACGATCCCGTAGACCATCGTGTAGCCGAGCGCGATCAGCGCGATCAGCGATCCGAGCACCAGGCCGTTGGCGATCTGGGACAGCAACGTGGACAGCAAGGGGTCTCTCTTCCACGACCGGTGGGGGCGGGGGATGTAGGCCCCCGCCCCCACCGTCTCGTCTGGTGTTCTTCCGCGCCTGCCCGGTCAGGGGCCGGGCGTCAGCCCTGGTAGGTGCCCGACTCGATCACCGAGAAGTCACCGGCCTTGACCGCGTACACCGTGAGCAGCTTGTTGGTGGTGTCGCCGTACTGGTCGAACGCGACATCACCGCTGGCTCCGCTGTACTTCGTGGCCTGCACCGCGTCGATCAGGCCCTGCCGCTTCGAGTCGTCGAACGTGCCGGTGCCGATGGTGCTGGCGAGCCCGTTGATGATCACGTTGGTGGCGTCGTAGGTCAGCACCCCGTAGGTGTTGTAGTCCTCCGAGTAGTTCGCCGCCTTGTAGTCGCTGATGAACGTGGCGGCGCTCGGCAGGCTCGTGGCGGGGGCACCGACGCTGGTGACCAGGTCGCCCTCGCGGCCGCCCAGGGAGATGTACTCCTTGGCCTGCAGCGCGTCGCCGCCCATCAGCGGGATGTTGAGGCCGCCGCCGGCGAGCTGCGCGGACAGCGGGCCGGCCGCCGGGTACTCGCCGCCGTAGTAGACCGCGTCCGGGTTGAGGGCGCGGATCTTGCTGATCACGCCGGAGAAGTCGGTGTCCTTCTCGCCGACCTTCTCGCGCGCCACGACCTTGGCCCCGAGCTTCGTGATCTCGGCCGCGGCCTGGTCGGCCAGGCCGGCGCCGTAGGTCTTGCCGTCGTCGATGACCGCGATGCTCTTCTTGCCGGCCTTGCTCACCAGGTACTGGGCGCCGAACGGGCCCTGGAGCAGGTCGGTGGTGGCGACGCGGAAGTAGGTCTTGTACGGCCGGGCCGGCGCGGTGGCGGCGTTCGCCCCGAGCGTCAGCGTCGGGTTCGTGTTGGCCGGCGAGATCTGCACGATGTTCTTCGCCGCGAGGATCGGCTGCACCGTCTGCGAGGTCGAGGAGTTGAGCGTGCCGACGACGCCGACGACGTTGGGGTCCGAGGAGAGCTTGGTGGCCGCCTGGCCCGCGACCTGGGGAGTCGCCTGGTCGTCCTCGGCCTGCAGGGCCAGCTTGTAGCCCTTGACCGTGCACTTCTGGTTGGCCTGGTCGACGGCCAGCTTGGCCGAGTTCCGCATGCCCAGACCCAGCGCCGACAGGCTGCCCGAGAGCGGGGCCACCATGCCGATCACGAGGTTGCCCTTGCTGGTGTCGCAGGAGCCACCACCGGAGCCGCTGGCCTCCGTCTGGTTCGTGCCGCACGCCGTCAGCCCGAGGGCTCCGGCGAGGATCGCGGCGGTGACGATCGTCCGCCTCCGAGTCATGCTGTGTCCTTCCGTGCCGCGTGTGCCGGGGTGCCCGAACACGCCCGAACCGCCTCGACTGTCGAGAGCGTGGCGGACGTTAGGCCACCTCTCGGCACGGCGTCACCCTCCGGACGGTCTCCTTTACCGGACCGCAACCAAGGGATGAACTCAGGACTTCGGGGCGGCCAGGCCGTCTACCACAGCCTCCGCAACGGCCTTCATGGTGGTCCGGCGATCCATCGCGGTGCGCTGGATCCAGCGGAACGCCTCGGGCTCCGACATCGACTGGCGGGTCATCAACAGACCCTTGGCACGGTCGACGATCTTGCGGGTCTCCAGGCGCTCGGTGAGCGTGGCGACCTCGTCCTCGAGCGCGCGCTTCTCCGCGAAACGGGAGACGGCCAGCTCGATCGCCGGCACCAGCTCGTGGCGCGCGAACGGCTTGACCAGGTAGGCCATCGCGCCGGCGTCGCGCGCCTGCTCGATGAGATCGCGCTGGCTGAACGCGGTGAGCATGACGACGGGGGCGATGCGCTCCTCGACGATGAGCGAGGCGGCGGCGATGCCGTCGACCTTCGGCATCTTCACGTCCATGATCACCAGATCGGGCCGCAGCGAGCGTGCCAGCTCGACGGCCTGCTCCCCGTCGCCGGCCTCGCCCGCGACGACGTAGCCCTCCTCGCTGAGCATCTCGGTGAGGTCCAGGCGGATCAGCGCCTCGTCCTCGACCACCAGCACGCGCAGTCCGACGGCCGCGCCGTCGACGGGCGTGCTGTCCTCGGAAACCTGCGTCACGGGTGCTGCTCCTTCACCGGGCGGGTGGAACGTGAAGGATTCAGAATAGCGGGCAGGGCGGGACGCCCGCGCTGTGATCCGGTGCATGACGGGCACCCGCTATGCTCGATCCGCATCGCCGAGTTGAAGGCCCGAATGGCCTAAGCCCCCGTAGTCCAACCGGCAGAGACGGCGCTCTCAAACAGCGTACAGTGTGCGTTCGAATCGCACCGGGGGCACGTCGTCCACAGGTCGTGCCCGACGAGATGAACATCATGGCTGTTCGATCTCGTCCCAGCAGCCACGGTGTTCATCTCGACCGTGTGGAGAGTGGGTCGGACGAGCACGTGGTCGAGCCCACCAGCGCGACGGCGGCGAGCGGGCACACCGCGTCGTCGACGGTCTTCACGGCACGGCGACCTCCGCGTCCCCCAACGCCCGCAACGCGTTGAGCCCGGCCAGCTTCGCGCAGTCCCCGTCACTCCAGCCGCGTTCCAGCAGCGCCGCGAACAGCGCCGGGTAGCGCGAGACGTCCTCCAGGCCGACGGGCAGCTCGGGAGTGCCGTCGAAGTCCCCGCCGATCCCGATGTGGTCGATCCCGGCCACCTCGCGGGCGTGCTCGACGTGGGCCACCACGTCGGCGATCGTCGCCTTCGGGCACGGTCGACCGGTCCAGCCGGCCTCGAAGGCGACGCGCTCGGCGATGTCGCGGCGGTCGACACCGGCGACGGCCATCGCCTCCCCGATCTCGCGGTCCCACTCGGCGGCGGCCGCGGAGACGAAGCTCGGGACGAACGTCACCATGCACACTCCCCCGTTGCCGGGCAGGGCGGCGAGCACGTCGTCGGGGACGTTGCGGGGGTGGTCGGTGACCGCCCGGCACGACGAGTGCGTGAACACGACCGGTCGGCTGGTGACGGCCAGCGCGTCGTGCATCGTCGTGGCGGCGACGTGGGACAGGTCCACGAGCATGCCGATGCGGTTCATCTCGCGCACGACGTCGCGGCCGAAGTCGGTGAGGCCGCCGTGCACGGGCTCGTCGGTGGCCGAGTCGGCCCAGCCGGTGTTGAGGTTGTGGGTCAGGGTCATGTACCGGACGCCGAGCAGGCCCAGCGCGCGGAGCACCCCGAGGGAGTCCGCGATGCAGTGCCCGCCCTCGGCGCCCAGCAGGGAGCCGACCCGCCCGCCCTCGAAGCCGTCGCGGGCGGAACCCGCCGTGGTGGCGAGCGCCAGGTCGGCCGGGTAGGCCGCGGCGAGCCGGTGCACCAGGTCCACCTGCTCCAGCACCGCGGCCGCGGCGTCGGAGCCGGTGAGCGAGCACGGCACGTACACCGACCAGAACTGCACGCCGACCCGACCTGCACGCAGCCGCGGGATGTCGGTGTGCAGCGCCGGGACGGGCCCGGCGAGATCGATCCCGGCCGGCCCGCCGAGCTCCCGCAGCGCCCACGGCAGGTCGTTGTGCCCGTCGACGAGGGGGGTGGTGGTGAGCAGGGCGGTGGCCCGGCCGAGGGAGTCGTCCATGGCGCGAGTATCTCCCCTGCCCGGGAGCGGACGTCGTTCGTGACTTTCCGGGGCGTTCCGGACACGTGCTTCTCCCATCTGAACAAGTCCGCAATCATTGGCGCATGACACGCTTCGACCGCACCGACTGGCTGCACATCCTCGGCATGGCCGGGTTCATCGCGCTGCTCACCGCGGGTGGCTGGTTCGTGATGCTGGCGCTGGTCGTGCCGGCCGGGTACTCGCTCGGCACCCAGGGCGCTTTCGGGGCCGGCCTCGGGCTCACCGCCTACCTGCTGGGCATGCGGCACGCGTTCGACGCCGACCACATCGCCGCCATCGACAACACCACCCGCAAGCTCGTCGGCGACGGGCAGCGCGCGCGGGGCGTCGGGTTCTGGTTCTCGCTCGGGCACTCGTCGGTGGTGTTCGTGCTGTGCGTGTTCCTGGCGCTGGGGGTGCGGACGGTCACCGACGCGCTGGACGACGACGGCTCGGCCGTGCGCCAGGTGCTCGGCATCGCCGGCACCGTCGTCAGCGGCACGTTCCTGGTGGCGCTGGGCCTGCTCAACCTCGTGGCGCTGGTCGGGATCGGGCGGGTGTTCGCCCGGATGCGGTCCGAGCAGCTCGACGAGGCCGAGCTGGAGCACCACCTCAACGCCCGCGGCTTCATGGCCCGGATCCTGGGCCGCTTGCTGCGCGCGGTGAGCAGGCCGTGGCACATGCTGCCGGTCGGGTTCGTCTTCGGCGTCGGGTTCGACACGGCCACCGAGGTCACGCTGCTCGTGCTGGCCGGCGGCGCCGCGGCGTTCGCCCTGCCGTGGTACGCGATCCTGGTGCTGCCGGTGCTGTTCGCCGCCGGCATGAGCCTGTTCGACGCCGCCGACGGCGTGTTCATGTCCGCCGCGTACGGCTGGGCGTTCCTCAAGCCGGTGCGCAAGGTCTTCTACAACCTGACGGTCACGGCGCTGTCGGTGATCGTGGCGCTGGTGATCGGCGGGATCGAGCTGCTGCAGCTCGTGGCCGACGAGGTCGGTGCCACGACGGGCCCGCTCGCGGCGATCGCGGACCTCGACCTGGAGCAGGTGGGTTACGTGATCGTCGGCCTGTTCGTGGTGACCTGGCTGGCGGCGCTGGGGATCTGGAGGTTCGGCCGCATCGAGGAGCGCTGGGCGGCGGGGGCCACTAGCGTCGGGTCGTGACCCAGCCCTCGCCCGAGGACGTCTTCCCGCCCGGGTTCTTCGAGCGCGACGACCCCGCCCCGGACGCCGAGTTCTACCGGCCGCCCCGGCTCGTCGAGCACATCGACGACCGCGCGATCGCGGCCGTCGGCGCCCTGTACACCGAGCTGGGGCTGGACGGCGACGTGCTCGACCTCATGTCGTCGTGGATCTCGCACTTCGAACGCCCGCCGCGCCGGCTCGTCGGGCTGGGCATGAACGCCGTCGAGCTGGCCGCCAACCCGATGCTGGCCGACCACGTGGTCCACGACCTCAACCGCGACCCCGCCCTGCCCTTCCCCGACGCGAGCTTCGACGCGGCCACCTGCTGCGTCTCGGTGGACTACCTGACCGATCCGATCCCGGTGTTCCGGGAGGTCGCGCGCGTGGTGCGCCCCGGCGGGCCGTTCGTCGTGACGTTCTCCAACCGGTGCTTCCCGACCAAGGCCATCCGCGGCTGGCTGCACACCGACGACGAGCAGCACCTGCAGGTCGTGAACGCCTACTTCGCGCTGTCGGGCGGGTTCGGGCAGGTGCGGGGCGAGCTGCGCACGCCGCCGGGGCCGGGCGACCCGCTCTACGCGGTGTGGGCATTCCGGTAGCTCCGCGCAGCCGCGCCCGCGATCATGGCGCCATGCCCGCACCGGTCCTGAGCGACGGCGTCGTCACCCTGCGCGCCCACGTGCCCTCCGACGTCGACGGGATGGTCGCGATGGGCGCGGACCTCGAGACGGTCCGCTGGACGGGCATCCCGGTGCCCTACGAGCGGCGCCACGCCGAGCAGTGGATCGGGGAGGCGGTGCCCGCGGGGTGGCGCGACGGCACCGGCTTCCGGTGGGCGGTGGAGGCGCAGCGGCGGTTCGCGGGCAACATCGACGTGCGCGCGGGCCCGCCGCCCGACGTCGGGTTCGCCACCGCCCCGTGGGCCCGCGGCCGGGGGTTCACCGCGCGGGCGGTGCGGCTCGCGACGAGGTGGGCGTTCGAGACGGGACGCCTGCCCGTCGTGCACTGGTCGGCGAACGTGGGCAACCTCGCGTCGTGGCGCGTCGCGCACGCCTGCGGCTTCACGTTCCACGGCGAGCGGCCGCTGGCGGTGGACCAGCGCGGCGTGCTCGCCGACGGCTGGTTCGCGTCCCTGCGGCCCGGTGACGACCCGAGCCCGCGCACGACGTGGTGGCCGACGCCGGTGCTGGAGGGGAACCGGGTGCGACTGCGCCCGCACGTCGAGGCCGACCTGCCGCGCATCGTCGAGGCCTGCTCGGACGCGCGGACACGGCACTGGCTGCCGACGATCGCCCGCCCCTACACCGAGACCCACGCGCGCGCCTACGTCCGCGACTGCCGGCTCGCCGAATCGCTCGGGCAGAAAGTGACCTGGGCCGTGGCCGCCGTCGACGACGACCGGCTGCTGGGCAACATCGGGATGTTCCGCCTCGACGACGACATGAGCCCCACCGGCAGCGAGGTCGGCTACTGGGCCCATCCCGACGCGCGCGGGCGCGGGGTCGTCGGCGAGGCCGTGGAGCTGACGCTCGCCCACGCCTTCACCCCGCGCGAGGCCGGGGGCCTGGGCCGCCACCGCATCGCGCTCGGGGCGTCGTGGGACAACGCCGCCAGCCGGCATGTGGCCGAGCGCGCGGGATTCACGCTGGTCGGGCACTTCCGCCAGGACGGCGTGGTGGGAGACGGCGCCCTCGACGACGGCGCCTGGTACGAGCTGCTGGCGGCTGACCGGTTGCAGCATGGTGGCTTCACTCCAACGACGTTGGAGTGAAGCCACCATGCTGCAAC
>CAXTTN010000162.1:0-13606 GCA_964247105.1 uncultured Pseudonocardia sp.
TTTTTTAACAAAAGAAAATCTTAAGCATGGTTAGTCTTATTTTTTAAAAATATTGACGGGCTGGTGGCAGGCGCTCGTCGCCGTGCCGGGCGCGGCGACCGGGCAGCTGGTGCAGCTCGCGATGACCGGCGCGACGTGGTCTCCCGGTTTCGCCGGCCTGCCCGTCGTGCTGCCCTCGGTGGTGGCGCTCGTCGTCTGGCCGGTGGTGTTCGCGGGGCTGGCCCTGCGCCGGTTCCGGTGGGACCCACGCCGCTGATCAGCGCCGGGTGTCGACCCGGTGGAAGTTGAGGTACGCCCGCGACGGCGTCGGCCCCCGCTGCCCCTGGTAGCGCGAGCCGACGCCGTCGCTGCCGTAGGGGCGCTCGGCCGGGCTGGACAGCCGGAACAGGCACAGCTGTCCGATCTTCATGCCGGGCCACAGGGTGATCGGCAGGTTGGCGACGTTCGACAGCTCCAGCGTGATGTGGCCGGAGAAGCCCGGGTCGATGAAGCCGGCCGTGGAATGGGTGAGGAGGCCGAGCCGGCCGAGGCTCGACTTGCCCTCCAGCCGTCCGGCCAGGTCGTCGGGCAGCGTCAGCCTCTCGAACGTCGAGCCGAGCACGAACTCGCCGGGGTGCAGCACGAACGGATCGTCGCCCTCCGGCTCCACGGCCGAGGTGAGCTCGTCCTGCTGCTGCGCCGGGTCGATGTGGGTGTATCGGGAGTTCTGGAACACGCGGAAGAAACGGTCCAGCCGCACGTCGACGCTGGAGGGCTGGAGCATCGACGGATCCCACGGCTCGATCAGGAGCCGCTCGTTCTCGAGTTCCTTGCGCAGGTCACCGTCCGACAGCAGCACGGACCGAGCCTACTCAGCGATCGGTGTTGGCCGAGTCGTCGGTGCGGTGCTCCTGCGCCGCGCGGGGCATCGGGATGGAGATGTGCGGCGACGACGTGAGACCGAACATCCACGCCACCGCCTGCTCGACGCGCACGGCCTCCAGCCCGTCGGACGGCTCGAACAGCGGCGACACCGGTGCCGCGAGCACCTGCCGGACGGTTGCCATGACGGCCGGGCTGAGGATGCTGCGGATCGAGTCGCCGGGCTGCGGGATATGCGGACCATCGACGAGAACAGCGGGTGTGCCCAGGCCAGGGGCATCGGTGACCAGATCGGGATCATCCGACACGAGGACGGCACTGGCCGCGATGAGACCCATCAGCTCGGCCAGCGGGATGTCGCGGATCACCGTGGCCCGATCGTGCTCGGCGAGCGGTGCGGCGGCGCCGTGCGCGGCGAGCTCGCCGTAGAGCACCACCTGGATGCCGGGCTCGCGCCCGAGCAGATCGGGCAGGCCGGCCAGGACCCCGAGCGAATCCGGCCGGTCGAGCCCGACCAGCACGATCCTCGGACTGCCGTTGCGCGCCCGGTGCACGAGGCCGGCGAACCGGATGTCGGCGGGCTCGGGGTTGGCGGCCATCGTGTCGCCGACCGGGATCGTGTTGGGGCCGATGGGGCTGCCCATCGCCGCGCCGCCGGTGGTGAGGAACAGCGAGGCGAGCTGGCCGATGATGCGCCGGTTCGCCTCCTGCGGGAACGGGCAGAGCAGGTCGTCGGTGGCGACCCCGGCCTGCAGGTGCAGAACGGGGATCTGGCGCCAGTACGCCACCTGCGCGGCCACCGCCGCCGTCATGCCGCCGCCGTAGACCATCACCGCGGACGGGTCGAGGTCGACGAGCAGGTCGTCGAGCCGCGTCATGAGCAGCGCGGCGATCGAGGCCGGGTTGAGGCTCGGCGGCTCCCGCAACAGCTGCGTGACGTCGGCCGGCACCCCCAACGCCTCGAAGGCCTCGTGCACCGTCATCGGATCGGGACCCGTGGCGACGGTGAGCGCGCGGATGCGATCCGCGCTGGCGAAAGCGGTGGCCACAGGGGCGAGTCGGGCGACTTCGGGTCTGCTGCCGGCGATCAGGAGCACGTCGTGGTCGTGGTCCTGCTCCGGGAGCGACCCGTCGAGCGGGTCGTACTCCGTCATGCTCGGATCCTTAGCGGCCGGGGGAGCTGGCCTTGCGGGGCGAGAGCAGTGTGAACCGACGCAGGTCCGGACGTCGAGCCTCTGTCCCACATGACTGTGACTACCGAGGAGTAACCACTCGGTTGGGTGTACGAAAGTGGGGTATGCAGTTACGGACAGTGAGCTGATACTGTCGTTCTCGCACGCTGCGGATGTAGTTCAATGGTAGAACATCAGCTTCCCAAGCTGAATACGCGGGTTCGATTCCCGTCATCCGCTCCACACCAAAGGCCCAGGTCAGAGGCATGGTCATCTCCCTTCAGCCCGATCGGAGCCCTGGCGCACGCAGGACGACGCAGCGGATCACGCGAGCGTCACCTTCCGGTAGGTCAACGAGACCCGGCGAGTGCGCGCGACACCCTCGTCACTCTTGCGCCCGCGGATCCCGTGCAGCCACTCGTAGCGCGCAGGCCCGCTGAGGATGAGTGCGCTCCGCGGCGCGAGCGGGAGGGCGTGCTGGATGCCGCGCTCGCTCGTGGCGACGAGGTCCATCGTGCACGCGCCCCCGAGCGACACGGTCATGATGTGGTCGTCGAAGCAGGGCACGCAGTCGATGTGTGCCGCGATGCCCTGGCCGGGCTGGTACTCGTTGACGATGACCTGATCCGGATCGTGGGGCAGCAAACCCTGCGCGCGCGCCGTGGCGGCAACGGTGGCGAACGCGGCAGGCACGGCGCCGAGGAACATCGAGCGCTGGATGGTGCGCGCCTTGTAGTCGTACTTGTACCCGTAGTGCTGCACCCGCCGCTTGAGGTCCGCGAGCCAGGGCTGCGCGTCGACGTGCGCGAGCAGCACACGCTCCTCGTCGGCGCTGATGAAGTCGGGCACGTAGCGAAGGCCGGGAACGTCGGGCGGCGGCGTCACGGCGTGTGATGCTAGTGCCTCGCCAAGGAAGGTCCGGCACGGAACTCGGCGGCCCACGCGCCCGCAGGCGGCGTTGCCGACCGACCCGAGTACGCCCGGTACGAGGGCCGGTCGGCGCCTTGCCTGCGGACGCGTGGATCCACCGATTTCCGCACCGACCTTCCTTGACGAGGCACTAGAGGGTCGCAACCTCGACGACCGGTGCCTCCGACTCGTCGACCTCCAGGCCGAGGACGGCGGGAGTGGGGGACGAACGGCGGCGCACAGGCGCGATCGGACCCGACTTCAGGCGGGCCGCGCGGCGGCGAACAGGACCTGCGCGCCCAGGGGCGGGGCCTCGGGGAGGCGGAGCTCGGCGACGACGTCGAGGCCCGCGTCGGCCAGCAACGCTGCCAGTTGCTCGGGGCGCCAGAGGTGGGTCGTCCAGGAGACGGGCACGCCGCCGTACGCCTGGGTGCGCCGCACGTCCCCCTCGCCGGCGTGGGTCCCGACCAGAGCGTGGCCACCCGGGACGAGCGCCTCGGCGAAGGCGGCCAGGACGCCGGGGAGCGTCTCGCGCGGGAGGTTGAACAGCGACCACCAGCCGAGCACGCCGCCGAGCGAGGCCGGTGCCAGGTCCAGCGCGGTCGCCGAGGCGACGGCGAACCGCAGACCCGGATGCCGACGACGGGCGTGCTCGACCATTCGGGGCGAGAGGTCGACGCCGGACACGTCGAGGCCCAGCCGTGCGAGGTGTGCGGTCACCGTGCCGGGACCGCAACCGACGTCCAGGACCGGGCCGAGCCCGCGCACCGCCTCCGCGAACGCGGCGAGCGCGGCGCGCATCCACGGGTACGGCTCCAACGCGTCCGCCCCGAGCGCGACGTAGTTGTCGGCGACGCGATCGTAGGAAGCGCGCACGGCGTCGAGGTCGGCAGGCTGCTGCACCCGCGAAACCCTACGACGGCCGGATTTCCTCCGCCCACGCGCGCGTTCTGCGTGCCGCGCGGGCCCTGCTACGCGCGCGCGACGTCGGAACACGCGCGCCGGGCCGGTTCCGTACGGTGGGCGCCGTGGCCCCGAGACCCCGCGCAGGAACGTCGCTGCTCGGGCCCGTCCAGCACCTCGCGGTCTCGGACCAGCTGCCGTGATCTACCTCGAGACCGCGCGGCTCCGGCTGCGCACCCTCACCCCCGACGACGAGGGGGCGCTGCTCGCGCTGCACTCCGACCCCGACGTGATGCGCCACCTCGGCCCACCTGCGACGGAGGTCGACATGTCCTTCTATACCGATGTCTACGACCGCCACCCCGGCTTCGGCTACTGGGCCGCGATCGAGAAGGCGACCGGGGCGTTCCTGGGCTGGTTCCTGTTCCGCCCGCCGCGCGAGGACCCGCCGCCCGGGACGATCGAGCTCGGCTACCGCCTGCACACCGCCGCGTGGGGCCGCGGGTTCGCGACGGAGGGCGCGCGAGCGCTGGTCGACAAGGGCTTCACCGAGCTGGGCGTCGAGCGGGTGGTGGCCGACACGATGACCGTCAACACCGGGTCCCGGCGCGTCATGGAGAAGGCCGGGCTGCGGTTCGTCCGCACGTTCCGGTATCCGGGCTCCGAGCTGCTCGACGGCGGCGAGCACGGCGACGTCGAGTACGCGCTCACCCGGGAGGAATGGTCCCGCGCAGGCGCGCCGGGGCCCGGTGCCGCCACGCGCCCTCGATCAGCTCGCTGAGCTCGACGGGGTCCACCGCCGACAGGTCGACGAGGATGGAGCCGTGCCCGTCGTAGTGGGGGGTCGTGAAGAACGCCGGGTCCCCCGACGCGAGCAGCGCCTCCTTCTCCTCCAGCGGGCACACGAGCATCAGCGAGCCGTCCTCGCGCAGCCGCGCGAACAGCTTCTTCCGCACCTTCAGCGCGGGTGTTCCGTAGGACGTGGACTCCTCGACCTCCGGCAGCACGCGCGCGATGCGCACCACGTCGGCCCAGTTCATCCGGGGACCTCCGCGACCGTGGACGGGTCGTCGCGCCGGCGCTCGACCGACGGCGCGGACCGCACGCCGGCCGCCGGCAGCGGGAAGCCCGAACCGTGCTCGGAGTAGTGCGGAACCGCACCGTCCCGTTCGAAGGTCGCCACCCGGGCAGTATTTCATTTTCAGCGGACGCGGGACGGGCGCTGCCGAGGCGGCGTGCGGGCCAGCACCACGACCCCGGCGACCGCGATGAGCAGCCCCACCACGAACACCCAGTCCCAGCCCTCCCGGACCGGGTCGCCCAGCAGCACGATCCCGACGATCCCGGGGAGCACCACCTCGGTCACGGAGAACACGGCCGTGACGGCACCGACCTCGCCCCGCCCCAGGGCGGCCGAGTACCCGATCATGCCGATCGCCCAGAACCCGAGCACCAGGTAGGTGGCCGGCTGGCTCAGCAGCAGGACCGGCGAGAAGCCGGCGCCGATCTCCACGTGGGCGGCGCGCACGGCCAGCGCGGTGCCGCCGAAACCCAGCCCGGCGACGAGCGCCAGCGGCCACGCCGTGCGGTACTGCCGCAGCACCAGCACGAGCACGGCCAGCACCAGGAACGACACCAGCAGCACCGTGTTGACCAGCGCCGACGTCACCGGCGGCCGCCCGCTGCCCGCGCTCGCGGCCACTAGGACCAGCCCGAGGATGCACGCGATCACGGCCCAGCGGGTGCGGCGCGTCAGTGGGGTGTCGTTGATCCGCGCCCCGACGACGGCGGTGACCGCGATCGACCCGCCGATCACCGCCTGCACCGCGAACACCGGCAGCGTGCGCAGCGCCACCACAGCGCACAGCCAGGCCACCAGATCGACCACGATGCCGCCGAGGTAGCGGGGCTGCACCGCGACCGGACGGCTGCGCGTGGCGCGGCGGGCGCCGTCGGCCTGCAGGAGGGCGCCCGTGCTGTTGAGCAGCATCGCCACGAACGCGACGAGCAGACCGATCAGCACCGGTTCAGCATGCCCGCACCACCGCCGGAGCGCCGGAGGGGGCGTCCAGCGTCAAGCGCATCCGGGGGAGCGGCCGCCCCAGCGGCGACGTCGCCCAGCCCGTGGTGACCGCGCCCATCCGCTCGTAGAAGCCGACGGCGCCGGGCTCGGCCTCCCACTCCATGCTCGACGCCCCGGCCGCACGGGCCCGCGCCGACGCGTCCGCGAACAGCACGCGCCCCGAGCCGCGGCCGATCTCGTCGGGTTCGAGCCACAGGTCGTCGAGGACGGCGACGGCTCCGCGGTGCAGCACCGTCGAGAAGCCCCGGATCCGGTCGTCACGGATCAGCACGCGGACGTCGTTGGCCGCGACGACCTCGCCCGTCAGGCCGTGAGAACGCGCGAATCGCTCCAGGAACTCCGGGGGGTAACCCCAGTGCGCCTTCGAGCGCACCGCGAGGGCGGCCAGCAGGCCCGCCTCCTCGGGGCGGCCCGCACGGATGACCGGCACGTGAGCTCCTCGGCGACGGGACGAAGGACCGGGAAACGAGAGGACCGGGGCCGGCACGGGGCTCCCCTCCGTGCCGGCCCCGGCCACCTCCACCCGGAGGAGGAGGTGGTCGGTTGCCGGCTCAGATGGCCGTCGTCGGGGGCGCCGCCGCGGGGGCGGGCGGTTCGGCTACCGCCGTGCCACCGGACGCGACCGGCGTGCCGCCGGACACGACGCCGCCGGCGGGGATGGTCGTTCCCGTGGAGGTGCCGCCGGTGGGGGTCGTCCCACCGCCGTCGGCGCCGGTCGGGCCCTGCGCGGTGCCGCCCGGCGTGCCGCCACCCGACGCCGGGCCCTGTGCGTTCCCGCCCGGCGCGGTCCCGCCCGGCCCGGTGCCGCCGGGGGTGGAGTCGGACGGCGCGCCGGCCTGCGGGGTGCCGGCCGGCTGCGTGGTGACGGGGGCCGCCGGGGCGGAGCTGGTGGTGGCCTGCGCCGGCGCGGTGGTGGCGCCCGTGCCGCCGGACCCGGAGTCGGGCGACCTGGTGGCCCCCGAACCGGTGCCGGAACCGCCCGAGCCGGACGAGGGCTTGGGCGCCGCGCCGCCCCCGTTCCCGGACGTGCCGGGCTTCGGGGTGACGCCACCGCCCGCGGCCGGAGCCGGCGGGGCCGCGGGGGTGTCGGCCGACGTCGTCGTCCCGGACGGGGTGCTGCCGTCCGTGCCGACCTGGATCGTGGGCGTCGAGGACGAGTTGGCCAGCACCACCGCGACGATCACCACGGCCAGCACCGCGAGCAGCCCGCCGATCCCGACCAGCAGCCCGGCGTTGCGCCGGCGCGGTTCGGGTTCGCGCTCGTACTCCCAGTCCGGGGTGGGGGTGACGCGGGGCCGGTCCGGAGCCCGCGGCGGCGGGGCGCTGTTCGACAGCAGCGACGTGGCCGGCTCGTGCGACGGCCCGGATCCGCGCCGCGGGGCGGGCGGCGGCGGGCTCGCGTGACGCGGCGGGCGCGCCGGAGCGGCGGCGGGCGCGGGAGCGGCGGCGCGCGAATGAGCAGCGGCGGCCATCGCCGGCACCGGCGCGATCGCCACCTCCGGCCACGACGCGGTGGGCTTCGGGGAGACGGCGAGCGCGGCGCCCTTGGCGATGGCGTTCTTGGGGTCGGTGTCGACGGCGACGGGCCGTCCGAGCTGCTCGGACACGAGCTGCGCGACGAGCGGGATGCGCGACGAGCCGCCGACGAGCAGCACGGTGCTCAGCTGCTCGGGCGTGAGCCCGGCCGACCGGACGGCCTGGCGCAGCGCGGCGACGGTCTCGTCGACCCGCGGCCGGATCATCGACTCGAACTCGCTGCGGTGCAGCCGCACCGAGCCGCGCGCGGCGGGCATCAGCACCGGGATGGACACGTCGGTGTCCGACGACAGGGCCTCCTTGGCCTCGGTGCAGTCGCGGCGCACCCGTGCGACGGCGGACAGCACGGCGGGATCGGCCTCGTCGAGGTCCTCGAACGCGGCCGGCAGGCCCTCGCGGACGTGCTCGAACACGGCCTCGTCGAAGTCGACGCCCCCGAGCCGCTCCAGCCCCTCGGGGCGGCCGAGCAGGCCGAAGCCGCCGGCCCCCGCGGACCGGTCGGCCTTGCGCACGACCGCGGCGTCGAACGTGCCGCCGCCCAGGTCGTAGACGGCGATCGTGGAGCCGACCGCGATCCGCTCGTTGGCCGCGTAGTGCAGTGCCGCGGCCTGCGGCTCGGCGAGGAACGTGACGGTGAGGCCCTGCCCGGCCAGCGCGGCGGCGAGCAGCTCCTTCTTGTGCTGCCCCCACGAGGCCGGGTGGGTGACGGCGATGCGCGCGGCCGAGCCGCCCTCGCGCTCCGCCACCTGGTCGACCACCCACCGGACGAGCCGCGCGGACAGCTCCTCGGGCGCCCAGGCGCGGCCGGCCACGACGACGGGCGTGGGGTCGCCGATGCGGCGCTTGAACTCGCGGACGACGCGGTCGGGATCGGTGACGGCGCGGCGCTCGGCGGCGTCCCCGACCAGCACGGACCCATCGGGGCCGACGAACAGGACGGACGGGACCGTGGCCCCCCGGGTCCCGAGGTTCACCACCTCCGGCTCGACCCAGCGGCGGTCGTCGGAGCGGCACACGGCGGCCGCCGTGTACGTCGTACCCAAGTCGATCCCGAGCTGGTAGCCCATGATCTCGTCCCCTCTGACCCCGGACATCCCGGCCCCGTCGCCGGTCGACGATGTCACGTTCCCCTGACCGGCCCATCGGAGTATCCCTTCCGGCCGTTAGCCACGATCGGGTGCGGGTACCCAGAAGGGGGGCCGCGGGGGTGAATCCCCCAACGGCCGGTGGCGCGATCCCCGAACGGCCCTCCGCAGGACCCTGCGCGATCCCCGATGGCGGACCGCGCCCCCGGCCCTACCTTCTCCACTACAGGGCCTGCCGGACATCGGCCGGGCTCTTCCCCCACGACGATGGAGTTGATCGACATGGCCGAGAACCTCTCGCTGCTGGAGTTCGTCCGCGAGCTGCTGAGTAACGCCGGCCTGCGCGACCTGTTCGCGAAGGACCCTCAGGCCGCGCTGGAGTCGAAGGGCCTCGACAACGTCGACGCCCACGACGTGCGCGACGCGCTGACGCTGGTCAGCGACGACCACCAGGAAGCCGACTTCAGCCGCAACTACGACACCGGCAGCAACCACCTCACCTCCGGTGCCGGTTCCTTCACCGCCGCCCACCACAGCGCGCCGGAGCCGCACGGCCACGAGACGGCCGCGGAGTACGTCAGCCGGTACATCACCAACAACTACGTCGACGACCGCGACACCACCGTCGACAACTCGACCAACCAGCAGATCGACACCCACGGCGGCGACTTCGACCAGGACATCGACGTGCACTCCACCGTCGCGTCCGGCGACGGCGCGGTGGCCGCGGGCGGCGACATCTCGGGCTCCACCATCACCACCGGCGACGGGAACCAGGTCGGCGACGGCAACATCAGGGGCGACGGCAACGTCGTCGGCGACGACAACCAGGCCGTCACCGGCGGCGGGAACACCACGTCGTTCGGCGAGGGCAACGCCACCAGCACGAACGTCCACGGCAACGTGTCGGTCGGCGACGGCGGCGCCTTCGCCTCCGGTGGCAGCGCCACGGTGGACAACTCCGACAACTCGGCGCACAACGTCGGCAACACCCACACCGACAACTCGGTCAACGACTCCTTCAAGGACTCCAGCGACCACAGCGTCGACCACTCGTTCAACACGCACGAGGACCTCAGCACCCACGACTCGTTCAACGACAACAGCGAGCAGACCACCAGCCACTCGCTGAACGACGAGAGCGACAACTCGGAGCACACCGACAACTCGGTGGACCACAGCTTCAACCTGCACGCCTGATCCGCACGCCCGGGAACCCCCGCCGCACGTCTCGCGGCGGGGGTTCCCGGCCCGGACGCCGACACGATCCCACCGGAGCACACGATGGCCGAGAACCTCTCCCTGTGGGAGTTCCTCCGGGAGCTCGTCACGAACGCGGGGTTGCGCGACCGCTTCGCCGCGGATCCGCAGGGCGCGCTGCGCGCGAACGGGCTCGACCACCTGAGCCCCGACGACGTCCACGACGCGCTGGTGCTGGCGGAGGACAACCAGACCGCCGATTTCAGCCGCCACTACGACACCGGGCACACCGCGATCGGCTTCTCGCCGCCCGCGCCGCTCGTGGGCGAGACCGAGCACGAGGCGGCGATCCGCTACCTCACCACCTACGTCACCAACAACTCCGTCGACCAGCAGGTCCACACCGGCGGCGGCGACTTCGACCAAGACATCGACGTGCACTCCGCCGTCGCCTCCGGGGCCGGCGCGGTGGCGGCGGGCGGCGTCATCTCGGGCTCCACCGTCACCACCGGCGACGGCGACCAGGTCGGCGACGGCGACGTCGCGGGCGGCGGGAGCGTGGTGGGGGACCGCAACCCGGCGGTCACGGGGGACCACGACACCACCGCGTTCGGCTCCGGGAACGCCACCGGCACGACCGTCCACGGCGACGTGTCGGTCGGCGACGGCGGCGCCTTCGCCTCCGGCGGCGACGCGGGCGTCGACGACCCCGACCACTCGCTGCACGGGGTCGGCGACACCTCCACCGACAACGCGGTGCACGGCCCGTTCACCGGTTCGAGCGACCACGGCGTGGCCCACTCGTTCGACACGGAGACCGACGCCGGCACGCGTGACTCGTTCGACGACGACAGCCACACCGCGGTGAACCACTCGTTCGACGACGCGACGCACGTGGACAACGGCCTCGACCACGTCGGCGGCCACTGACCTCCTCGGGGTCACCCGACCGGGCACTACCTGCGACGACCCGGATCGGGGAGTGGGCCCCCACCCCCCGAACCCCCTAGCCTTCGCAGGCCCGGAACCCCGCATCGCCTCCCCGAGGACTGTGGACGATCCCCGATGGCCCGCCGGACCGGCGGCCCTAGCGTTCTCCCCATCGCCAGACACCACCCGACGAACTCCAGGAGCTGAGCCGACATGACCGCCTCGACCTCGCTGATCGACATGATCCTCAACCTGCTGCGCAACCCGAGCGAGCTCGCCGCGTTCCAGCAGAACCCCACGGCCTACCTGGACGCGTGCGGCGCGGGTGACGTCACCCCGGCCGACATCCACGACGCGCTGGTGCTCGCCGACGACGAGCCCCAGAGCCACCACCACATCCAGCTCCCGCCGGCCCCGCCCGCGCCGCACCCGGCCCCCGGTGAGTCGGACCACGAGGCGGCCGTCCGCTACCTCAACACCTACGTCACCAACAACTACGTCGACGACCGCGACACCACCGTCGACAACTCGATCAACCAGCAGGTCCACACCGGTGGCGGCGACTTCGACCAGGACATCGACGTCCACTCGGTCACCGCCTCCGGTGACGGCGCGGTCGCCGCGGGCGACGACATCCGCGACTCGACGATCACCACCGGCAACGACAACCAGGTCGGCGACGGCAACCTGAAGGGCGACGGCAACGTCGTCGGCGACGACAACCAGGCCGTCACCGGCGACCACAACACCACCGCGTTCGGTGAGGGCAACGCCACCAGCACCGACGTCGACGGCAACGTGCACGTCGGCGACGGCGGCGCCTTCGCCTCCGGTGGCGACGCGGCGGTCGACAACACCGACAGCTCGCTGCACGACGTCGGCAACACCTCCACCGACAACTCGGTCAACGACTCGTTCAAGGACTCGAGCGACCACAGCGTCCACGACTCGGGCAACTCGACGGTCGACTCGAGCATCAACGACTCGGCCAACGACAACAGCCACACCGACGTGCACGACTCGTTCAACGACGAGTCCGACAACTCCACGCACACCGACAACAGCCTCGACCACGTGGGCAACGTCCACCTCTGATCGGCCTCGCGAGCCACGGAGTAACCTCCTGATCGACGACAGCCGGCCCCGCCACATCTTCGGGACATCCCCCGGATGGCGGGGCCGGTTTCGTCGTGCGGCTCGATGACAGGACGAGGAGGCGAGGGCACGCCGTGGCGGTTCCGGCAGCGATCGACCTGGTCGATCTCGCGTTGAAGGCGACCACCGCCTACCAGCGGCCCGATCTCGGGGCCCGGTTGCTGCACACGCGCAAGCGGCTCGCCGATCCCGACGTGCGGGTCCTCGTCGTGGGGGAGTTCAAGCAGGGCAAGAGCCAGCTGGTGAACGCGCTGGTCAACGCGCCCGTCTGCCCCGTCGACGACGACGTCGCCACCGCGGTGCCCACGGTCGTCAAGCACGCCGAGACCACCACCGTCACGCTCGTGCGGGAGCGCGGCGAGGGCTCGCCGCCCGAGCGCACCACGGTGGCCGCGAACCAGATCGCCGAGTACGTCTCCGAGGCCGGCAACCCGGGCAACCGCGCGATGCTCAGCTACGCCGAGGTCGGGCTGCCCCGCAAGCTGCTGGAGGGCGGGCTGGTGCTGGTCGACACGCCCGGCGTCGGGGGTCTGGGGTCCGCGCACGGCGCCGCGACGATGTCCGCGCTCCCCAGCGCCGACGCCGTCCTGCTCGTCTCCGACGCGGCGCAGGAGTACACCGGCCCCGAGCTGGAGTTCCTCGACGCCGCGCTGAAGCTCTGCCCCAACGTCGGCTGCGTGCTCACCAAGACCGACCTCTACCCGCACTGGCGCCGGATCATGGAGCTGGACCGCGGCCACCTCGGCGACGCCGGCGTCCGCGCGGAGATCATCCCCGTGTCGTCGGCGCTGCGGCTGCACGCGGCGAGCACGCAGGACGCCGCGCTGATGGAGGAGTCCGGTTTCCCCCCGTTGCTGAACTTCCTGCTCAACCGCGTGGTCGCGCGCGCCGACGACCTGGACCGGCAGTCGGTCAGCCAGGACGTCCTGGCCGTCACCGAGCAGCTCGCGGCCGGGATGAAGGCCGAGCTGGCCGCGCAGGAGGATCCGAGCCGCATCGAGTCCCTGATCGCCGACCTGACCCGCGCGAAGGGCCGGGCCGACGAGCTGAAGCAGCGCTCGTCGCGCTGGCAGATCACCCTGAACGACGGGGTCGGCGACCTGCAGTCCGACATCGACTACGACCTGCGCGACCGCCTGCGCACCATCGGCCGCGAGGCCGAGCAGCTGCTGGAGGACGGCGACCCGGCCGTCATCTGGGACCAGTTCGCGGAGTGGTTCCACCAGCAGATCTCCTCGGCGGCCTCGGCCAACTTCGTGTGGGCGGCCGAGCGCGCGCGCTACCTCGCGGGCCAGGTCGCCGAGCACTTCGCGCAGGGCGCGGAGATCGCGATGCCCCAGCTGCGGTTCGACCAGTCGCAGAACATGGCCGCGAAGGTGCAGGAGCTGGTGCGGCCCGAGTCGGAGAAGATGGGCGTCGGCGGCAAGCTGCTCACCGGCATGCGCGGCGGCTACGGCGGCATGCTGATGATCGGCATGGCCACCACGCTGGCCGGGTTCGCGATGCTCAACCCGTTCTCGATCGGGGCCGGCGTGCTGTTCGGCACCAAGACCGTGCGCGACGAGCGCAAGCGCGAGCTGGCCCGCCGGCAGTCCGAGGCGAAGGTGGCGGTGCGCAAGCACATCGACGAGGTGACGTTCCAGGTCGGCAAGGACTCCCGCGACATGCTCCGCCGCACCCAGCGCGACCTGCGCGACCACTTCAGCACGCTGGCCGAGGAGGTCAGCACGTCGCTGGCCGCGTCGGTGCTGGCGGCGCAGAGCGCGGTGAAG
>CAXTTN010000163.1:0-13574 GCA_964247105.1 uncultured Pseudonocardia sp.
GTGGCCCGACGCGGAGAACTGGCCGGTCGGCGGCGAGGTCGACTTCATGGAGATGAGCGACGACCAGCGCCAGTCCACGGACATGTTCCTGCACTACGGCGCGGGCAACGACCAGGAGCAGGGCTCGGTCGACATCGACGCCACGCAGTGGCACGACTGGGCCGTGGAGTGGACGCCGACGAGCGTCACCGCATTCGTCGACGGCAAGCGGTGGTGGACGACCACGAACGTCGACATCCTGCCGCCCGGCCCGATGCACCTGTGCGTCCAGCTGGACTGGTTCCCCGAGGGCCGGGGCGACGTGACGCCCACGCAGATGCAGGTCGCGTGGGTGAAGCAGTACTCGCTCGACGGCGACGCGGCGGGCGACGGCCCGGTCACCGAGGGCGGCCCCGACCGCCTGCCCGCCGTGGCCGGCCTCGTGCCCCGAGCCGTCGCCGTCCCGGGCTGATCACGGGCGGATGGTCGCTGTCGGGTGCCCGGCAGCCACCGTCCCGCCGTGATCAGCGGGTGTCACATGACCATGCCGCCCGTCACGTTCACCGCCTGGCCGGTCATGTACCCGGCTTCGGCGGAGGCCAGGAACAGCGCGACGCGCGCGACGTCGGCGGTCTCGCCCAGGCGACCCAGGGGCGACCTGCCGGTCCACTCGGCCACCTGCTCGGGGGTGCGGGTCGCGGCGCCCATCTCGGTGAGCACGTAACCCGGGCACAGGCAGTTGACGCGGATCCCGTGCGGCCCGAGCTCCAGCGCCGCCACGCGGGTCAGCGCCACGACCGCCGCCTTCGCCGCCGCGTAGTGGCTCTGACCGGCCCCGCCGGTGCGGGCGGCCATGCTCGCCATGTTGACGATCGCGCCGCCCGTCCCGGCCGCGATCATGGCCCGGGCCGCGACTTGGGTCGCCACCAGCACCGGCCGGGTGGTGACGGCGAACATGTCGTCCCAGTCGTCGGCCCCGATGTCGAGCAGTGCGGCCTTGCGCAGCACACCGGCGTTGTTCACCAGCAGGTCCACACCCCCGAGCGCCGCGATGGCGGCGTCCAGCGCGGCGCGGGTGGCGCCGACGTCGCGCAGGTCGACGGCGTGCGCCGAGCCCCCGACCTCGGCGGCCACCTTCTCCGCCCCCTCGGCGTGCACGTCGAGCACCGCGACCGTCGCGCCCTCGGCGGCGAACGTGCGGGCGATCTCCGCGCCGATGCCGCGGGCCGCGCCCGTGACGATCGCGCGGCGGCCGGACAACCGTGCGTGGCTCACGGGCGTGACGCTACGGCGGCAGCGTTGCGAGCACGTCACATCGCCCTGCTAGAACGCATCCGTGCTGATCGTGAGCGGGGCCGAGCTGGTGTGGGACGGGATCGACGAGGTGCCGGGCGGCACGGTCGTCTGCGACGGGCCGCGCGTGGTCGCGGCGGGCGGGCCCGGCGAGGTGCTCGACGCGTCGGGCTGCATCGTGACACCGGGCCTGGTCAATGCCCACCACCACCTGCTGCAGACCGCGTTCCGGACGCTGCCGGGCACCCGCGGCGTCCCGATGCGGGACTGGTTGCCGCGGATGGCCGCCGCCTATGCCGCGGTCGGGGTGGACGACGACCTCGCGCACGTCGCCGCGTCGGTGGGGGTGGCCGAGGCCCTGCTCTGCGGCGTGACGACGGTCGCGGACCACCACCTGACCTGGCCGCCCGGCGACGGCGTCGAGATCGCGCGCGCCGTCGCCGCGGCGGCCGAGCAGCTGGGGGCCCGGCTGGTGTTCGTCCGCGGCAGCGCCCGCGACGATCCCGAGCAGGCCGCCGGCTCGGCCGACAGGATCGCGAGCGCGCTGGCCGGGGACCCGACGGGCATGGTGCAGGTCGCGGTCGGCCCGGCCGGGGTGCACAGCGACGGCGAGCGCACGTTCGCGCTGCTGGGCGAGGTGGCCGCCCGCCACGGCCTGCGTCGGCGCACCCAGGCCAACGAGCAGGTGGATGTCGAGATCGCCGCGCGGCGCTACGGCCGCCGCCCGCTGGACCTGCTGGCCGAGTGGGGTTGGCTGGCCCCGGACGTCACGGTCGCGCACCTCTGCGGCGTGACGGAGCAGGAGATCGCGCGGGTGGCGGCGTCGGGCGCGAGCGCCACCCACGCCCCGGGCTGCGACGTCCCGATGGGCTGGGGCGTCGCCCCCGCCGCCGCGCTGGCCGACGCCGGGATCGCCGTGGGGCTGGGCACGAGCGGCGGCGGCAGCAACGACGCGGGCCACCTGCTGGCCGACGCGCGCCTCGCGATGCAGGTGGCGCCGCTGGCCGGGCGGCCCGTGGCGGCGCGCGAGGTGCTGGGCTGGGCCACGGCCGGGTCGGCCGCGGGCCTGGGCCGTCCCGAGCTGGGCGTGCTGACGGCCGGCTCGGCCGCGGACCTCGTCTGCTGGGACGTCACCGGTGTCGCGGACGCCGGCGTGGCCGACCCGCTCGCCGGCCTGCTGTGGGCGAGCCCGGGCCGCCGTGCGAAGCACGTGGTGGTGGCGGGCCGCGTCGTCGTGCGGGACGGCGAGCTGGTGGCCCGCCCCGAGCGGGAGGTGGCGCAGGCGCTGAAGGCCCTCCTACACACCCGCGAGTCGACCGATCCGGCACGGTGACCGTGCCGATCGGGCACGCGACCCGCGTGCCCGATCGGCACGTTCGGCGTGCCCGATCGGTCGACTCGCGCTCGGGGTTACGGGAGGCCGATGGTCGTGTCGATGAACTGGTTGGTCACCAGGTCCGCCGCCTTGAGACCCGCCTTCACCGGCGTGGCCTGGCTGGCGAAGATCGGCGTGTCGATGTCGATCGTCTTCTGCACGCGGTCCAGGTCGAAGTCACCGATGTAGGCGTTGTCGCCGTTGCTCACCAGCTTGAGGTCGAGCTGCTGCTTGACCGAGAAGTCGGCGACGCCCTGCGAGTACACCCAGCCCGTGTCGAACTGCTTGACCAGGTCGAGGATCAGCGTGTTCACCGGCTGCGGCGTGGCCATGTAGTCGACCTGGGCCTTCTGCATGATCGGCACCAGCTTGGTGAAGCAGTTGGTCAGGTTCGGCACCGTGTCGGCCTTCGCCGCGATCACCGACTGGTAGTACGGGTAGCCCGCGTCGTTGATCAGCTGGAACGTCACCGGCTTGCCCCACTGGGGCACTTCCTTCTCGTAGATGTAGGGCTCGGCGCTCGCGAAGCCCTGCTGGGCGTCCTTGCCCGCGGCGGCGACGAAGTTCGCGGGCGTGCCGTCGTAGCTGCCGTCGACCTGCGCGGTCTTGAGGATGCCCGCGCCGGTGAAGTACGCCATGTACGCCGAGCTCTCGAAGTAGCGGATCTTCGTGCCGGCCTTGCCGAGGTCGGCGATCGTCTTCACGTCCGGGTAGGTCTTCGGGTCCCACATGACCATCAGCGGCGACTTGTCCAGCGGCGCCATGATCCCGATCGTCGGCTGCGTGGCCGAGAGCTGCGCGGCCTCGTCGGTCTGGACGTAGCCCAGGGTGATCGTCGGGTCGGCGTAGAGCTGGGAGGTGACGGTCTGGAAGCCGATCGCGGGCCCGCCCGAGCGCACCTCCAGGTTCACTCCCGTGGACGCGCCGGTGGAGTCGACGAGCGGCCCGGAGACGCGCTTGCGGCTGGCGTCGACGGTCGGGTTGGCGCCGAGCATCTGGTAGAGCCCGCCGTGTTCCGACTCGGGGTTCCAGTCGGTCTGGATCACGACGGTTGCGGGGCAGCCGGCGGCTTTCAGATCGACGCCGGTGGCGGCGCCGGACGCCGCGGGGGTGGACGCGCCGCTGCCGCAGGCGGCGAGGGCGCACGCGGTGGCGGCGAGGACGAGCGCAGGACGGGACCGTGGCACAGGTGGAACTCCTTCTCGGGGGAACGGGGTCGAACCTCAGCGCTCGGTGACGTACCAGGCCCCCACCACGCGTTTGCCGAGCCAGCCGAAGAACCAGAAGACGACGACGCCCAGCAGCGAGGCCAGGATGATCGCCATGAACAGCTCGGGCGACTGCAGCCGCGCCCGGTAGTTGTCGATCACGATGCCCAGGCCGGGGTCGCCCTGCTTGAAGAACAGGTCGCCGACGATCGCGCCGATCACCGACAGGCCCGCGCTGATCCGGAGCCCGGCGAAGATCGCGGGCAGCGCGGCGGGGAGCTCGAGCTTGCGCAGCCGGGTCCAGCGCGAGGCGTGGTGCAGCGTGAACAGGTCGTGGTGGCCGCGTTCCACCGACTGCAGCCCGAACAGGGTGTTGGACACGATCGGGAACAGCGAGATCAGCACGCAGACGATCACGCGGGAGACGAACCCGAAGTCGAACCAGAAGCCGATCAGCGGCACCAGTGCGAGGATCGGGATGCACTGCAGCACCACCGCGTAGGGGAACAGCGAGCGTTCCACCCAGCGCGCCTGGCTCATCCCGATGGCCCACGCCATGCCGATGACGATCGCGATGCCGAGCCCGGTGAACGCCACCTGCACCGAGCGCAGCAGCGCGACCAGCATGCGTTCCATCGCGACCGGGTCGAGCAGCGCGTCGGTGATCACCTTGTGCGGCGGCGGCATGAGGAAGCGGCGCTGCTCGTCGAGGACGACGTAGCTGATCACGTACCAGATGCCGATGATCAGGGCGAAGACGCCGAGCGGCGGCAGCCAGCCGCGCACCCTCGCCCCCAGCCGCGACGCGCGCGCGGGCGCCGGGGGCTCGCTGGAGGTCAGCACGGGTTCCTCGAGGAGAGTCATACCGTGTGCTCCTCGACCGGAGGCGCGGCCGGGACCGGGGCCGTGATGGTGGTCGGCGTGATCATGAATGGCCTTCCCGCAGCGCGGCCGAGACCTCGCCGCACAGCGCCGCGAACTCGGGGGTGAAGCGCACCTCGGGGCCGCGCGGGTAGCCGAAGGGCACCTCGTAGCGGCCGACGATGTGCCCGGGCCGTCCGGACATCACCAGGACGTGCGTGGAGAGGTAGACGGCCTCGCTGACGGAGTGCGTGATGAACAGCGCGCCGAAGCGCTGCGAGCTGAACAGGCCGATGAGCTCGTCGTTGAGGCGTTCGCGGGTGATCTCGTCGAGCGCGCCGAACGGCTCGTCGAACAGGAACAGGCCGGGGGCGAGGGTGAGCGAGCGGGCCAGCGACACCCGCATCCGCATGCCGCCCGACAGGGCGCGGGGGAGGTGGTCCTCGAAGCCGGAGAGGCCGACCAGCTCGATCGCGGCCGTGGCCGCCCTCGCGCGCTCGGCCTTCGGGGTGCCGTCCAGCTCGGCGAGCAGCTCGACGTTCTGCCGGACGGTGCGCCACGGCAGCAGCGTGGCGTCCTGGAAGACGTAGCCGATGCGCTCCGCGGCCACCTCCATGGTGCCCGCGGTGGCGGCCTCCAGGCCCGACGCGATCCGCAGCAGCGTGCTCTTCCCGCAGCCCGAGGGCCCGACGACGGTGACGAAGTCGCCCGCGGCGACGTCGAGGTCGACGTGTTCGAGCGCGGTGGTGCCGTCGGGGAAGGTCTTGCCGAGGTCCCGGAAGCCCAGGACCGAGCCGGTGGCGACGGCCATGCGTCTCCTCGTGTTCTCGGCGATGTCCGACGCCCACACACTCCGTGGCCGGTGTTTCCGACAGGTGGCGTGGGTGTGAACGCTGGTGGTGCGGGGACACGATCGGGCCACGGTTCAGGCCCCGCCGGCCCCCAGGGCGCGTCCGATCGTGGCCATCGCCCGTGCCGTGCGCTCGGCGCCGTCCGGCCCGGGGACGGCCGAGAGGTCCACCCCGCGCACGCCCGGCACGGCCAGCAGCTCCTGCGCCAGCGTCACCGCCGCGTCGATGCCGGCCACCTGCGGGTCGGGCGCGTCGAGGATGCGGGCCAGGAACCCGTCCGGGAGGACGAACCCGGTGAAACCGGAGATCAGCTCGGCCTGGACGCGGTCGAGGACCACCGGGACGCAGGCGATGTAGGGCACGTCCGGGCCCGCGGCCACGAACTCGGCCACCGGCCCCGCCCCGCCCGCGTGGTTGACGAAGCACACGTGCGCGCCCGCGTGCACCTTCTGCGCCAGCCGGGCCGGGCGGACCTCGGCCGGCGGCCCGCACGGCGCCTCGCCGACGGACGTGAGCAGCCCGGCCGCGCGGGCGAGCGCCGCGAGCTGCGTGGAGTCGAGGTCGAAGACCGGGGCGGCGTCGGGGCGGTGGCCGATCGCGGTGTGGTCGCCGGTGACGCAGTGCACGGCCGCCGCGCCGGCGTCGGCGAGCGCGGCGAGCTCGCCCTCCAGCGCGACCCGGTTGCGGTCGCGGCAGTTCAGCCCCGCCCACACCGCGACGCCGGAACCGGCCAGCACCTGCGCGCGGTAGGACGGCGGGAACTGGACGCGCGCACCGCCGTTGTCGCCGGTCAGGACGGCGTCGACGGTGCCGGCGAGCAGGTCGGCGGAGTGCAGGAGCGCGGCGCGGTCGAGCGGGCGCGTCGGGAGGTCGGCGACCACGACCGGGCGGGTGGCCATGAGGTCGAGCATCCGGTGGCGCCCGGGCGCGGGGGCCTCGGGGCCGGTCCATCCGACGATCGGCCGCTCGACCCAGGGGCAGGGCAGCGGTGTCACCTCGCACCCGCCGTCGGCGTCCACGCCGCCGCAGGGGCCGTGGGTCATGTTCTTCGGGCACGTCATACGTGCTCCATCACGAGCACGGCGGCCGAGCCGGGCTCCAGGGCCGCGTAGACGTGCGGGCGGTCGCCGGGGAAGCGGACGTAGTCGCCGGGGCCGACCTCCACCTCGTCGCCGACCGGCCCGGCCCGCCACCGCCCGGCCGTCACGACGACGTGCTCGGTGGTGCCGGCGATGTGCGCGTGGGCGTCCCGGGCGGGGCCGGGCTCGGCGGACATCAGATGCAGGTCGCGCCGGGCGCCGGGCGGGCACGCCGAGAGCAGCGTGGCGGCGAACGGCGCGTGCTCGGACCGGATCTCGATCCCGTCGCCGGCGCGGATCACCTGCACCGGCTGGGTGTGGGGGTCGACGATCCGGCTGAACGGCACGTCGAGGGCGACGGCGAGCGCCCACAGCGTCTCGACGCCGGGGTTGCCCGAACCCGCCTCCAGCTGCGACAGCGTCGACTTGGCCACGCCCGCCCGGCGGGCCAGCTCGGCCAGGGAGATGCCGTGGCGCTCGCGTTCGCGGCGCAGGGACGACGCGATGGCCGTCTGCAGCGCTGTTCGTTCCATCGGTCTCCTCGTTCGGCTTGACGAACGCGCGAACGGCGACCACTGTGGTGGACATGCGTTCGCTGTACCGAACGATAGACCGTGACGACCTCCGCGACGCGCTGGCACTCGCCGCCGCCCTCGCGATCGTCGGCGTCTCCTTCGGGGCGGTCTCGACCGCGGCGGGCGTCCCGTTGCCGATGACGCTCGCCCTGTCGCTGATCGTGTTCACCGGCGGCGCCCAGTTCCTCGTGGTGGCGGTCGCGGCGGCGGGCGGGAGCCCGCTCGCCGGGCTGGTCGGCGGCATGCTGCTCAACGGGCGGCTGCTGCCCTACGGCCTGGCGATGGGCGGGGTCGTCGGCGACCGGCTGCCCGCCCGGCTACTCGGCGCGCACATCCTCATCGACGAGTCGGTCGCGTTCGCGCGCGCCCGGGACGCCGAGCGGCGCCGAGCGGCGTTCTGGCTCAGCGGCGGCCTGTCGTACGTCTTCTGGAACGCCGGGGCCGCGCTCGGGGCGCTCGCCGGCGGCGTGGTGCCCGACCTCGACGTCCTCGGCGTCGACGCCGCGTTCCCGGCCGCACTGGTGGCCCTGCTGCTGCCGACGCTGCGCGGCGCGGACGCGCGGCGCGTCGGGCTGGGGGCGGCGGCGATCGCGCTGCTCGCGACGCCGTGGCTGCCGGCCGGCCTCCCGGTGCTGGTCGGCCTGGCCGGCCTGGCACTGGCCGGGAAACCGCAAGGAGCCCGCGCGACGCCGTCAGAGGACCCCTCGTGACGGCATCGAGCCCGCGCGACGCGGCCGGGGGGCGGGCGTGACGTGGCCCGCTCTGCTCGCGCTGGCCGCGGGGACCTACCTGCTGCGTCTCACCGGCGTGCTGCTGCGTGGGCGCGTGGCCGTGCCGGCGCGGGTCCAGCGCTACCTCGACCTGGGCGCCACCGCCCTGCTCGTCGCGCTCGCGGCCACGGCGGCCCTCACCCAGGACGGTGGTTTCGCCGGCTGGGCGCGGCCCGCAGGCGTGCTGGTCGGGGTGCTGGCCGCGTGGCGGAAGGTGCCGTTCGTGGCGGTGGTGGTGCTGGCCGCGGCGACCACGGCCGGGCTGCGCTGGGCCGGGGTGCCGTGATCCGCTGAGCGCCGACGCCCCCGGTAGGGGAGGCTCGGGGTCGTGCACTGTCTCGTGATCGGGGCCACCGGCTACGTCGGCGCCCGGCTCGTCCCCCGCCTGCTCGACGAGGGCCACACCGTCCGCTGCCTGGTGCGCAACGAGGCCAAGGTCGCCCGGCACGCGTGGGCCGACCGCGTCGAGGTCCGCCACGGCGACGTCGCCGACGAGGCCGCCGTGCGCGACGCCTGCACCGGCGTCGACGCCGTGTTCTACCTCGTGCACTCCATGGACGGGCCCGACTTCGCCGACCGCGACCGCCGCGCCGCCGCCCTGCTCGCCACGGCCGCAGCCGCCGCGCGCGTGCGGCGCATCGTCTACCTCGGCGGGCTGCAGCCCGCCGACGGCGGCAACTCCGAGCACCTCGCGTCGCGCCGCGAGGTCGGCGACGAGCTGCTGGCCGGCCCCGTGCCGGCCGCGGTGCTGCAGGCCGGGATCGTGGTCGGCGCGGGGTCGGCCAGCTACGAGATGATCCGGCACATCACCGAGCTCTCGCCGGTGCTGCCGATGCCCGACTTCGCCTGGAACTCCGTGCAGCCCATCGGCATCGACGACGTGCTGTACCACCTCGTCGCCTGCCTGGACCTGCCCGCCGAGGTCGACCGGGCCTTCGACATCGGCGGTGCCGACGTCCTCACCTACCGCGAGCTGATGACCGGCTACGCCGAGGCGGCCGGGATGGCCAAGCCGGTGACGGTGCCCGTCCCGCTCTCGGCGCCGCGGATGACCGCGCGGGCCGTGCAGGCGCTGACCCCCGTCGACCGGCACCTCGCGAAGCCGCTGCTGGAGTCGATGGCGCACGACCTCGTCTGCCACGGCGACCCGCCGGCCGGGCCGCCGCCCGGGGGAGCCACCACCTACGCCGAGGCCGTCCGCCGGGCCGTCGCCGGGGAGGGCGCCGCCGGGCGCGGACCCGGTGACCTGCGCGGGGCCGAGCTGGTGAGCGAGCACGTCGAGACCGTGGACGCGCCCGTGGAAGCGCTCTGGCAGGTGATCAGCACCATCGGCGGGGAGAACGGCTGGTACACCGTCCCCGGGCTGTGGGAGCTGCGCGGCGGGATCGACCGGCTGTTCGGCGGGGTCGGTGCGCGGCGCACCCGCCCGGAGACGCTCGAGGCGGGTGCGGCCCTGGACTGGTGGCGCATCGAGGACGTCGAGGAGGGCCGGTCGCTGCGGCTGCGGGCGGAGACGAAGATGCCCGGCACCGCGCGGCTGGAGATGCGCGCCGAGCCGGCCGGGGAGGGCAGCCGCTACGTCCAGCGGGTGACGTTCACGCCGAGAGGCCTGGTCGGGAGGGCGTACTGGTACGCAGAGCTCCCGGCCCACGACTTCGTCTTCGCGGTGATGGCGCGCACGATCGCCGGGGTCGCGCGCCGCCGCTCCCCCTTGTAACGAGTGGCACTTTCGTCGCATAGGTTGCGACGAAAGTGCCACTCGTTATCAGGGGGAGGGCGGGATCAGGCGGCGGGACGCCGGGAGCAGGAGCGCGGCGGCCACCGCGGCCGTGATCGCGGCCAGGACCGTCAGCGGGGTCAGGAAGTGGCCGCCGCCCGCCCACGACAGCAGCAGGGGGACGCCGAAGCCGAGGTAGGCGCAGGCGTAGAAGGTGCCGGTCAGCGCGCCGCGGGCGGTGGGGCTGGCCAGCTCGCCGACCATCGTCAGGCCCGCGGCGAGGCACAGCCCGTAGCCGACGCCGAGCAGCAGCGCGACGGGGATCAGCACCGGCCAGGCGTCCACGCCGACGCCGACCAGGCTCAGCCCGAGCCCGGCCGCGCCCACCGCGAGCCCGACCGGGCCCGCGATCACCGATCCCAGCCGCCGCCCGAGCGGCTGGGCGAACACGCCGGTCAGCAGCGTCACGCCGGCCACCAGCCCGGTGACGGCGACCGCGATCTGCGGCATGGACGGGGTGAGCAGGAGCGGCAGCACCGTCACGGCCGTGGACGGGAACGTGAACACACCGACCGCCACCGGCAGCACCACCAGCGCGAACGGCCACCGCGCCCCCGCCGGCACCCCGAGGTTGACCAGCGCCCCGGCCCGGCGGGCGGCGGGCGCGAGCGTCTCGGGGACGCGCGGGAGCAGCACCAGCCCCACGATCATCAGCGCCACGTGCACGAGGTAGGGCAGCACCGTCGGCCACGGCGCCCACTGCGCGAGCAGCCCGGACATCAACGGCCCGAGCGCCCAACCGCCGCCCAGCGCGGCGGTGGTGATGCGCGCCGCGAACGGGGGGTCGTGGACCAGCTCACCCAGCCAGGCCGTGCCCACGCTGAACACCACGCCCGACACCGCGCCCTGCAGGAACCGGCACAGGAACAGCAGCACCACCGAGCTGCCGGCGCCGAGGAACAGCAGCGACGTCGCCACCGACAGCACGACGAACGGGATCACCACCGGCCGCCGCCCGAACCGGTCCGACGCGGGCCCGGCCAGCAGCAGCGCCGGCACCAGCCCGGCGGCGTAGACGGCGAACGCGCCGGTCAGCGCCGTCGAGTCGAGGCCGAGCTCGGCCCGGTAGACCAGCAGCAGCGGCGTGGGGACGTTGGTGCCGAAGGCGACGACGAAGATCGCAATCCACAGCTGCAGGACCGGGCGCCGTCGCACCGCCGCACGCTACCCCGGGGCGGCGACGTCGTACCGGCTGAACGAGCGGGTGAACGTGGCGGCGCCGCTGGTCATGGCGCGCAGGTCCACGGCGTAGCGGAGCAGCTCGACACCCGGGACCTCGGCGCGCACGACCGAGCGGTTCGCCCCGGCCGCGTCGGTGCCCAGCACGCGTCCGCGCCGCCCGGAGAGATCGCCCAGGACGGCGCCGAGGTGCTCGTCGGGGACCGTGACCGTGACCTCGTCGAACGGCTCCAGCAGCACCGTGCCGCACTCGGCCGCCGCCTCGCGCAGGGCGAGCCCGCCCGCGGTCTGGAAGGCCGCGTCGGAGGAGTCGACGCTGTGCGCCTTGCCGTCGACGAGCGTGGCGCGGACGTCGATCACGGGGAGGCGGTCCTCGGTGACGCCACGTTCCAGCTGTGCCCGGATGCCCTTCTCGACGCTCGGGACGAACTGCGTCGGGACCGCGCCGCCGACCACCGTGGACACGAACTCGAAGCCCGACCCGCGGGGCAGCGGCTCGAACTCGACGTGGCACACGGCGTACTGCCCGTGCCCTCCGGACTGCTTGACGTGCCGCCCGGTCACGCGCCCCGACCCGGCCAGCGTGGCGCGCATCGGCACGCGCACCGGCTCGGTGTCGACCTCGGTGCCCCCGGCGCGCAACCGCGAGAGCACGACGTCGGCGTGGGCCTCGCCCATGCACCACAGCACGGTCTGGTGGGTCTCGGCGTTGCGTTCCAGGCGCAGCGTCGGATCGGCCGCGACGAGCTTGGCCAGCGTCGTGACCAGCGCGTCCTCGTCACCGCGGGTGTGCGCGGCCACGGCGACGGGCAACAGCGGCTCGGGCAGGTCCCAGCACGAGAGCAGCAGCGGGTGGCCGGCGTCGGAGACGGTGTCGCCGGTCTCGGCGCTGGTGAGCTTGGTGAGCGCGCAGATGTCCCCGGCGATGCAGGCGTCCACCTCGTCGAGGGTGGCGCCGAGCGGGGCGTAGAGGTGGGCCAGGCGCTCGTCGCGGTCGTGGCCGTTCTCGCCGTTGCGCTGGGCCGGGATCGGGGTGTGGCCGCTGACGTGGACGGTGGTGTCGCGGCGCAGCGTCCCGGAGAACACGCGCACCAGCGAGACCCGCCCGACGTAGGCGTCGGCCGAGGTGCGCACGATCTCCGCGGCGAGCGGGCCGTCGGGGTCGGTGGTCAGGGTCGGGTGCTCGGCGCCGTCGATGCCCGAGACGCGGGGGAGCGGGTGCTCCAGCGGCGACGGGAACCCGCCGACCAGCACCTCCAGCAGCGCGTCCAGCCCGACGCCGCCGCTCGCGCAGACCGGGATCACCGGGTGGAACGTGCCGCGGGCGACGGCGGCCTCCAGGTCGTCGATCAGGGTGGTGACGTCCAGCTCCTCGCCGCCGAGGTAGCGCTCCATCAGCGACTCGTCCTCGGACTGCTCGATGATCCCCTCGATCAGCTCGCGCCGCGCGTCCCCGGCTCCGGCCGGGGCCTGGCCGGCGGGGGTCTCGGTGAGCAGGCCATAGAGGCCGGTGAGCGACTTCCCGTCGAGGATCGGCAGGTAGAGCGCGGTGACCCCGGCGCCGAACGCGGTGCGCGCCGCCTCGGAGGTGGCCGCGATGTCGGCGCGGGCGTGGTCGCACCGGGTGACGACGACGGCGCGCGGCATCCCGACGGCCGCGCACTCCTCCCACTGCGCGATCGTGGCGGCGTCGATCTGGCCGGCCTGGCGCTGCGTCGCGGGGACGACGAACAGCGCGGCGTCGGCGGCGCGCAGGCCCGCGCGGAGCTCGCCGACGAAGTCGCCGTAGCCGGGCGTGTCGATCAGGTTGATCTTGTGACCCTGGTGGAGCAGGGGAGCGACGGCCAGCCCGACCGAGCGCTGCTGGCGGACCGCGGCGGGGTCGTGGTCGCAGACGGTGGTGCCCGCGGGCACCGCGCCGGCCCGGGGGATCACGGCGGTGTGCGCGAGCAGCGCCTCCACCAGCGTCGTCTTGCCCGAGCCGGAGGGGCCGACGAGCGCCACGTTGCGGATCCGGGAGGGGTCGGTGACACCGGTGGATCTCCCGGTGTCGCCCCGTCCCGATGCCCTGCTAGCGGCTCTGACACTCATGGCACGACCACCTCCGCGGCACTGCGTCGACGTCCAGCTGTGGTCCATCTCACACCGCGTAGTCCATGGTCACAACCCTGCGGCGGTCAGAACGATCAGAACGCAGCGTGCGTGGGAGGCGGGCGTACGGTGTCGGCCGTGTCAGTACCCGGTCCCGGATATGCCATCACCGCTCGCGTCGAGGTCCCGGCCTCCGCCAGCGCGGCGGGCGACCTGACGGTGGCGGTCGGCCACGTCGGCGGCGTCGTCACCGCGTTCGACGTCGTGGAGGCGCACACCGCCACGCTCGTCGTCGACATCAGCTGCAACGCCCGCAACGAGGCCCACGCCCACGAGATCACCGAGGCGCTGGAGGCGCTGCCCGGCGTCCGGGTCCGGAAGGTCTCCGACCGCACCTTCCTGCTGCACCTCGGCGGCAAGATCGAGGTGACGTCCAAGGTGAGCCTCCGCAACCGCGACGACCTGTCCCGCGCCTACACCCCCGGCGTCGCGCGGGTGTGCCAGGCGATCGCGGCCAACCCCGCCGACGCCCGGCG
>CAXTTN010000164.1:0-4687 GCA_964247105.1 uncultured Pseudonocardia sp.
GACAGGTCGTAGGCCGCGCCTACGTTCGGCGTAGGCAAGGTCAACAGAACGAACGAGTCCCGCTCACCCTCCAGTACCAATTCATCACGAGCATCAAGACCTTGAGCGCACAACTCTTGAACACGATAGTTCGAGGTGTCGATGAACGTCACCTCGTGCCCGGCGGCCAGGAAGCCCCGTCCGGTCGCACTGCCCACGACGCCCGAACCGACGACGAAGATTCGTGTCGAATCAGCGCTGTGCTCTGCCATGGTGTCTCCTCGGATCTGTTGGCCGCCGGTATTCGGGGTCTGCTGCACGTCGACCCAGAAGTACCAGCCCGACCTAGGGGTCGCAGATACGTTTCCTGAGAAGGTGCTGTGGGGGAAGTGCGGGATCCCCAGGTCAACGCAAACTTCGGGCAGGTTCCGTAACCGCCCGATAACCCCGCCGTCACGGTGGATGTGGTGTAGATCATGGCGGCGGGCGCCGGTCGGGCCGCAGGAGAGCGCGGGATGGGCAGGCGGTGTCGCCTGCGCGTCTCACGCTGAGTACACTGTCGCGCTATTTCGGGTGACCACAGTTTCGTGGTCGCTGACCGGCCGTACGGCAAGGGAATGCGAACGGGTCCGACCGATGCGCACGGCCGCATTCTCGACGAGTTACCTTTCTGCCCTTTCCAGGGCTCCTCCCGGAAAAGTTGGTGATGGCTTCCCGGTCACCCCCGCTCGCTTTTCGCGCGACCGGTTCCGGCCGCCCGCCGAATTGTCGGCCGGCGAATCGCCGGGCCGGGAAAAGGGGTCCCGATGCTCCGCCGCCACGGCTCGCACGGCAGGCTGGCCGGGTGCAGATCCTGTTGCTGGTCGTCGGCCTCATGCTCGCCGCGGTGCTGCTGGTCGGGGTGGGCGACCGGCTGGGGTTGCCGTGGCCCGCGCTGATGCTCGTGCTCGGTGTGGCCGTGGCGTTCGTACCCGGGCTGCCCGACCGGTTCGAGCTCGACGCCGACCTGATCCTCCCGCTGTTCCTGCCGCCGCTGCTGTTCGCCACGGCGCAACGCACCTCGTGGGCGCTGTTCCGGGCGCGCTGGCGCAGCATCGCGTTGCTGGCCGTGGCGCTCGTGGTCGCCACGGTCGCGGTGGTCGCGGGCACGGCGGCGGCGCTGGTGCCCGGCATCGGCGTGACCGCCGCGGTGGCGCTGGGCGCGATGGTGGCGCCACCCGATCCCGTTGCGGTCGAGGCCGTCGCCGGGCCGGTGCGGATGCCGCGGCGGCTGCTCACCGTGCTGCAGAGCGAGGGGCTGTTCAACGACGCCACCGCGCTGGTGATCTTCCAGGCCGCCGTGCTCGCGACCGTTCAGGGCGGTGACCTGCGCCCGGCGTCGATCGGCCTGCGCTTCGTGCTGGGGGCGGTGGCCGCGGTGGTCATCGGGTGGGTCGTCGCGCGGGCCGCACGGTGGATCATGAACAGGGTCACCGACACCGCGGGGCGCAGCGCGCTGACCCTCGTGCTCCCGTTCGCGGTCTACCTCGCCGCGGAGCAGGTGCACGCGTCCGGCGTGGTCGCGGTCGTGGTGGTGGCGCTGGAGCTGCGCAGCGAGAGCGTCGCCGACGAGGCCGCCGAGCGGCTGGTGCAGCGCTCGTTCTGGGACGTCGTCGAGCTGCTCGTCACCGGCGTCGCGTTCGGGTTGATCGGGCTGGACCTGCGGCAGGTCGTCGACGCCGCGGGTGCCGACCTCGGGCGGATGCTCGGGCACGCCGCCGTCGTGTGCGCGGTGGTGCTGGGGGTGCGCGCGGTGTGGATGACGGTGGCGTGCCTGCTGGTGCGCCGCTCGTCGGACGCGTCCCGCGCGCCCCGGACCGCGCGCGAGTCCGTCGTGCTCTCCTGGTGCGGGATGCGCGGGCTCGCCACGCTGGCGCTGGCCCTCTCGCTGCCCACGACCACGGCCGCCGGGGCGCCGTTCCCGGCCCGCGACGAGCTGCTGGTGATCGCCTGCTCGGTGCTGGTGGTGACGCTGCTGGTGCCCGGGTTCACGCTGCCGCTGCTGGTGCGGATGCTCGGTGTGGCCGAGGACGCCGACACCGAGCGGGCGGCCGAGCAGGTGGTGGCGCGCCGGGCCCAGCAGGCCGCGCTCACGGCGCTCGCCGCGCAGGAGCGCCTCGCCGAGCTCCCCGCGGAGGTGGGGGCGGCCCTGCACGAACGGATGTCCCGGCTGGACGGGCTGCTGCGGGGCGAGCCCGCCTCGGAGGAGGACCGCGACCGCGCCGAGACCTGGCGCCGGGGCCGCGCCACCGCCACGCAGATCCAGGCCGTCGCCCTGGCCGCGGCCCGCGAGGAGGTGCTCGTGGCCCGCCGCGAACCGGGCGTCGACCCCGAGGCGGCCGACCGGGTGCTGCGCCGGCTGGATCTCCGCACGGTGCTGCTCGACTGAGCTACGCCGGCGTGACCACGATCCCCGGGTAGCCGGTGGCCCCGTCCGGCACGGGATCGGCGGCGTTCTCGGTCTGGGTGGTGCCGTCGGTGTTGGTGGCCCGCGCCCGGATGGAGTGCCGCCCCGCCGTGAGGTCCACCGTGGCGCGCCACATCCGCCAGGTGTCGCCGCTGACCTCGGTGGCCAGCTCGGCCACCTGCCACGCGCCGGTGTCGACCTGCACCTCCACCTTCGAGATCCCGTCGGGCTGCGACCACGCGATGCCCGCCACCGTCACCTTCCCGGCCCGCGGGCTCGCGTACGGGCGCGGGGTGTCGATGCGGCACTCGGTCTTGATCGGCGCCTCCGACGACCAGCCGCGGTCGACCCAGTACGCGCTGCGCGCCTCGAACGTGGTGACCTCCAGGTCGGTGACCCACTTCGTGGCCGACACGTACCCGTAGAGCCCGGGCACGACCATCCGCACCGGGAAGCCGTGCTCGGGCAGCAGCGCCTCGCCGTTCATCCCGATCGCGAGCATCGCGCCCCGGTCGCGCTCCAGGAGCACGTCGGTGGGGGTGCCCGCGGTCCAGGAGTCGCTGCTGGTGGAGAGCACCTGATCGGCGTCGGGGTGCACGCCCGCGTCGAGCAGGATCTGGCGCAGGTCGACGCCGGTGAACGTCGCCGTCGAGATCAGGTCACCGCCGACCGGGTTGGAGACGCACAACATGGTGATGGTGCGCTCCACGAGCGGCCGGGCCAGCAGGTCGTCGAAGGTGAGGGTGAGCTCGCGGTCGACCATGCCGTGGACGCGCAGCGACCAGCCCGCGGAGGTCAGGTTCGGGATCCGCAACGCGGTGTCGATGCGGTAGAAGTCGGCGGCCTGCGTGACGAACGTCGGCGTGCCCAGATCGGGGAACGCCGCGGACGCCGGGACCGCGGGCGCCCGCTCGGTGATCGTGGCCCCGGCCAGCGCCTGGGTGACGGCGTCGCGGGAGCCGCTCCCGGTGCCGCCGAGCAGCTGCCCGATCCCGCCCGACGCGAGCGCGCCCAGCCCGACCGCGGCCGAGGAACGGACCAGCAGGGTGCGCCGCGAGAAGACCGGCCGCCTCGCCGGTTCCGCCACCTCCAGCGCCAGCGGGTGCAGCCGGCGCACCACCATCACGCCGGTGCCGAGCGCGGCCGCCGGGGCGAGCAGGTCCAGCAGCGCGAACGCCGGGGAGAACACCACGGCCGCCAGGCCCAGCAGCCCGAGCCCGGCGACCACGGCCACGGCCGGCCGGGCGGCACGCCGCGACGCGAGCCCGGCCGCGACCGCCACGAGGGCGAGCACCACGCCCACACCGGCGACGAGGACGGCCTTGTCCGCCGTGCCGAACGCGGTCTTCGCGAACTCGACGAGCCACGGCGGCGCCAGCCGGACCACGGCGTTCCCGACGGCCACGACCGGCGACGACGCGGGCGAGACGATCCCGGCGACCAGATGCCCGACCCCGACCGACGCGCTCACGGCGAGCAGCCCGAGCAGCGCGGCGTAGCGGCGGGTCAGCCGGGGACGGGTCGGGGTGGGCGTGGTCGTCGTGCTCACGGCTCCAGTCTGGCCCCATCCCGCCGCCGACACGGTGCCGGACTCCTTACGAACCCGTGCGATCTCCGAACGAGTGGCACTCTCGTTCGATAGGTTCGAACGAGAGTGCCACTCGTTGGCAAGGGGCTCCTACCGGTACTCGACCGCCGCGTCCTCCAGCCAGGCCGCCAGGTGCGCGGCGAAGGAGGAGCGCACGAACAGCCGGTAGCCGTCCTCCTCGGCCAGCAGGATCACCCCGCTCCCGCCGATGACCGTCTGCACCGCGGATCCGGGAGGGAAGGAGCGGGGGTGCAGGTCGATCGCGCAGCCGGTCTCCAGCAGGTCGCGGGCGTGGGCGCCGCGCAGCCGCAGGGTGGTGCGCTGGGCGGAGACGTCGACCACGGCGACGTCCGGGCCCCGGAGGTCGGCGGCCCCGGTGACCAACCACTCGTCGGGCCCCAGCCAGATCGCCGTCGACGAGGCGCTCCGCGTGGCCGTCGAGGCGATGGTGGGCAGCTCCAGGCCGAGTGCCGCCTCGACCCGGGCGGCCGCCGGGCCGCCGGGCGTGGCGCGCAGGTTCGTCATGGGCACGAACGGTTCCTCGACGAGGTCGACGCCGGCGGGCAGGGCGGTGAACCGCTCCGCCCACGCCCGCAGCGGGCTCGAGCGGGGCAGGGTCGGCTCAGCCGTCACGGCGGGCTCCTTCGGGATCGACCAGCACCGGGCCCGTGACC
>CAXTTN010000164.1:4697-13569 GCA_964247105.1 uncultured Pseudonocardia sp.
AAGTCTGGCAAAGGCATGATCATCGCGATCGGTGGCCTTGCCGCGGCGATCCTCCTCGTTGGCGGTGTTCTTGTCTTCATCCTGTTGCGGAAGAAGGACGAGCCTCTCGCCCTCAACGTGCCTACCGCGATGACCTCGACGGGCACGAGCGACCCGCCCACGGGCACCGCCACGGTGTCCCCGACGCGGGACCGGCCGCCCTTCAGGAGCGCGAGCGCGAACGTGCGACCCAGCTCGGCACTGCGGTAGCTCGACGTCACGTGCCCGAGCATCGGTACCGGGGGCGGCGGCAGCGCAGCGGTCAGCTCGACGATCTGCGAGCCCTCCGGCAGCACCAGTGCGCGGTCGAGGGGGAGCAGGCCGACGAGCTGCTTGCGCAGCGGGTCGAGGTTGGCGGCCCGGGTGAAGGAGCGCTTGCCGACGAAGTCGGGCTTCTTCTTCGACACGGCCCACCCCAGGCCGAGGTCGTGCGGTGTGACGGTGCCGTCGGTGTCCTGGCCGATGATCGGGTATCCCTTCTCGGCGCGCAGCACGTGCATGGTCTCGGTGCCGTACGGGGTGATCCCGTGCTGCAGCAACAGGTCCCAGACCGCGGGGGCGTGCCAGGCGTCGACGTTGATCTCGTAGGCCAGCTCGCCGGAGAAGCTGATCCGGGCGACCCGGACCGGCACCCCGCGCAGCACCGTCTCCCGCCACGCCATGAACGGGAACGCCTCCCGCGACACGTCGAGGTCGGGCAGCAGCGCCCCGACCACCTCGCGCGACCGCGGCCCGACGACGGGGATCGTGGCCCACTGCTCGGTGACCGACGTCAGGCGCACCCGCAGATCCGGCCACTCGGTCTGCACCCACTCCTCCAGCCAGTCCAGCACGGGGGCGGCGCCGCCCGTGGTGGTCATGGCCAGGAAGCGGTCCTCGGCGACGCGCATCACCGTGCCGTCGTCGAGGACCATGCCGTCGAGCCCGCACATCACGCCGTAGCGCACGGCGCCGACCTTCAGCGTGCTCATCGTGGTCGTGTAGATCCGGTCCAGCAGCACGCCCGCGTCGGGGCCCTGGACGTCGATCTTGCCGAGCGTGGAGCCGTCGAGGATGCCGACGCCCGACCGCACGGCGGCGCACTCGCGCAGCACGGCGGCGTCCATCTCCTCGCCGGGCCGCGGGTAGTAGCGCGGGCGCCTCCACTGCCCGACGTCCTCGAACACCGCTCCGAGCGCGACGTGCCGGTCGTGCAGCGCCGTGGTCCGGACCGGGTCGAACAGCTGCCCCCGCTGGCGTCCGGCCAGTGCCGCGAACGCCACGGGCGCGTACGGCGGCCGGGACGTGGTGGTGCCGGTGTCCTCGACCGGCACGCCCAGCAGCTCGGCCGTGATCGCGGAGGCGAGGACGCCGGAGGTGCGGCCCTGGTCGTGCGCGGTGCCGATGGTCGTGTAGCGCTTGACGTGCTCCACCGACCGCATGCCCGCGCCGACGGCCCGGGCGATGTCGGCGACGGTGGCGTCGCGGGCGATGTCGACGAACTGCCGGTCCGCGGGACCGGGGACGCGCCACAGCGGCGGCCGGCGGTCCGCCGCGGCGCCGCGCGTCCCCTCGCCCCCCGGGCCGGTCGTGGGCCCGCCCGCCGCGGCCCCTTCCCGCAGGCAGCCGGCCAGGTCGAAGGTCCCGTTCGCGGCCCCGACCACGACGGTCGCCCGCCCGCCCGGCCGGGCGGGGGCCCCAGGCGTGAACGCGCCGATCCCCGCGTCGTAGACCAGCCGCCCACCGGCCTGGCTGAACAGGTGCGCGGCCGGGTTCCAGCCGCCGCTGACCAGCAGCAGGTCGCAGGCGATCCGCTCGGCCGCCCCCTCCCCGGAGCGCATCGCGCGGGCGGGATGCGGGTCCGCGGCACCGTGCGGCGCGTCGCGCGGGCTCGACGCGGTTCCGGCGGGCTCGAACGGGGCGACGTGGGCGGCCGTGATGCGCCGGTCGCCGTCGGTGCCCGTCACGGCGTGCCCGGCCCGCACCGGGATCCCGCGGCGCTCGCACTCCGCGTCCACCGCGCCGGGGCGGGGGTCGATCACGGCGTGCACGCGGGCACCGGCGTCGGCGAGGTCGACCGCCGCCGCGTAGGCGCTGTCGTCGCCGGCGAAGACCACCACGTCCCGCCCGGCGAGCACGCCGTAGCGCAGCAGGAACTCCCGCGCGCTCGCGGCGAGCACGACGCCGGGGCGGTCGTTGTCGGCGAACACGATGGGACGCTCGTGCGCGCCCGTCGCCACCACGACCTGCTGCGCCCGGATCCGCCAGACGCGCTGCCGCGAGCGGTGCGGTGCGGCGGCACGGCGCTCGAGTGCGAGCACGAACCCGTCGTCGTAGTGGCCGAACGCGGTGGTGCGCTGCAGGTGCAGGACGTCCGGGGTGGCGGCGAGCTCGGCCGTCACCCCGGCGATCCACTGTGGATCGGGTCCCGGCAGGGTCCCGCCGGGCTCGGCGCGGTCGTCCACGAGCACGACCCGCTCGCCCCGCCGGGCCGCGGCCAGCGCCGCGGACAGCCCGGCCGGCCCCGCGCCGACCACCAGCACGTCACAGTGCGCGTGCTTCGCGTCGTAGCGGGCGGTGTCGGGCACCTCGGCGAGCCGCCCGACGCCGGGGACGCCGCGGGCGACGAGCCCGTCGGTCAGCTCGATCGTCGACGCCAGCAGCATCGGCTCCGGGAACGGCTCCTCGACCTGCACCAGCCCGCCCGGGTCCTCGCTCCAGGCCGCGCCGATCCCGCGGGGACGGCCGAGGGTGACGCTCGTCCCGACCGCGATGACATCGTTCGCGAGCAGCGCCGACGCGAGCGTGTCGCCGGAATGGCCGGTGTAGGCGTGGCCGTCGAAGGTGAAGTGCAGCGTGGTGTCGCGGTCGATCCGGCCGCCCGCAGTTCTCATGACGCCTCCGCGGGAGAGAGCACGTCGGCGGTAGTCCTCACCGGACGAACCGGTGCGTCGCGGTGTCGCGGACCGCGGTGAACCAGCGCCGGCAGCCCGCGCTGTGGCTCCAGCGCTCGTGGAAGCTCCCCTTGGGGTTGGCGCGGAAGAACACGTAGTGCGCCCACTCCTCGTCGTCCAGGGCGGCGGGGTCCTCGGGGTAGGAGACCCCGGCCTCGCCGCCGTAGTGGAACTCGACCTCCTCGCGGGGGCCGCACCAGGGGCAGTCGATGAGGTGCACGGGGTCTCCTCCTAGTGGGCCACGGCGGCGGCGCCGTGCTCGTCGACGAGGGCTCCGGTGACGAAGCGGTTCAGGCTGAACGGCGCGACGTGGGGGTGGGGCTCGTCGTGGGCGACGGTGTGCGCGAGGCACCAGCCCACGCCCGGCGTCGCCTTGAACCCGCCGGTGCCCCAGCCGCAGTTGAGGTAGACGTTCGTGTACGGCGTGCGGCCGACGATCGGTGAGGCGTCCGGCGTGACGTCGACGATCCCGCCCCAGGTTCGCAGCAGGTGCGCGCGGGCGAACACCGGGAACAGCTCGACGGCCGCGGCCATCTGCCGCTCGATGATGTGGAACGCGCCGCGCTGGCCGTAGCCGTTGTAGGAGTCGACGCCCGCGCCCATCACCAGCTCGCCCTTGTGCGCCTGCGAGACGTAGACGTGCACCGCGTTCGACATGACGACGGTGGGGTGCACGGGCTCCAACAGCTGCGAGACCAGCGCCTGCAAGGGGTGGCTCTGCAGCGGCACGCGGACGCCGAGCATGTCGGTGAGCACCGAGGTGTGCCCGGCCGCGCAGAGCACGACCTTCCCCGCGGCGATGTCGCCCCGCGTCGTGCGCACGCCGGTGACGCGGTCGCCGTTCGTCGCGAAGCCGGTGACCTCGCAGTCCTGGACGAGGTCGACCCCGGCCGCGTCGGCGCGGCGGGCGAAGCCCCAGGCCACGTAGTCGTGCTTCGCGATGCCCGCGCGGGGCTGGTAGGTGGCGCCGAGCACCGGGTAGCGGATGTCGGTGGAGACGTTGACGATCGGGCAGAGCTTCTTGACCTCGTCGGGCTCGACCCACTCGGCGTCGATCCCGTTGAGCACGTTGGCCTGCACGCGCCGGACGCTGTCGCGCACGTCCTGCAGCGTGTGTGCGAGGTTGAGCACGCCGCGCTGGCTGAACAGGATGGGGTAGCCGAGGTCCTCCTCCAGGCCCTCCCACAGCTTGAGCGAGTGCTCGTAGATGCCGGCGCTCTCGTCCCAGAGGTAGTTGGAGCGGATCAGCGTGGTGTTGCGGGCCATGTTGCCGCCCGCGAGCCAGCCCTTCTCCACCACCGCGACGTCGGTGATGCCGTGGTTCTGCGCCAGGTAGTGGGCCGTGGCGAGGCCGTGCCCGCCGCCGCCGACGATCACGACGTCGTAGGCCTTCTTCGGCTCGGGGTTGTGCCAGAGGAACGCCGGGTGCTCCATACCTCTCCTACAACTGGTATATCAGTCCTGGGGTACCCTACGCGACGTGACCGCCGTTGTGAACGGGACGCTCGCCGAGCACGCCTACGCCGTGATCCGCGACAAGCTCGTCCTGCTCGACATCCGGCCCGGCGAGCCACTCGACGACGAGGCGCTGGCGGCCGAGCTGGGCGTCGGGCGCACGCCGGTGCGCGAGGCGTTCAAGCGGCTGGAGGGCGACCGGCTCGTGGTCGCCTACCCGCGCCGCGGCACGTTCGCCACGGCCGTCGACATCACCGATCTCGCCCACATCTCCGAGATCCGCGAGCAGCTCGAACCGCTGGCCGCCGCCCGGGCCGCGCACAGGGCCGCGCCCGCGGTCCGCGTCGAGCTGGCGGAGCTGGCCGAGTCGCTGCGCGACCTGCGCGGCGAGCCCCGCGACGTGCTGCGCCGCGATGTCCAGGTGCACCGCGACGTCTACCGCGCCGCCGGCAACCCCCATCTCGAGGACGTGCTGGTGCGCCAGGACAACCTGGCCACCCGGATCTGGGGCCTGTTCCTCGACCGCCTCCCGGCCCTGCCGGGGCACGTGGCCGAGCACGCCGAGCTGCTGCGCGCGATCGTGGCCGGTGACGCGGAGTCGGCCGCGGACCTCGCGCGGGCCCACGTCGTCGGGTTCGAACGGGCGATCCGGGCGCTGCTCTGAGGGTCAGGCTCGGACGCCCCGTTGCCCGACCGCGCCGCGGAGCCCGACGCAGCCGATGCACCCGACGCAGTCCACGCAGCCGACACAGGCGATGCACCCCACGCACCGGGAGCAGTTGACGCAGGCCAGGGTGCCGACGCACAGGCGGATCCCGACGCCGAGGAACGTGAGCAGGGCGGCGACCACCCCGACGCTGCCGCTCGTGGCCGCGCTGCCGGCCACCCCGACGCTGCCGGCGGTGGCGACACTGCCCGCGACGGCGACGCTGCCGGCGGTGGCGACGCTGCCCGCGACGGCGATGCTGCCGGCGGTGGCGACGCTCCCGGTGACGGCGATGCTGCCGGAGGGGGAGGCGAGAGTGTCCGAGGTCGACATGGACCCACCTTCCCGCACACCGCCCCCGCGGACCACACCCCACCCCGTCGCGCGGGCCCGATGCGGTGAGCGACGCCGTTCCGGCGCGATCCGCGGGCTCGATGCGCTCTGCGGCCACCGCATGACGCGAGCTCGGCGCCGTGGTGTCACAGGGCGCGGGCGATCGGGACCCCGGGGCGGTAGGCCAGGTGCAGGTGGCTCGGCGCGTCGAGGACCGCGAGGTCGGCGCGGTACCCGGGGGCGATCACGCCGATGTCGTTGCGGCGCAACGCCTTCGCCGCACCCGCCGTGGCCGCCCACAGGGCCTCACCGGGCGTCATGCCCATCTCCCGGACGGCGAGCGCGATCATCAGCGGCATCGAGGAGGAGAAGCACGTGCCCGGGTTGCAGTCGGTGGCCAGCGCGACGGTGACGCCGGCGTCGAGCAGCCGCCGCGCGTCCGGGTAGGGGGAGCGGGTGGAGAACTCGACGCCCGGCAGCAGCGTGGCGACGGTGTCGCCGCCGGCCAGTGCCTCGACGTCGGCGCCGGTCAGGTGGGTGCAGTGGTCGACGCTGGCGGCGTCCAGCTCCACCGCCAGCCCGACGCCGGGCCCGGGCCCGAGCTGGTTGCCGTGCACGCGCAGCTCCAGCCCGGCGGCCCGGCCGGCCTCCAGCACCGTGCGGGCCTCGTCGGCGTCGAAGGCGTGGGGGCTGGCGGGCTCGCAGAACACGTCGATCCAGCGGGCGTGCGGGGCGCAGGCCGCGAGCATCGCGCCGGACACCAGCCGCACGTAGGCGTCGCGCTCGGCGCCGGCCGGCACCACGTGGGCGCCGAGGAACGTGGTCTCGGGCGTCACCTCGGCGGCGAGGGCGAGGGCACGCCGCTCGTCGTCGACGGTCAGGCCGTAGCCGCTCTTGATCTCCACGGTGGTCGTGCCCTGGGCGCGCATCTCCGCGACGCGGCGGGCGAGCAGCGCGCGCAGCTCGGCGTCGGGGGCGGCGCGGGTGGCGGCCACTGTGGACGCGATCCCCCCGCCGTCGTAGCGCTCCCCGGCCATGCGCGCGGCGAACTCGGCGGAGCGGTCGCCGGCGAAGACGAGGTGCGCGTGGGAGTCGACGAACCCCGGCACGACGGCCCGCCCCCCGAGATCCCGCCGGTGGTCGGCGGCCGGCGCGGCCGAGGCCGCCCCCACCCACCGCACGACGCCCCCGGCGTGCACGAGCGCGGCGCCGGTGAGGGTGCCGAGCGCGGGATCGTGCGTGACGAGCTCGGAGATCCCGGTGACGAGCGTGCTCACCGCGCACCTCCTGTGCGCCGCGCTCGCGCTCGCGTAGTGGCGCGTGCGGGGCGAGGGAGTGCGTGGGCGGTGGGTTGGGCTCTGCTGTCGCGCGCGCGTTCTGCGTGCGGCGCTCGCGTAGCGCCGCGAGCGTCGCAACGTGACGCGCGCGCGGCCGGCTCCGCCGCTCGGCGCGCGCGTTCTGTGTGCGGCGCTCGCGTAGCGGCGCGTGCGGGGCGAGGGAACGCGTGCGCGGTGGGTTGGGCTCTGCTGTCGCGCGCGCGTTCTGTGCGCCGCGCTCGCGTAGCGCCGCGAGGGAACGCGCGCGGCGCGGGTCGGCCGGTGCCGGGCCATCGCCCGCCGGGTCGCTCGCCTGTCACCGGTCCTCCCACAGCGGGGCGATCGCGTCGTGCAGGAGCGTGCCGACGTCGCCCAGCCGGTGCCGGCCGCCGTCCACGACCACCCGGCCGTCGACGACCACAGTGTCCACGTCGGACGCGGTGGCCGCGAGCAGGATCTGGGCGGGGGCGCAGCCGGCCGTCCGGACCGAGTCGGTACGCACCGCCACCAGGTCGGCGGGGGCCCCGGCCGCCAGCCGTCCCGCGTCGGGCCGGCCGAGGGCGGCGTGGGCGGTGATCGCGGCCAGCAGGTCGGCGGGGGTGAGACGGCCGCGCTCGCCCGACGCCAACCGCTCGTGCATCTCCAGCGCCCTGGCCTCCTCGATCAGGTCGACGACGGCGTTCTGGTCGCTGCCGAGCGACAGCGCCACCCCGGCGTCGCGCAGGGCACGGGCGGGGCCGATGCCGTCGGCGAGGTCGCGCTCGGTGGTGGGGCAGAAGCACGCACCGGTGCCGCCGGCGCCGAGCAGCGCGATGTCGTCGCCGGTCACGTGGGTGGCGTGGACGGCCGTGGTCGCGGGGGAGAGGACGCCCTCGGCGGCGAGCAGCCCGGTCGGGGTGAGCCCGTGCCGGGCGAGGCAGGCGGCGTTCTCGGCGGGCTGCTCGGACAGGTGGACGTGCAGCGGGCGCCCGGCCGCCGCCGCCGCCACGACCTCGAGCGCCTCCCGCGGCACGGCCCGCACCGAGTGCACGGCCACCCCGTCGGCCCCGGCGGCCCGCTCGGCCCAGGCGTCGGCGTCGCGGTCGGCGAAGCGGCGCTGCACGTCGTCGAGCGGGGTGTCGAACCCGCCGGCGAGGTAGCAGGTGTCGAGCAGCGTGAGGCGGATCCCGGCGTCGGTCGCGGCCCGGCGCAGCGCGTGGTCCATCGCGTGGGGGTCGGCGTACGGGCGGCCTCCCGGGGCGTGGTGCAGGTAGTGGAACTCGGCCACGGCCGTGACGCCCGCCAGCGCCATCTCCGCGTAGGCGGCCCGCGCGAGGGCCAGGTAGGTGTCCGGATCCAGCCGCGACGCCACGGAGTACATCCGCTCGCGCCAGGTCCAGAACGTGCCGCCGCCGTCGTGGGTGCGGCCGCGCAGTGCGCGGTGGAACGCGTGGCTGTGGGCGTTGGCGAAGCCGGGGAGGAGCACTCCGGGCAGCCGGATCGCGCCGTCGGGTCGCGTGCCGGCCTCGACGGAGCGGATCACGCCGCCCGCGACGGCGACGGTGACGGCCGACGCGGCCCCGCCGGGCAGCAGCGCGTGCTCGGCCCAGTACCGCTGTACTGGGCCGGCCCGGGCCGCGGAACCGGCCGCGGCACGGTTCCCGCTCCCCGGATGCCGATCACGCAGCGGGCGGTCCCGCGTGCCGCTCATCGGGCCGGGTCCCACCACGCGTGATCGGCGTCCCGGGAGTGGGAACCGTGCCCAGCGCGGCCGCCCGTCCCGAAGCGCTGATCACGGGCGATCGGTCGGTGACCGGGTGGGAGCGCGGCACCGCGGTTCCCGGTCCCCGGGTGCAGATCACGGCCGGTCCGGCGCGCATGATCACCGTGCGGGGACAGGCAACCGCGCACCGCGCGGCCCGCCGTCCCCGAACGCCGATCTTCGCTGCACGGTCGCGCCGTCATCGGGCCAGCTCCTCCGCCACCGCGGCGAGGGCGACGACCCCGGCGTGGCAGTCCTCGAGCTCGGCGTGCTCCGCGGGGGAGTGCGACACCCCCGTCGGGTTCCGCACGAACAGCATCGCGGTCGGGATGCCGGCCGCGGCGAGGAT
>CAXTTN010000165.1:0-8296 GCA_964247105.1 uncultured Pseudonocardia sp.
TGAGGTTGAGCCACTTGTCCGGGTCGCCGCCGAGGGGCTCGCCGGCCCGGATTGATTGCTCCCGCAGCAGTCGCCCCGGCCCGTAGATGCCGGCGAAGCGCAAGCGGATCGCGTCCGGCCGCCGCGGCCCCCAAGCCGACGCCCGTCGTCCGCACGGCGGCCGGCTGATGACGACCGCGCCGCCCCGGCCGCGCAGCAGGTCGGCCGGTGCGGCCCGCACGGGTGGGCCGCCGCGACGGCCGGCCCCGCCCCGCGTCCGGGCGGCGCGCTCGGACGCCGCCCGCTTCAAGATCGGCCGGATCGTGCTCGTCCTGGCGCTCTCCGTGGCGACGGTCAAGCTGGTGGCCATCCAGACGGTGCAGGCGCCCGCGCTGTCGGCCGCGTCGGCCCGGCAGGCGCAGACCCCGATCGTGCTGCCCGCCGAGCGTGGCCCGATCCTCGACCGCAACGGCAACCCGCTCGCGTTCAGCGTCGAGTCCAGCGCGGTGGTCACCAACCCGCGCCAGATCCGGTCCGTGCACCCGGCGGACGTGCGCGAGTACACGGCGTCGATGGCGGCCGCTGTCGCCCGGGCCACCGGCGTCGACCAGGCCGCGCTCGCGGCCCAGCTCGCGAGCGACAAGGGCTACGTCGTGCTCGCGCCGACCGTCGATCCCGACGTCGCCGACGCCCTGCGCGCGCGGTTCCCGGAGCTGGCCATCGAGCACCGCGAGGACCGCCAGTACCCGGCGGGCGGCGTCGCGGCCAACGTGCTGGGCACCGCCACCTGGGACGCCACCACCAAGCGGCTCGCCGGCCGGGTGGGGCTGGAGAGCTCGCAGGACAACCTGCTCGCCGGCTTCGACGGCCTGCAGATCGTGGACACCGCCGAGGGCAGCAACACCGTCATCCCCGGCAGCCAGAGCTTCGAGCGCCCGGCCGTGCAGGGCTCCACGATGCAGCTGACGCTGGACTCCGACCTGCAGTACACCGTGCAGAAGGCGCTCGGCGACTACGTCACGAAGACCGGGGCCAGGGGCGACTCGTCGGTGGTGGTGCTCGACGTGCACACCGGACAGGTGCTCGCGCTGGCCACGGGTGAGACGTTCGACCCGAAGAACCTCGCCGCGGCCACCCCGGACCAGCTCGCGAACCCCGCGGTGAGCAGCCCGTTCGAGCCCGGCTCCGTCAACAAGATCGTGACGATGTCGGCGGCGCTCGAGTACGGCGTCGCGAAGCCCACCGACGTGCTCGACGTCCCGGGCAGCATCAAGGTCGCCGACCGCACGGTCAGCGACGCCTGGAAGCACGGCCTGGACCACTACACGCTCACCGGCGTGCTCGCGAAGTCGTCGAACGTCGGCACGATCATGACCGCGCAGAAGGTCGGCGAGCAGCGCTTCGCCGACATGCTGGCGAAGTTCGGGCTGGGGCAGAAGACCGGGGTCGGGCTGCCGGGTGAGAGCGCGGGCAGCGTGCCGCCGATCGCGACCTGGTCGGGATCGACGTTCGGCAACCTGCCGATCGGCCAGGGCCTGTCGATGACCGTGCTGCAGATGGCCGGGATGTACCAGGCCATCGCGAACAACGGCCTCCGGATCCCGCCGCGGATCGTGGCGTCGACCACCGGTCCGGACGGTGTCCGCGTCCCGAGCCCGGCGCCCGCCGGCGTGCAGGTCGTGTCCCCGCAGACCGCGCAGACCCTGCGCGGCATGCTCACGGCCGTCACCCAGAACGCCCCCGGGCAGAAGGGCACGGGGCCGGCCGCAGCCGTCCCGGGCTACCTGGTGGCGGGCAAGACCGGCACGGCCCAGCAGGTCAACAAGGCCTGCGGGTGCTACTCGGCGTCCACCTACTGGATCACGTTCGCCGGCATGCTCCCGGCGCAGGACCCGAACTTCGTCGTCGGGATCATGCTCGACGCCCCCCAGGGCGGCACCAGCGCGGCGCCGCTGTTCCACGACATCGCGACGTTCCTGGCCCAGCGCGACAAGATCCCCGTCTCGGCCGAGCCGCAGCCCGTCCAGACCCTGGTGGTCAAGTAACCCCCACAGCCGAGCGCGAGTCCACCGACCGGGCCCGCCGTGTGTGCCGTTCCGACACGCGGTCCCGATCGGCCACGACGGCGTGCCCGATCGGTCGACTCGCGGGGTGGGGCACAGCCGAGCGCGAGTCGACCTTCCTGGCACGGTGAATTCGCCGGTCCGGCACGGGCCCGATCGGCACACACGGCGGGGCCGATCGGTCGACTCGCGGGGTGGGCGGGGATCGGTGGGTGGGGGGATCTTCGCGGTGGCCGGAGCCGGGTCGGGGCACGGGCGTTCGGCGTCCTCCCGGTGGGCCGGGCTGCGGTCGTCGGCGGCGTCGACGCGCCCATCGGTGTCCTTCGGCGGCTCGGCGTGGCGTGGCTTCGGTGACCGGGGACACCCCTGCGCCGGACGGGCGACCGGCCCGGTGTCGTGGACGCAGTGCGGGCACGGGTGGTCCGACCGTCGCCGGTAGCCTCCGCGCCATGTCCCCAGCGACCGTCACGGCGCCCCCGCGGCCGCGCGCGACGCGCCCGATCGGGTTACCCGCCCTGGCCTCCGCGCTGGACGTCACACCGCCGTCGGGTGAGTTGCCCGCCGTCACCGGGGTGACGCTGCGTGCCGGGGAGATCCAGCCGGGTGACCTCTTCGCCGCCCTGCCCGGCTCGCGGGTCCACGGGGCCGATTTCGCGGCCGACGCCCGCGCCGCGGGGGCCGTGGCCGTCCTCACCGACCCGGAAGGCGCCACGCGGCTCGCGCCGGACGTCCCGGTGCTCGTCCACCCCCACCCGCGCGACGCGCTCGGCCCGCTCTCCGCTCTCGTCTACGGCGACCCGACGGCGCGGCTGTCGGTGCTCGGTGTCACCGGCACGAGCGGCAAGACCACCGTCGCGCACCTGCTGGAGGCGGGGCTCGCCGCGGCGGGGCGGACGACGGGCCTGCTCGGCACGGTCGGCACGCGGATCGACGGCCGGGCCCTGCCCAGCGCGTTCACCACGCCGGAGGCCCCGGACCTGCAGGCGCTGTTCGCGGTGATGGCCGAGGCCGGGGTCACGGACGTGGCCATGGAGGTCTCCAGCCACGCGCTCGCCCTGGGCCGGGTCGGCGGCACGCGGTTCGCGGTCGCGGCGTTCACCAACCTGTCGCAGGACCACCTCGACTTCCACCGCGACATGGACGACTACTTCGAGGCCAAGGCCCGCCTCTTCGACGGGCGGGCGCGGCGCGGCGTCATCTGCGTCGACGACGAGTGGGGCCGCCGGCTGGCGCAGCGCAACCCGGACGCGGCGACGGTCTCCACCACGGGGCCCGCCGACTGGCACGCCACCGACCTCGTCACGGGCGCCGACGGCACCCAGACCTTCACGGTGCACGGGCCCGCCGGGTCGCTGCCGGTGGCGCTGCTGCTGCCCGGCGCGTTCAACGTCGCCAACGCGCTCGTGGCGCTGGCCTGCCTGAGCGCCGTCGGCGTGCCCGCCGCGGTGGCCGGGAAGCGGTTCGCGCAGGTCACCGTGCCCGGGCGGATGCAGCGCGTGGACGTCGGGCAGCCGTACCTCGCCGTCGTCGACTACGCCCACAAGCCCGCCGCGGTGGCCGCGCTGCTGGACACGCTGCGCGCCGAGGTGCCCGGGCGGCTGCTGGTGGTGCTCGGCTGCGGCGGCGACCGCGATCGCGGCAAGCGCACGGTGATGGGCGCCGCCGCGACCACGCGCGCCGAGGTGCTCGTCGTCACCGACGACAACCCGCGCACCGAGGATCCCGCCGCCATCCGGGCCGCCATGCTGGGCGGCGCGCTGGCGGAGGCGGGACGCGGCGCCATCCTGGAGATCGGCGACCGCCGGGCCGCCATCTCCGCCGCTGTGCAACTGGCCCGGCCGGGCGACGCGGTCGTCGTCGCGGGCAAGGGCCACGAGACGGGTCAGGAGATCCACGGAGTGAAACACCCCTTCGACGACGCCGCCGAACTCGCTGCGGCCATGAGCGCGGGGCGCCCGTGATCCCGATGCGGCTGGCCCAGGTCGCCGCCGTCACCGGTGGGCGCCTGCACCACGCGACCGGGGACGAGCTGGTCACGGCCGTGGAGTTCGACTCGCGCGCGATTGGTCCGGGCGGGCTGTTCCTCGCCCTGCCCGGCGAGCGGGTGGACGGGCACGAGTTCGCGGCCGCGGCGCTCGCCCGCGGTGCGGCCGCGGTGCTGGCGGCCCGCGAGGTCGACGCGCCGTCGGTGATCGTCCCGCCGGCGGCCCGGAGCACGGGCACCTACCTCGCCGACGCCGACCCCGACGGCTCCGGTGCCGCCGTGCTGGCCGCGCTCGCGACGCTGGCGTCGCACTCGGTGGCGGCGCTCCCGCACCTGACCGTCGTCGGGATCACCGGCAGCTCCGGGAAGACCTCGACGAAGGACCTGCTCACCGCCCTGCTCGCCCCGCTGGGGCCCACGGTCGCGCCGCCGGAGTCGTTCAACAACGAGCTCGGCCTCCCCTGGACGGCCCTGCGCGCCGGCGCCGACACGCGCCACCTGGTCCTGGAGTTCTCCGCCCGCGGCCGGGGCCACATCGCCGCCGCGGCCGCCACGGTGCCGCCGCGGATCGGGGTCGTGCTCAACGTGGGGTCCGCCCACCTGGGCGAGTTCGGTTCTCGGGCCGCCATCGCCGTGGCCAAGGGCGAGCTGGTGGAGGCCCTCGGGCCGGACGGCGTCGCCGTCCTCAACGCCGACGACCCGCTGGTCGCGGGCATGGCGCCGCGCACCCGGGCCCGGGTGGTGACGGTGGGCCGAGGACCGGCCGAGGTCCGCGCCGAGCACGTCACACTCGACGCCGGGCGCGCCCGCTTCCGCCTGGTGGCCCCGGCCGGCTCGGCGGACGTCGCGCTCCTGCTCGTGGGGGAGCACCACGTCGGCAACGCGCTCGCCGCGGCCGCCGTCGCCCTGGAGCTGGGCGCCACCCCGGAGCAGGTGGCGGCCGTGCTGAGCGCCGCAGCCCCGGCGTCGCGGTGGCGGATGGACGTCACCGACCGCGCGGACGGCGTCACGGTGATCAACGACTCCTACAACGCCAACCCGGAGTCCGTGCGCGCCGCCCTGCGCGCACTCACCGCGCTCGGCGCGGGCCGCCGCACCTGGGCCGTGCTCGGGACGATGGCCGAGCTGGGCCCCGACGCCGACGCCGAGCACGCGCGGATCACCGCGCTCGTGGCGGAGCTGGGCGTCGAGGAGTTCGTGGCGGTCGGCTGCCCGGCCTACGGTGCGCCGCGCGAGGTGGACGGCGTCGACGGCGCCGTGGAGCTGCTGAGGTCCGAGCTGGCACCCGGTGACGTGGTGCTGGTCAAGGCGTCCCGCTCCGCGGGGCTGGACCGGGTCGCCGCCGCGATCCTCGAGGGAAATGAGCTGGTGCCGTCGTGAGGGGCGTGTTCATCGCCGCGGGGGTCGCGCTCGCGGTCTCCATCCTGCTCACCCCCTACCTGATCCGGTTCTTCGCCCGGCAGGGTTTCGGCCAGGAGATCCGCGCCGACGGCCCGCAGAGCCACCAGGCCAAGCGCGGCACACCCACCATGGGCGGCGTCGCGATCATGATCGCGATCTGGCTGGGCTACCTGCTCTCGCACCTGTTCACCGGCGAGCCGATCACCGCGTCGGCGTTGCTGGTGCTGTTCCTGACCACCGCGCTGGGCGTCGTCGGCTTCCTCGACGACTTCATCAAGCTCCGCCGCGCCCGCAACCTGGGCCTCAACAAGACCTCCAAGATCGTCGGCCAGGTGCTCACCGCCACGATCTTCGGGATCCTCGCGCTGCGCTTCGCCAACTCCGACGAGCTCACGCCCGCCTCGGACAACCTGTCGTTCGTCCGCGACATCACGGTGCTGTCGTTCGGCGTCATCGGGTTCATCCTGCTGGCCAACCTGATCATCGCGGCCTGGTCGAACGCGGTGAACCTCACCGACGGGCTCGACGGGCTGGCCGCGGGCACGTCCGCGATCGTGCTGGCCATCTACGTGATCATCGGCTTCTGGCAGTTCCGCAACAACTGCGCCCTCAACATCACCGCCGGCTGCTACCAGGTGCGTGACCCGCTCGACGTCGCGCTCGTCGCCGCCGCGGCGATGGGCGGCTGCATCGGTTTCCTGTGGTGGAACGCCGCACCCGCCCGGATCTTCATGGGCGACACCGGGTCGCTGGCCCTGGGCGGGCTGGTGGCGGGCCTGTCCATCGTCACGCGCACCGAGCTGCTGTTCGTGGTGATCGGCGGCGTGTTCGTGGTGGAGGCCCTGTCGGTGGCGCTCCAGATCGCGGTGTTCCGCACCACGCGGCGGCGGGTGTTCCGGATGGCCCCGTTCCACCACCACTTCGAGCTGGCCGGGTGGGCGGAGACCACGGTGATCATCCGGTTCTGGCTGCTCGGCGCGATGTGCGCGGCGCTGGGGCTCGGGTTGTTCTACAGCGAGTGGCTGACGGCGTCGGCGGGCCAGTGAAGCTCGCCGGGACCCACGTTCTCGTCGCCGGGGCCGGCATCTCCGGTCTCGCCGCGGCCCGCGCCCTGGTCGCGCTCGGGGCGGTCGTGAGCCTCTCCGACGCCCGGCCGCAGGCGCTGGCCGACCTGCCCGACGGCGTGACCGCCGCCCCGGATCCCGACGGCCTCCCACCCGGCACCGAGCTGGTGATCACCGGCCCCGGCCGCCGCCCCGACCACCCCCTGGTCCGCGCCGCCGCAGCGGCCGGGACACCGATGGTCGGCGAGCCCGAGCTGGCCTGGCACATGGCGCATTCCGGAGCCATCGGGCTGTCGGGGGGCGGCTCCCCACATCCCGATGGCTCCGAAGTGCGGGTGGCTCCGTGGCTCGTGGTGACCGGCACCAACGGGAAGACCACCACTGTCGGCATGCTCGAGGCCATTCTCCGGGCGGCCGGGCGCAACACCGTGGCCTGCGGGAACATCGGGTACCCGCTGGTCGACGCGGTGCGTCAGGGCCACTCCGTGCTGGCCGTGGAGCTGTCGAGCTTCCAGCTGCACTGGTCGCCCTCGGTCGTGCCGGCCGCGGGCTGCGTGCTGAACGTGGCCGAGGACCACCTCGACTGGCACGGCTCGATGGCCGCCTACGCGGCGGCGAAGGCGCAGGCGCTGCGCGGGCCGGTCGCCGTCGCCGGCGTGGACGATCCCGCGGCCGCGGCGCTGCTCGACGCCTCGCCGGCCGCCCGCCGGGTCGGGGTCACGCTCGGCGAGCCCGGCCCGGACCAGCTCGGCGTCGCGGGCGGCGTGCTGGTCGACCGCGCCTTCGGCGGGGGAGACCTGATCGACGTCGCCGCCGTGCACCCGGGCGGGCCGTCCGGCGTCACCGACGCGCTGGCCGCCGCCGCGCTCGCCCGCGCGCACGGCGTGGGCCCCGACGCCGTCCGCGCCGGCCTCGACGACTTCCGCCCCGGCCCGCACCGCAGCGCCGTGGTCGGGAGGGTCGGCGGGGTCGCCTACGTCGACGACTCCAAGGCCACCAACCCCCACGCCGCCCACGCCGCGCTGGCCGCCCGCACCGAGCCGGTCGTCTGGATCGTGGGCGGGCTGCTCAAGGGCGCGTCGGTGGACGCGCTGGTCGCGGCACACGCCGGGCGCCTGCGGGCGGCCGTCGTGATCGGCACGGACCGTACCGAGATCGTCACCGCGCTCGCGCGACACGCGCCCGAGGTCCCCGCGGTCGAGGTCGTCGCGGGTGACGATGAGCCCATGACGACCGCCGTACGGCGCGCCGCCGCTCTCGCCCGGCCGGGCGACGTGGTGCTCCTCGCCCCCGCCGCCGCGTCGATGGACCAGTTCGTCGACTACGCCGACCGCGGGCGCGCGTTCGCCGCCGCGGTGGGGGCGCTGTGACGCGCCCGGCCACGTCGGGCGCCGCGTTCCGGGCCGCCGTCGGTCGCACCGGCACCGCGCTGGGCCTCTGGCTGCGCCGCCCGCTGACCTCGCTGCACCTGGTGCTCGGCGTGTTCGGGCTGCTGACGCTGTTCGGGCTGGTGATGGTGCTCTCGGCGTCGTCGGTGGAGTCCTACACCGCCGGTGGCTCGACCTACTCGGTGTTCACCCGGCAGCTCATGTTCTGCGTTCCCGGTTTCGCGCTGTTCTACCTCGGCCTGCGCATCCCGCCGCGGCGGCTGCGCGCGATCGCCCCGGGCCTGCTGATGACCGGGATGGTGCTGCTCGTCGCCGTGCTGGCGGTGGGCGTCGAGCGCAACGGCTCGAAGGCCTGGTTCGGGATCGGCACCTCCTTCACCGTGCAGCCGTCGGAGGGCGTGAAGGTGGCGCTCACGC
>CAXTTN010000165.1:8306-13427 GCA_964247105.1 uncultured Pseudonocardia sp.
GTGCTGGTGGCCCGGCGCTCGGTGATGCACCGCTGGAAGTACGCGCTGTCGCCGGTGGTGCCGGTCAGCGTCGTGCTCCTGCTGCTGCTCGTGCTGGAACCCGACCTCGGCATGACGGTCTCGGTCGGCATCGTCCTGCTGGCGCTGCTGTACTTCGCCGGCGCGCCGCTGCGGCTGATGGCCGCGCTCGTCGGCGGCGCCATGGTCGGCGTGGTGGTGCTGGCCCTGTCCGCGAGCTACCGGCTCGCGCGCGTCACCGCGTTCCTCTCGCCGGAGGGCACCGACCCGCTCAAGTCCGGGTTCCAGGCCCAGCAGGCGCTGTACTCGCTGGCCGACGGCGGGCTCTTCGGCGTCGGGCTCGGCCAGGGCAACGCCAAGTGGGACTACCTGCCCAACGCCCACAACGACTTCATCTTCGCCATCATCGGCGAGGAGCTGGGGTTCCTGGGCGCGCTCGCCGTGCTCGTGCTGTTCGCGACGCTCGCCTACACCGGCTTCCGCATCGCGGCCCGCACCAACGACCCGTGGCTCAAGCTGGTGGTGGCCACGTCGACGACGTGGCTGGTGGCCCAGGCCGCGATCAACATCGGCTACGTCGTCGGGCTGCTGCCCGTGACCGGCCTCAACCTCCCGCTGATCTCCTCCGGAGGCACGTCACTCGTGGTGACCATGTTCGTGTTCGGGATGCTCGCCAACGCGGCGCGCCACGAGCCCGAGGCCATCGCCGCCCTGCGCCAGCACGGCCAGGGCCGGGTAGCGCGGCTGCTGATGCTGCCGCTGCCGCAGCCGTACAAGGCGCCGGTCGCGCGGCCGCGGGGGGTGCGATGACCGGCCTCTCCGTGGTCGTGGCCGGGGGAGGGAGCGCCGGCCACATCGAGCCCGCGCTCGCGCTCGCCGACGCCGTCCGCCGCCTGCGCCCCGACGCCCGGGTCACCGCGCTGGGCACCGAACGCGGCCTGGACACCACCCTGATCCCGGCACGCGGCTACGACCTGCGGCTCATCCCGCCCGTCCCGCTGCCGCGGCGGCCCAGCCCCGACCTGCTGCGCCTCCCGGGCCGGGTGCGCGGGGCGATCCGGCGGGTGCGCGAGGTGCTGGCCGACGTCGACGCCGACGTGGTGGTCGGCTTCGGCGGGTACGTCGCGCTGCCGGCCTACCTCGGCGCCCGCGGGCGCGTCCCGATCGTCGTGCACGAGGCCAACGCGCGCGCCGGGCTCGCCAACAAGGTGGGGGCGCGGTTCGCCGCGAAGGTCGTCGCGGCCGTGCCCGGCAGCGGGCTGGCCGGTGCCGAGATCATCGGCATCCCGCTGCGCCGCGCCGTCACGACGCTGGACCGGCCGGCCCGGCGCGCGGAGGGGCGCACCGCGTTCGGGCTCCCGGCCGACGGCCCGGTGCTGCTCGTGTTCGGCGGCTCGCAGGGCGCCCGCACCCTCAACACCGCGCTGGCCGCGGCCCTGCCCGGCCTCCTCGATGCGGGGATCGGCGTGCTGCACGCCCACGGGAAGGGCGGCACCCCGGCGCCGCCGGTCCCCGGCTACGTACCGTTGCCCTACATCGACGACATGCACCTCGCCTACGCCGCCGCCGACGCCGTGCTCGGCCGGGCCGGGGCGATGACGGTCGCCGAGGTGTCCGCGGTCGGGCTGCCGGCCGTCTACGTCCCGCTCCCGCACGGCAACGGCGAGCAGGCGCTCAACGCCGGGCCCGTCGTCGCGGCCGGCGGGGGGGTGCTGGTGCCCGACGCCGAGCTCACCGGCGAGCGCGTGCTCGCCGAGCTGCTCCCGATCCTGACCGACCCGGCCCGGCTGGCCGCGATGGGCGCCGCCGCCCGCGCGTCCGGTCACGCCGACGCCGACGAGAGGCTGGCCCACGTGGTGCTCGACGTAGCCCGTACCCGCAGCGGAGCTCATCATGATCACGCCGACCACCCCCACGGCGCCGATCCCGGACGCGCCCCCAGCGGGGAGCACCCGGCATGATCACGCCGACGGAGCCGGTGGAACTGGCCGAACGCGTCCATCTCATCGGCATCGGCGGCGCCGGGATGAGCGGCATCGCCCGCATCCTGCTGGCCCGCGGCGTGACGGTCTCGGGCTCGGACGCCAAGGACTCGCGCGCCGTGCTGGCGCTGCGGGCGCTGGGCGCGCGCGTCGAGGTCGGGCACGCCGCCGCGCACCTGCCGGAGCCGCCCGCCACGGTCGTGGTGTCGAGCGCCATCCGCGCCACCAACCCGGAGCTGGCCGCCGCGCGCGAGCGCGGCATCCCCGTCGCGCACCGGGCCCAGGCGCTGGCGGCGCTGAGCCGGGGACGGCGGCTCGCCGCGGTCACGGGCACGGCGGGCAAGACGTCCACCACGTCGATGCTGACGGTGGCCCTGCAGCACTGCGGGCTGGACCCGTCGTTCGCCATCGGCGGCGACCTCGCGTCGTCCGGCTCGGGTGCCCACGAGGGAACGGGCGAGATCTTCGTGGCCGAGGCCGACGAGAGCGACGCGTCGTTCCTCGCGTTCTCGCCGGAGGTCGCGATCGTCACCAACGTCGAGGCCGACCACCTCGACCACTACGGCACGCCCGAGGCCTACATCGCCGCGTTCGGAGCGTTCCTCGACCGGATCGTGCCCGGTGGCACGCTCGTGACCTGCGCCGACGACCCGGGTGCCGCGGATCTCGCCCGGCTCGCGGAGTCGCGCGGGATCCGCGTGCGGCGGTACGGGACCGCACCGGACTGCGACGCGCGGCTGGTCGAGTTCCGGCCCGACGGCCCCGGAGCGCGCATCGTGCTGAGCCACGCCGGGGTCGAGCACCTCCTGCGCCTCGGCGTCCCCGGTGAGCACATGGCCCTCAACGCGCTGGCCGCGCTGCTGGCCGGCGTCGAGCTGGGGGCGGATCCGGTGCGGCTGCTGGAGGGCCTCGCCGCGTTCGACGGGGTGCGCCGCCGGTTCGAGTTCCGTGGCCGCGCCGCCGGGGTCGCGGTCTACGACGACTACGCCCACCACCCGACGAAGGTCGCCGCGCAGCTGCGGGCCGCCCGTGACGTGGCCGGGGCGGGGCGCGTCGTCGTCGCGTTCCAGCCGCACCTCTACTCCCGCACGCGCGACTTCGCCGCCGACTTCGGCCGGGCCCTGGGGCTGGCCGACGAGGTGGTGGTGCTCGACGTCTACGCCGCCCGCGAGGATCCGGAACCCGGCGTGAGCGGCGCGCTCGTCGCCGACGCGGTGACGCTGCCCGCGGCGCAGGTCCACTACGTGCCGCGCTGGGAGGACGTGCCCCGGGTGGTCGCGGGCCTGGCCGGGCCGGGCGACCTGGTGATCACCATGGGCGCCGGGGACGTCACGGTGCTCGGCCCGGAGATCCTGCTGCAGCTGGAGAAGGTGGAGTCGGAGCGGTGACCCGCCTGGTGGGGCCCCGACAACCCGGACGGGACGCGTCCGGTGCCGTCGAGGTGCCTCCGGGTAGCGGCGGGACGGACCGGGAGGAACCGCGCCCCCACGGGCGGCGGCCCCGGCGCGGCACGGGCGCCGACCGGCCTGCGCCCGGCGAGCAGGGCCGCGACCGCGAGGCCGCCCGGCCACGGGCCGGCTCCCGCCCGGACCCGGCCGGTGGCGGCACCTCGGAACGCCCGCCGCGCCCCGTCACCCGGGAACCGCGCCCCCCGGTCCCGCGCCGTTCACCGGCGATCTACCGCCGGCGCCGGCTCGCCGCGGCGCTGGTGGCGCTGGCCGTGCTGGTCGGCGTCGGCTTCGGGATCCGGGTGACGCTGTACGACTCCGGGCTGCTCGGCGTCCGGGACGTCGAGGTCACCGGCGTCACCACGATCAAGCCCGCCGACGTGCTGGCCGCGGCCGCCGTCACCACGGGTGCGCCGCTGGCCGGGGTCGACACCGCCGCGATCGCCGCACGGGTGGCCGCGCTGCCCGCGGTGGCCACCGTCACCGTCGGCCGGAGCTGGCCGCACACCGTCGCCGTCGCGGTCACCGAGCGCGTGCCGGTGGCGACGGCGGTCACCCAGGGCGGGGTCGTGCTGGTCGACCGGGGCGGCGTCGTCTATCCGGGGGCCCCGCCCGCGGGCCTGCCCCGGCTGAACTTCGGGGCCGTCGGCCCCGACGACCCGTCCACCCGCGCCGCGCTGGCGGCGCTCGCGGCCCTGCCCGACACCGTGCGCGCGCAGGTCCTGACGGTGGACGCCACCGTGACGGCGGGCGCGCCCGCCCAGGTCACGCTGGGCCTGGCCGATTCCAGACTGGTGGTGTGGGGTACGTCCGATCGGGGTGAGGACAAGGCGAGGGTGGTGGTGCCCTTGCTCACCGAACCCGGTCGCGTGTACGACGTGACCAGCCCCGACCTGCCCACCATCCGCCGCTGAAACCCGTTCGGGGCATTGCTGGCGTGCGGCGCGCCTGCTGGACCGGGGGCAGCGGGCAACCTAGCGTTCGAACCGCTGGCCCGGACCTCCGGGAACGGACCCGAGCTCGACTGGAAGGTGCGCCCCATGACGCCCCCGCACAACTACCTGGCTGTCATCAAGGTCGTCGGGATCGGCGGCGGTGGCGTCAACGCCGTCAACCGCATGATCGAGGTCGGGCTCAAGGGCGTCGAGTTCATCGCGGTGAACACCGACGCCCAGGCACTGCTGATGTCCGACGCCGACGTCAAGCTCGACATCGGCCGCGAGCTCACCCGCGGGCTCGGCGCGGGAGCGAACCCCGACGTCGGCCGCAAGGCCGCCGAGGACCACCGCGAGGAGATCGAGGAGGTCCTCAAGGGGGCCGACATGGTCTTCGTCACCGCGGGCGAGGGCGGCGGCACCGGCACCGGCGGCGCGCCCGTCGTGGCGTCGATCGCGCGCAAGCTCGGGGCGCTGACCATCGGGGTGGTCACGCGTCCGTTCACGTTCGAGGGCCGCCGCCGCGCGGGCCAGGCCGAGGACGGCATCACGGGCATGCGCAACGAGTGCGACACGCTCATCGTCATCCCGAACGACCGGCTGCTGCAGCTCGGCGACGTGGGCGTCTCGCTCATGGACGCGTTCCGCTCCGCCGACGAGGTGCTGCTCTCCGGCGTGCAGGGCATCACCAACCTGATCACCACCCCGGGCCTGATCAACCTCGACTTCGCCGACGTC
>CAXTTN010000166.1:0-13284 GCA_964247105.1 uncultured Pseudonocardia sp.
ATCGAGGCCGTCCCGGAGAGCCTCGACCTCAAGGCCGCCGTGTTCTCCGAGCTGGACAAGGTGTGCCGGCCCGACGCGATCCTCGCCTCCAACACCTCGTCGCTCTCGGTCACCGAGCTGGCCGTGCGCACCGGGCGTCCGGGCAAGGTGCTCGGGATGCACTTCTTCAACCCGGCGCCCGTACAGAAGCTCGTGGAGCTGGTGCGCACCGTCGTCACCGAGCAGGACGTCGTCGACGACGTGCAGGCGTTCGCCGCCACCCTGGACAAGGTGCCCGTCGTGATCGGCGACCGCGCGGGCTTCATCGCCAACGCGCTGCTGTTCGGCTACCTCAACCACGCCGCGCGCATGTACGAGCAGCGCTACGCCAGCCGCGAGGACCTCGACGCCGCCATGCGCTACGGCTGCGGCTACCCGATGGGCCCGCTCGCCCTGCTCGACCTCATCGGGCTCGACACGAGCTACGAGATCCTCGACACGATGTACGCGCAGTCGCGCAACCAGACCCACGCGCCCGCCCCGGTGCTCAAGCAGATGATCACCGCGGGGCTGCTGGGTCGGAAGAGCGGCCGCGGCTTCTACACCTACGCGGGCCCGCACAGCTCCGAGGTCGTCGCCGACGCGCTCACCCCGACCGGCGTCGTGCCCGACGACGTCACCGTGCGTGACGTGCAGCGGGTCGGCGTCGTCGGCACGGGAACGATGGCGTCGGGGATCGTCGAGGTGCTGGCCAAGGCCGGGCTCGACGTGGTCGTGCGCGGCCGCAGCGACTCCAAGGTCTCCGCGTCCGTCGCGGGGATCCGCAAGTCGTTGGAGAAGTCGGTGGTGCGCGGGCGCCTCACCGAGGACGACCGGGACGCCACGCTCGCGCGGATCACCGGCACCACGCACCTGGAGGACCTCGCCGGCGTCGATCTCGTGGTGGAGGCCATCGCCGAGGAGCTCGACGTCAAGCGCGCGGTGTTCGCCGCGCTCGACGAGATCTGCAAGCCGGGCGCGATCCTGGCCACCACCACGTCGTCGCTGCCGGTGGTGGAGTGCGCCGCGGCCACCTCCCGCCCGTCCGACGTGGTCGGGCTGCACTTCTTCAACCCGGCGCCCGCGATGAAGCTGGTGGAGGTGGTCTCCACGATCACCACCGCGCCCGACGTGGCCGCCACCGCGCTCGCGCTCTGCGCCCGGATCGGGAAGGTGCCGGTGAGCTGCGGCGACCGGGCCGGCTTCATCGTCAACGCGCTGCTGTTCCCCTACCTCAACGACGCGGTGAAGATGCTGGAGGCGCACTACGCCACGGCCGAGGACATCGACGCGGCCATGAAGACCGGCTGCGCGTTGCCGATGGGCCCGTTCGAGCTGCTCGACGTGGTGGGCCTGGACGTGTCGCTGGCGATCGTGCGCTCGCTGTACGCGGAGTTCCGGGAGGCCGGGTTCGCGCCCGCGCCGCTCCTGGAGCACCTGGTGACGGCCGGCCGGCTCGGGCGCAAGAGCGGGCACGGCTTCCGGGACTACGCCGCGCGCTGATGGGGCCCGGTTGAAGGGGCCCTGTTGAAGGGGCCCGGTTGAAGGGGGCTTGCTGATGGGGCGCAGCCACCGCAGGCGCGACGATCATGTGCCGCTGCGCTCGGCGCTGACCGCGGGCCGGGTGGAGAGCGGCCCGGACGGTGAGTGGATCGTGCGGGCCGTCACGGGCTCGGCGGCCACGCGCGACTACCGCTGCCCGGGTTGCGATCAGGTCCGCCGGCACTCCCCACGTCGTGGCGTGGCCGGCCGGATCGGTGGACGATCGGCGGCACTGGCACACGCCGTGCTGGGGCGCCCGAGCCCGTCGCAGGCCGCACCCGCGCCGGCGGTGACACCGGAGGGCTGGCGTTCACACCCCCGCTCGTGGCTCGGCACCCCTGGTTGTTGAAGGGTGTGGGCGTTGTTGGGGGGTGTAGGGGTGGTGACACGGGAGGGCCGGCGTTCACACCCCCTCTCGTGGTTCGGCACCCCTGCTCGGTCGGGGGTGTGAGCGTTGTTCGGGGGTGTGGATCGCTCAGGCGGGCTGGGTGGAGCGCCGGGTCGGTTGGGGCCGCGGGCGGCTGACCGTCGCAGCGGCGTCGGTGGCAGGTTGGTCGGGGTCGCCGCCGGTGCGCCGCGCGGCGGGAACCTCGGCCGGCGCAGGTGTGGCCTCCTCGGACAGCGGGGCGAGATCGGCCAGCGTGCGGTCGAGGGTGGCCCTCGTGCCGCCGAGCTGTTCGGCGATGCGCCCGCGCAGCGCCTTCAGCTCGACGATGCGCCGCGCCGCCTCGGCGACGATCTGCCGGGCCCTGGCCTCCGCCTCCACCAGCAGCGCCTGCGCCTGAGCGGCGGCGGTCTCGCGCAACTCGTCGGTGCGCTCGCGGGTGGACTGCTGCTCGGCCCTCAGCGCCGCGAGCGCCTCGGTGCGCCGCTGGTTCATGGCGATGGTGAAATCCTCCTCCACCGTCGCCCGGCGGGCCTCGGACTCGGCCCAGGCCTGTGCGCGCTCCTGCTCGGCGGCCGCCGCGGCCGCGGCGATGGCGTTCGCCGCTGCCTGGTGCTCGGCCTCCTGTTCGGCGCGCAGCCGGGCGAGCTCGGCCGCGGTGTCCGCCTCGGCCGCCGCGATCGCCTCGCGGCTCGCCAGTGCGTCGGCCTCCAGCTGGGCGCGGTGCGTCTCGCGTTCGGTGTCGGCCGCCTCGGCCTCGGCCCGCACGCGCTCCCGCACCGCCTCCGCCTCCTCCTGGGCGTCGGTGACCAGCTGGGTGGCCTTCTGTTCGGCCGCCCGGACCCGCTTGTTCACCTCGGTCTCGGCCTTCGCCAGCATCTCGGCGACCTCGTCCTCGGCGAGGCGCAACATCGAGCGCATGCGCTCGCTCATGCCCTGCACGCTCTGCTGCGGGCTGACCAGCGTTCGGACCTGGGCCCGCAGCCGGTCCGCGCGGGCCCGCGAGTCGTCGAGCTCGCGGGCCAGCTGGGTGGCCTGGTCGAGCGCGGCGTCCCGGTCGGCGGTCAGGATGCGGACCTCGGCGTCGAGCCGTCGCAGGTGTGCGTCAACCTGGGCCTGCTCGTAGCCCTTCCTCACCACCTCGAAGCCGGAGTCGGTCGAGGGGGCTACGGGTGGGTCTTCGGCCATGAACTCACCGTACCGGGCGCCACCCGGACGGCCGACGAGCGGATCCGCTGTGACGCTGGGTCAGACCAGTCGGTCATGCCTGGTCAGATGCCCCGGAACCGGTTGATGCCGTCGAGGTGCTTGGCCCGCAGTTCCGGGTTCGTCACGCCGAGGCCCTCCTCGGGAGCGAGCGCGAGCACGCCGACCTTGCCCTGATGGCTGTTCGTGTGGACGTCCATCGCGGCCTGCCCGGTTTCGGCCAACGAGTACACCTTCGACAGCGTCGGATGGATGAGGCCCTTCGCGATCAGCTTGTTGGCCTCCCACGACTCGCGGTAGTTGGCGAAGTGCGACCCGACGATCCGCTTGAGGTTCATCCAGAGGTAGCGGTTGTCGTAGGAGTGCTCGTAACCCGACGTCGATGCGCAGGTAACGATCGTGCCACCCTTGCGCGCGACGTACACGCTCGCGCCGAACGTCTCCCGGCCCGGGTGCTCGAACACGATGTCGGGGTCGTCACCACCGGTCAGCTCGCGGATCTTCCCGCCGAACCGCTTCCACTCCTTGGGGTCCTGGTGGTGCTCGTCGCGCCAGAAGGCGTAGGCCTCCGCGGACCGGTCGATGATCAGATCCGCACCCATCTTGCGGCAGATCTCGGCCTTCTCCGGGGAGGAGACGACGCAGACCGGTGTGGCACCGCCGTTGAGTGCGAACTGTGTGGCGTAGGAGCCGAGGCCGCCGGAGGCACCCCAGATCAGCACGGTGTCGCCCTGCTTCATGCCGGCGCCGTTGCGGGAGACGAGCTGACGGTAGGCCGTGGAGTTGACCAGCCCGGGAGCGGCGGCCTCCTCCCAGGTCAGGTGCTGCGGCTTGGGCATGAGCTGGTTGGACTTGACGAGCGCGAGCTCCGCCAGCCCGCCGAAGTTGGTCTCGAAGCCCCAGATGCGCTGCTGGGGGTCCATCATCGTGTCGCCGTGGCCGTCGGGGCTCTCCAGCTCGACCGACAGGCAGTGGGCGACCACCTGGTCGCCGGGCTTCCAGCTGTTGACGCCCGGGCCGGTGCGCAGCACGACGCCGGCCAGATCGGACCCCACCACGTGGTAGGGGAGGTCGTGCCGCCTGGTCAAGGGGGACATGCGCCCGTAGCGCTTGAGGAACGCGAACGTCGACAGCGGTTCGAAGATCGAGGTCCAGACGGTGTTGTAGTTGATGGCGCTGGCCATCACCGCGACGAGCGCCTCGCCCGGGCCGAGCTCGGGTGTGGCGACGTCATCGAGGTGCAGGCTCTTGCGAGGGTCCTTGTCGCATGTCGGGATGCCGGCGAACATCTCCGCCTCGTCCTCGTGGACGGTGATGCCGCGGTAGTGCTCCGGCACGGCGAGCCCGCCGAGCGCGTCGTGCTCTCCGGCGAGGATCGCGTCGAGGATCTCCTGCACGGTTGGCCTCCGATGGCTCGGTTGCTTGGTATCCCAGAAGTTACTGCAAAGTATGGTACCCGGGACCCTGCTTTGGGAGGGTCTTCCGCCCAGCAGGCGTGACCCGTGCCATCTCGACCGGTACAGCGCTCGGTTCAGTGACCTGCGGTCAGTGGCCTGCCGCCGGCTCCACCAGCTCGACGAGCACGCCGCCCGCGTCCTTCGGGTGAACGAAGTTGATGCGGGAATCCGCGGTGCCGCGCCGCGGCTCGGCGTAGAGGAGCCGCAGACCCTTCGCGCGCAGGGCGGCGGACGTGGCGTCGATGTCCGTGACCCGGTACGCCATCTGCTGGATGCCCGGGCCGTTGCGATCCAGGAACTTCCCGATCGCCGAATCCGGCCGCAGCGGTGCGAGGAGCTGGATCGCCGTGCCGGTGTCGCCGGGCGCCGAGAGCATCGCCTCGCGCACCCCCTGTTCCTCGTTGATCTCCTCGTGGGTGGCCACCAGCCCGAACGTGGCCCCGTACCAGGCGATGGCCTCGTCCAGATCGGCCACCGCGATACCGACGTGATCCACTCCGACGACGCCGTGCTCCGTGATTCCCATGGCGGGACAGTAACTCGGCACCGCGCTGACGTGGGGTTGTGCGCCGCGTCACGACCGTGGCGGACCGTTGCGAGAGGTAAGGTCGACCATCCCCTGCCACTGCAGTTGCTGGAGGAATCGTGTCCGGATCCGTCATCGTCGCAGGAGCCCGCACGCCCATGGGCCGCCTGCTCGGCTCGCTCAAGGGATTCACCGGCGCGCAGCTGGGAGGCGTGGCCATCAAGGCCGCGCTCGAGCGTGCCGGAGTGGCGCCCGAGCAGGTGCAGTACACGATCATGGGCCAGGTCCTCACCGCCGGCGCCGGCCAGATCCCGGCCCGGCAGGCCGCCGTGGCCGGCGGCATTCCGATGGACGTGCCCGCCCTGACCATCAACAAGGTCTGTCTCTCGGGCATCGACGCCATCGCGCTGGCCGACCAGCTCATCCGTGCCGGTGAGGCCGACATCATCGTGGCCGGGGGGCAGGAGTCGATGACCCAGGCGCCGCACCTGCTGGGCAAATCGCGTGAGGGTTACAAGTACGGCGACGTCACGATGCAGGACCACATGGCCTATGACGGCCTGTTCTGCGCGTTCGACCAGGTGGCGATGGGTGCGTCGACCGAGAAGTACAACGGCCGCTACGAGCTGACGCGCGCCGAGCAGGACGCGTTCGCCGCCCGGTCGCACCAGCGTGCGGCCGCGGCCGTGGACAGGGGCTACTTCGCGGAGGAGATCACCCCGGTCTCGATCCCGCAGCGCAAGGGCGACCCCGTGGAGCTCTCGCTCGACGAGGGCATCCGCCCCGAGACCACGGCCGAGGGCCTCGGGAAGCTGCGCCCGGCGTTCTCCTCCGACGGCACGATCACCGCGGGCTCGTCCTCGCCGATCTCCGACGGGGCCGCCGCCGTGGTGGTGATGAGCAAGGCGAAGGCCGAGGAGCTGGGCCTGTCGTGGCTCGCCGAGATCGGCGCCCAGGGCATGGTGGCCGGCCCGGACGCGAGCCTGCACGAGCAGCCGGCCAACGCGATCGCCAAGGCCTGCGCGAAGGAGGGTATCTCGCCCGCCGACCTCGACCTGGTGGAGATCAACGAGGCGTTCGCCGCCGTTGGCATCGTCTCGGCGCGCAAGCTCCGGATCGACGAGGACAAGGTCAACGTCAATGGCGGTGCCATCGCGCTGGGCCACCCGATCGGCATGTCCGGGGCCAGGATCACGCTCAGCCTCGCGCTGGAGCTCAAGCGCCGCGGCGGCGGGATCGGTGCCGCCGCCCTCTGCGGCGGTGGCGGCCAGGGCGACGCCCTGATCGTGCGCGTGCCGGCTGCGGGCTGACCTCTCCCGGTGGCGCGCCAGCTGGACGTTCCTGACCTGGTGGCGCGCGCCCGTCAGGGTGAACCGCTCGCCGTCGGGCGGCTGCTGTCGCTCGTGGAGGCCGACACCCCTGCGGGGCGCGACGCCCTGCGGGAGGTGGCCGCCGCCCTCGCCCCTTACACCGGGCACGCTCACGTGGTGGGGCTGACCGGGCCGCCCGGGGTGGGCAAGAGCACCACGACATCCGCGCTGGTGAGGGCGCTGCGCGAGCGCGGGCGGCGGGTGGGTGTGCTCGCCGTCGACCCCTCCTCGCCGTTCTCGGGTGGCGCGCTGCTCGGTGACCGCGTGCGTATGGGGGAGCACGCCACCGACGACGGTGTGTTCATCCGTTCGATGGCCACCCGCGGCCACCTCGGCGGGCTGGCCTGGTCCACACCGCAGGCCCTGCGGGTGCTCGACGCGGCGGGCTGCGACGTGGTGCTGATCGAGACCGTCGGCGTGGGGCAGAGCGAGGTGGAGGTGGTGGCTCTCGCCGACACGACCATCGTGCTGCTGGCCCCCGGGATGGGCGACGGCGTGCAGGCGGCCAAGGCCGGCATCCTCGAGGTGGCCGACGTCGTCGTGGTGAACAAGGCCGACCGCGACGGTGCCGCCCAGACCGTGCGTGACCTGCGTCACATGATCGCCCTGGGTGGTGTCGCCACCTGGAAGCGCCCCGTGGTGAGCACCGTGGCCGTGCGCGGGGAGGGCCTCGACGACCTCGTGGGGGCGCTCGACGCCCACCGCGAGTGGATCGACACGGGCGGGGAGCGCGAGCGGCGGCGGGTCGCACGGGCGGCGGGCGAGATCGAGGCGATCGCACTGGAGCAGGTGCGGGCCCGGTTCGGTGGGCTGCCCGGTGCGCGGCTGCCGGACCTGGCGAAGCGCGTGGTGGCGGGTGAACTTGACCCGTACCGGGCGGCTGACGAGCTGGCCGCCTCCGTCTGACCTGCGGCGGCCGATCACGGCGTGCCGGCCAGCTGGTTCGAGATGCGGACCGATCCGATCCGCAGGGCGATCGCCCGGGCGGATCGTGCGTGCTCGGCCGCCTCGGCCGGACGCTCGTGGGCGAGGACCGTGGCGAGATCGGCGTGCAGCGCGGCACGGTGGCGTGCCGTGCGTGGTCCTGCCGCCAGTGCCAGCTGAAGGGGGACGGTGGCCTCGGTATCGCCCAGCGTGGCCAGGGCGTGCCCGTGCCGCCGGTGCAGCTCGGCCAGCTCGAACGCCACGGCGGGCTCGACGGCGTCGACGACCGGTGGCGGCGCCGCCCGCTCGACGGCGGAGAAGGCCGCGGTGAACGCGGCCCCGGCCGCCTCCGCATCGCCCAGCGCCGCGCGGGCCTGCCCGAGCGCGGCGGCCAGCCGCGCGGTGGCGGCATCCGGCCCGCCGGGGGGGCCGTGCTCCACCAGCGTGACCGCGGCCGCGGCATCGCCGGCCTCGACCAGTGCGGCCGCCATTCCCGCCAGCGCAGCCGCCTCGGCGACCGGGCGGCCGCACTCGACCGCCGCGGACCTCGCCCGCTCACCGAACCGCCACGCCGCATCGGGCTCGCCGCGATCGAGGGCCTGGTTGCCCGCCAGCGCAGCGGCCGCGGTGAGCACGCGCGCGGTAGCGCCGCGCGTGGCAGGGGTGAGCGCGTGCACGAACCGAGCGGTGAGCTGCTCGACGAGCACCGCGGCCAGGGCGCCCGCGCCGGCGGCGCCGAACTCGGCGTCGAGCTGCACGACGGCGTCGAGCTGGGCCTGCCACGGCCCGCCGTCGGGCGTCATGGCCGCCGCCACGGCCGCCCGCAGCCGTTCCGCACCGGCTCCCGGGCCGGCCTCGGCGTGCTGGAGCCCCAGCTCCCCGACCGACCGTCCGTAGAGCTCGGCCAGCAGCGAGCGGTACTGCGGCTCGGGTTGGGCGTGGCCGTTCTCCCAGCGGGACAGCTGCGTCTTGAGGCTCGGCGCGGCCGCCACCGGCGTGGCGTGGCGCTCCGCGAGGGCGACCAGCGCCCGCGCGGCCTCGGACTGGGACCACCCGCGGGCCGTGCGCGCCTCCCTCAGTGGGGACCGCTCGTCCATCGCCGTACCTCCTGTGCCGGCCGGACCGTGACCGGCGTGGATCGAAGACTGTCGGACCGGTCGCCTAGTGTCAAGGGGGATGACGCAACAGGGCGTCAACAGCAGTGAACGGGAGCGTTCCCATGGATCTCACGACGTGTTCGGCCTACGCGCTGGCCGGTTCGGCGGGCGGGGCGGTGGCCGGTTTCGGGGCGGCGCGCCTACGACGGCGGCGCGGCCGTCGGGCGGCCGGCCGGGGCGGGGGTGGTCGCACCATGCGCACCTGGCCGGGACGCCGGCGGCATGGTCGGCACGGCCGTCCTGGTCCCCGTGGGCGGGCCGGCGACGGTGATGCCGGGTGAGGGGTCGCGTGCGGCGGCCGGTCAGTCGAAGTCGCCCGCCGCCCGCCGCACGTGGCCGAGCAGGTCGGTCAGCTGGTCCTGCTGGTCCGGGGCGAGCCCCTGCAGCCCGAAATCGATCGCGGTCACCGACTGCGTCGCCTTCTCCAGCAGCGCGGTGCCCGTGTCGGTGATGCCCACCAGGGTGGCGCGACGGTCGGTCGGGTGGGGAGAGCGCCGCACCAGGCCGTCGGCCTGCAGGCGGTCCACGATGTTGGTGACGCTCGTCGGGTGCAACTGCAGACGCTCGCCCATCACCCGCATCGGGAGCAGGCCGCGTCGCGAGAACGTGAGCAGCACCAGCGCCTCGTAGCGGGCGAAGGTGAGGCCGTGCGGCCGGAGCGCGCCGTCCACGGCGGAGAGGAGGATCTGCTGCACGCGCATCACGCTGGTCACCGCGGCCATCGTGCGGGCCGGTCCGATCCGCTCGCCCCACATCTGCGCGGCCCGCAGGATCGGGTCGAACGGCAGGGGTTCGCGTTGCGCCATGCCGCGCGACGCTAGCAGTGGGCCGCCGTGGACCGGTGTCGTGATGGTGGTGGGCGGGGGTGGAGCGCGACGCCAGCAGTGGGTCGTCGCGGGTCGCGCCGTGATGAGGCAGGCTGGCGGCATGCTCTTCGCTTTCAGCATCGCCCCGGCCGGAGCCGTCGCGGGAGGAGGTGGTGACGGCGACGACGGTGTCGGTGACATCGTCGCGGACGCCGTGCGCGTCGTGCGGGAGTCGGGACTGCCCAACGAGACGACGTCGATGTTCACCACCATCGAGGCCGACACGTGGGACGAGGCCATGGCCGTGATCAAGAAGGCCGTCGAGGCCGTCCAGACGCGGGCGCCGCGGGTCAGCCTGGTGCTCAAGGCCGACATCCGGCCCGCGCACAACTCCGGGCAGCTCACGGCCAAGGTCGAACGGGTCGAACGCGCGCTCGAGCGGTGACCGGCGTCGTACTGGTCCACGGCGCGTGGCACGACGCACGGTGCTGGGCGCCCGTTGTCGGCGAGCTGGGCCGCCGCGGGTGCGCGGCGCTCGCCGTCGACCTGCCGTCCGATCAACCGGGGCTGGGCTGCCTCGACTACGCGGCGGCGGTGGAGAAGGCAGCGGAGGGCCTGCCCGGACCGTGGGTCCTCGTCGGGCACTCGCTCGGCGGGCTCACGGTGCCCGTGGTGGCGCAGCGGCTCGGGTCGCAGCGAGTAGGCGCGCTGGTGCTGGTGGCGGCGCTGGTCCCGGAGCCGGGGCGGTCCTTCGACGACCAGGTCCGCGCGGATCCCGGTGTGATGGCAGAGGGCTTCGGCCGGGGTCAGGAGCGGCACGAGGACCGCACCACGTCGTGGCCGCCCGACGCGGCCAGGAACGGCCTCTACCGCGGGGTGGCTGCGGAGTCGTCACCCGAGCTGGTTGATGCGGCCGTGGCCGGCCTGCGCCGGCAGGCCTGGACGATCGGGCGCGAGACGACGCCGCTCACGTCGTGGCCGGGGGTCCCGACCACGGTGGTGGTGTGTGCCGACGACCGGGTGGTGGCGCCGGACCGGTTGCGGGCGCGGGCCCGCTCACTGCCCGGTGCGACCGTCGTGGAGCTGCCCGGAGGTCATTTCCCGATGCTCACCCGGCCGGGGGAGCTGGCCGAGGTGATCCTCGCCGCGTGATCCCGCCGAACGAGTGGCACTTTCGTGCAGTCCTATGCGACGAATGTGCCACTCGTTCGCGGAAGGGAGGCGGGGGCGGGGTCAGGCCTGGCTGATCGCCAGGGTGAAGAAGAAGACCCCGACCAGGATGGCCGCGACGCCCAGGCCGATGGCGATCTTGGCCATCTTCGCCGCCGCCGGTCGGCGCACCGAGGTGGCACCGAGGATCACGGCGGTGGCGCCGAGCACCCAGCCCGCGATCGAGATGGGGCTCGCGAGCAGGGCGATCGCGCCGACGATCAGCGCCACCTTGCCGAGCACGGGGCTCTCCTGCTTCGCGGTCTTCTTGCGGGCGTCGGTGAGCAGGCGGTCGGCGACGTTCTCCGAGCTCATGCAGGTCCTCCGGGTGAGGGATGCCGCGTCGTGCGGCCGGGCGAGGGTGTACACAGAGCGACACCGGGGTCACTCACACCTACTCAACGAGCCGCTCCGCGCTCTGGTGCTCCGCCAGTCCGGTGATCGAATGGGCCCCGCGTCCGGACAATTCGACTTCACACCGTCACCGGGCACGACCGGACGGACGATCGGCGGCCCGAAGTGGTCGCCCGAAGTGGTCGGACGTCCTACCATCCCGGGGATGGACGACAGCAGGGCTCGACGGTTGTGGCGTGCGGTGGAACCGGTGCACGCGGTCACCTACTTCGCCCCGGAGTCGAAGGCGGCCTGCGACGCCCTCGGCACGAAGGGGTGGTGGACGAGCTACTTCGCGCTGCGTGCGGCGCCGCTGGGCGCCGCGCTCGCCGAGCTCGTCACCGCGCTGTTCTACAACTTCCACCCCGGTTTCGTGGCGCGCGCCGTGCCCGACGTCTGGAGGGTGGCGGCCCCCGCGACGTTCCTGCAGGCCCGCCTCGACGCCGTCGACGCCGCGCTGCACCGCCTCCTCGGAGCCGATGTGCTCGCGTCACCGCAGGTCGCGGAGGCGGCCGCGATCGCGCGGGACGCCGCGCTGGCCGCCCCCACGGCCGGACGCGCCCTCGCCGCCGCGAACACCGCCCTGAGCTGGCCGGACCTCCCGCACCTCGTCCTCTGGCACGCCCAGACGGTGCTGCGCGAGCATCGCGGTGACGGCCACGTGGCGGCGCTGCTCACCGCAGGGCTCGATCCGGCCGAGGCGCTCGTGTTGTTCGCCGCGAACGGGGCCGTCGGGTCCGAGCGCTTGCGGGCGAGCCGGGGCTGGTCGGAGCAGGAATGGGCGGCGGCCGGGAACCGGCTGGCCGGGCGAGGGCTGTACGAGGGCGGGGCGGCGACGGCGGCGGGGCGCGCGCTGCTCGTCGAGGTCGAGGCCCGCACCGACCTGCTCGCCGACGTGCCGTGGGCCGCCGTCGGCGACGCAGCGGCCGAGCGGCTGGTGGAGCTGGCTGCCCCACTGGTGACGGCCATCGTCGCAGGCCAGGGCTTCCTGGCGGACAACCCGATGGGCCTGCGCCCGCTCGTTCCGGCCTGATCGCGGTCCGGTGCTCACCGATCGCGCCATGACCCGCCGACCAGGCGGTGCCTGAAGTCGCGCAGGCGGTGACCTCGCGTCCGGGACCGGTCGGGAAGAATGCCTCGCATGACCGAAGAGCCCCCGCAGTCCTGGCCACGCGGCGCGTCCGGCGGGGCGGGGACGAGGCCGCTCGCCGCCGACCCGATCACGGGCGAGCTGATCGAGTCCGACGCGCCGCCCGGCGGCGGGTCCTGGGTGCCCGCTGCGCCCGTTGCCGGCGGTGCTCCGCCCGCCGGACACCCCGCGCCGGCCCCCGACCCGCAGCCGGTCGCCGCCGACGGATGGCACCCGGGCCCGCCCGTGGCGGGGTATCCGGCCGCGGCGTACCCACCGCCGTACGGAACGCCGACCTACGGCACCCACCAGTACGGCGCCCACCCGTACGAGGTTCAGCCCTACGGCGTCCAGCCCTACGGCGTCCAGCCCTACGGTGTCCAGCCCCACGCCTACCCGGCACCCCCCTACCCGGCACCCCCCTACCCGGCACCCCCCTATCCGAGCGCGTCCTACCTCGGCCCGGCCCGCCCGATGAACGGCCTGGCCATCGCCTCCCTGGTGCTCGGCGCCGTCTGGCTGTTCTGGATCGGCAGAGTGCTCGCGCTCGTGTTCGGATACGTGTCGCGCAGCCAGATCCGCCGCTCCGGTGATGGCGGCGACGGGCTGGCGATCGCGGGCATCGTGCTGGGCTGGGTGGGCGTCGGGTTCCTCGCCCTGACCATTCTGGCCGGGGTGCTGGACGCGGCCTGACCACCGATGGCCCGGCGCACGAACGGGGCGGCGCGTGCCAGGATGAACGGCGTGTCCCGACCTGATCCACGTTCCCGCGCCCAGACGGCCGCGCTGTCGTCGTCACTGGCCGGCGCGGTCGACCTCTCCGCTCTCAAGGCCAGGGCCCAGGCTCCCGCCCGGCCGCAGCAGGGCGCGGGCGGTGCGCCCGCGCCGAGCACCGGCGCCTTCGTCCTCGACGTCACCGAGCAGTCCTTCCAGCCCGACGTCCTGGAGCGCTCGCTGCGGGTGCCGGTGCTCGTCGACCTGTGGGCCACCTGGTGCGAGCCGTGCAAGCAGCTCTCGCCCGTGCTGGAACGCCTCGCGGCGGCCGCCAACGGCGCCTGGATCCTGGCGAAGGTCGACATCGACGCCAACCCGCGGATCGCCCAGGCGTTCGGCGTGCAGTCGATCCCGATGGTGGTCGCGGTCGTCGGGGGCCGCCCGGTGG
>CAXTTN010000167.1:0-13246 GCA_964247105.1 uncultured Pseudonocardia sp.
TGCCTGCTGTGCTCGCGTTGCGACGCGCGCGTGCCGAAGGGGACGCGTGCGCGGGGCGTGGCTGTGCCCTACCCGCGCTCGCGTTGTGCCTGCTGCGCTCGCGTTGTGACGCGCGCGTGGTGGGGGACGTGTGCGCGGGGCGTGGCTGTGCCCTACCCGCGCTCGCGTTGTGCCCACCGCGCTCGCATTGCGACACGCGCGTGCCGAAGAGGATGCACGCGCGGTCGGGGCGCGAGCGTCCTGGGCCGGCCGGCGCATGGTGGCCGGCGCTTGGGGGCCGGGGTGTTGTGGGTGGAGGTGTTGTCGGGTGCAGGGTGGATGTCGAGATCGTGGGGACCTGTGCGTCGATCGTGCGCAGGACGGTCGCGCGCGCCACCCCGAGGCGCTCGGCAAGCGCGGTGGTGGACCCACCCTCGGCGGCTGCGAGCACGATCCGGCTCCGCAACACACCCGACGCGCTCGTCCTGCGACGAGCCCAGGACTCCAACTGCGCCCGTTCATCATCGGACCGCACGATCACCTGCGGACGACTGAGCAGGAACTTCCGACTCAGGACACTAGAGCCTGTCCCGTGGATCTCCAGCGGTTGCACGCTCGGCATAGATCCACGGGACAGGCTCTAGCGCGCGGAGCCGCCGCCGGTCACGTCGCCGACGACCGGCGGGGCCTCGTCCCAGTGCTCCAGCGCCCAGCCCGCCGGGTCGCGCCGCAGGATCACCAGGCCCGTGTTCGGCACGTACTGGGTCTCGGCCGTGTCGCCGAGCAGCGCGGCGGCCGCCAGCCGGATCGCGGCACCGTGGCTGACCAGCACGACCGTGTCGCGGGCCCCGGCCGCGATCGCCTCGACCGCGGGCACGTAGCGGGCGCGCAGGTCGTTCGCCGACTCGCCGCCGGGCAGGTGCGCGTCGAGGTCGCCCTGCCACCACGCCGCGTACGTGCGGTCGAACAGCTCGCGGGCCGCCGTGTCGGCCCGGCCCTCGAGGTCGCCGCAGGACACCTCCTGCACCCCGTCGATCACCTGGACGGCCAGCCCGTGTGCCGCCGCGACGGGCGCCGCGGTCTGCTGCGCGCGGGTGGCCTGCGACGCGTAGACGGCCGTCACCGGCTCGCTCGCGAGCCGCTCCCCGAGCGCCGCGGCCTGCGCGCGGCCGAGCTCGTCGAGGGGAGCGCCGGGCGGGCGGGAGTCGAGCGCCCTGCTGACGTTCGACGCGGTGCGGCCGTGGCGGGCGAGCACGAGCCTCACGACGCGACGCCCGACCGCACGGCCGCCAGCCACTCCTGCGCGGCGGCGAACCCGCCGGAGGTGCCGAGCGGGCCGTTCGGCGTCGCCGGGGCGGGCCTGCCGTTGCCCGCGCGCGGGTAGGAGCCGAGGAAGCGGACGCGGTCGCAGCGCCGGTGCAGCGCGGCGAGCGCCTCGCCCATCGCGGGCTCGGCGACGTGGCCGAGGCAGTCGAGGTGGAACCAGTACTCGGCGTGCCGGTCCTTGATCGGGCGCGACTCGATGCGGGTGAGGTCGATGCCGCGCACGGCCAGCTCGGTGAGCAGGCCGAGCAGCGTGCCCGGCCGGTTCGCGGTGGTGGCGGCGAGGCTCGTGCGGTCGTCGCCGGTGGGCGCGGGCAGCGGGCCAGGCGCTGTGACCAGCGCGAACCGGGTGACGGCGCCCGCGTTGTCGGCCACGTCGGACGCGAGGACGTCCAGCCCGTTCAGCTCGGCGGCCAGCGGGGACGCCACGGCCGCGTCGAGCTCGCCGCGCGCGACCTGCGCCGCGGCCTCCGACGTCGACGTGGAGAGCAGGATCTCGGCGTCGGGGAGGTTCCGCGCGATCCACCCGCGGGTCTGCGCGATGCCGTGCGTGTGCGACGCGACCGTGCGCACCTCGGACGCGCGCGTGCCGGGCCGCACCATGAGGTCGAAGCGCACCGAGACCAGCGCCTCGCGGACGATCACCAGCGGCGGGTCGTCGACCAGCCCGTCGAGCACGGCGGGCACGGCGCCCTCGACGGTGTTCTCGATCGGCACGCAGCCCGCGTCCACCGACCCGTCCCGGACGGCGGCCAGCACGGCCGGGCTGCCCGCGCACGGCACCAGCTCGGCGCCGTCGGACTCCGGGAGCGAGCGCAGCGCCTGCTCGGTGAACGTGGCGCGCGGCCCGAGGAACCCGATCCGCTTCACGCGAGCAGCCCGAGGTCGGCGAGCCGGGCCACCGGCTCGGCGTCGAGCCCGCACCGCGTCAGCAGCCCGCGCACGCCCTTCACGTCGGCGACGGAGAAGGCCTCGATCTCGGCGGCCAGCACCGCACCGTCGCTGATCTCCAGCGCGGCGCCCACCGCGCCACCGGACAGCGCCCTGGCGACCGCGACGAGGACGTTCAGGAACCCGTGGCGCGCCGGGCCCTCGGCCGGGCGCACGACGTCGCGGATGCCCAGCACGACGAACGGCCGCCCGGTGTCGACGGCGATGTGCACGAACTGCTCGACGTCGGCGTCGCTCGGCACGTCGGACGGGCGGGGGCCGCCGCACCGCAGCTTGGGGGCGCAGCCGTGGTCGACGACCCGGCGCACGGCGGCCAGCCACGCCGCCGTTCCCGGCACGTCCCCGGCCTGCGGGCGGCGCGGCTCGACGACGGCCACCACGTCCTCGGGCACGAACTCCGACACCCGCTCCAGCCACACGTCGTCGACGTCGGGCGGGCCCGCGGTCTCGACCGTGCGCGGGGTGAGCAGGCTCGACCGGGAGAACACCGTGGACAGCGCCTTCGGCACCGCGCCGAGGCCGGTGTCGACCACCAGCGCGAGGTCGACCGGGCGCGTGGGCACCGACCGGGCCAGCTCCGTGACCACGGCGGACAGCTTCGACACCGGGCAGACCAGCTGCCCGACGAGCCCTCCGTACCGGCCGTCGCGGGCGCCGAGGTACCGCGACACCACCGCGTCGACGCCCGGTGCGGTCGCCTTCGGCTGCAGCAGGCTGGTGTCGTCGACGAGCTGGGCGAACAACGGAGGGATCGCCCACGGTTCCGTTGTCACGACCACAGACGCTAACGAACGCGGGCGCTGGACTCCGCGCCCCCCTCGATATAGCTTAGGCTTACCTAATAAGAGGAGGTGGTGTCGTTGCGCACCCGACCGCCCGCCCCGTCCGACGCCGAGCGCGCGCGAAGTGTCGTCGCGCGGACCAACACCACGGATCCCGACCGCGTCCCGGAACCCGGCGGGGCCGCTGCCCGTGGCAGCACCGCGTCCCTGGTCGGCACCGGCTGCCCGCCGAGCACCCCGCTGGTGCACCACGTCTGGGCCGACGGTTCCGCCGCCCTGCTGCTGCGCGACGACGACCCCGTGCTCGCCCGCGCCGACGTCATGCTGGAGCTGGCCGACCACGCGCCCGTCGACCTGCGCGAACCCGTCCGCGCGCTGCTGTGGATCACCGGGCAGCTCACCGTCCCGGAGCCGGAGACGGCCCGCCGGATCGCGGCGCGGGTGGCCGACGTCCGCCCCGATCCCGCGCTGCTCGACCTCGGGCACGGTGCCACGCTGGTCCGGCTGGTGCCCGGTTCGATCGTGATCTCCGACGCGGAGGGCACCGCCGCGCTCGCCCCCGTCGCGCTCGCCGCGGCCCGGCCCGATCCGTTCAGCTGCTACGAGCAGCAGTGGCTCGCCCACCTGGAGCAGGTCCACCCCGACGTCTTCACCGCGCTCGCCCGACACCTGCCCGAGGTGCTGCGCGCGGCGCCCGTCCGGCCGCTGGGCGTCGACCGCTGCGGGATCCGGCTGCGCGTCGAGACCTCGGTGCGCGACCACGACGTGCGGCTGAACTGGGATCGGGAGGTCACCACACCCGACGAGCTGCGCGCGCAGCTCACCCTCCTGGTGGAGTGCCGGCCGGCACGGCGGGGCTGAGCGCGAACGCCGCGAACACCTGCGGGTCCCCGAACACGACGTTGCGGGCGATCCCGTGCTCGGTCACGGTGAGCACCTGCAGCGTGTGCAGGCGCAGCGCGGCGCCGTCGGGGCAATAGGCGGCCAGCGCCGGTTGCCCGTTGGCTGTGGTGGGGACCATCCGCCAGCCGGTGCCCCGCAGCGCGAACACCCGCGCGATGAACCGGCCGTAGTCGGCGCGGCCGGCGAACCACAGCGGCACCGGCGGCATCTCCAGCACGACGTCGTCGGTGAGCAGCGTGACCAGCGCGTCGACGTCGGCGGCCTCGAACGCGCGGACGTAGCGGTCGACGGTCTCCCGCACGGTCCGGTCGTCCGGCTCCCGCAGGGCCATGACCTGCGGCGCGGCCTCGGCCAGCAGGGCCCGCGCGCGTTGCAGCGCGCTGTTGACCGCCGCCGTCGAGGTGTCGAGCTGCGCGGCGACCTCGGCCGCGCTGAACTGCAACACCTCGCGCAGGAGGAGCACCGCCCGCTGGCGCGGCGGCAGCAGCTGCACGGCCGCGACGAACGCCAGCCGCACGCCGTCGGAGCCGCCCGGCAGCGGCTGCAGCCAGGGGATCTCGACGTCCGGCACGAGGGGCGCGTCCGGGTCGTCGCTCACCGCGACCAGCCCCGACGGCAACGGCCGCCGCGAGCGACCCTCCAGCGCGGTCAGACAGGCGTTGGTCGCGATCCGGTACAGCCAGGTGCGCAGCGAGGCGCGGCGCTCGTCGTAACGGTCGCGGGCCTTCCACGCGCGGAGCAGGGTCTCCTGCGCCAGGTCGTCGGCCTCGTGCGCCGACCCCAGCATCCGGTAGCAGTGCACCACCAGCTCGCGCCGGAAGGGTTCGAGGTCATCCACGATGAGTTTCCCCCCGCCCGCCGGTAGGTACGGTCATGAACCACATCATCGTCATCGAGTTCACCACGCTGGACGGGGTCGTCGAGGATCCCGACGGATCGGCCGGCTCCCCGGACGGCGGCTGGGCGTTCCGCTTCGGCCCCGAGGCCGTGGCCGGCGACAAGTTCCAGCTGGGGCCCCTCCTCGACACGGCCGAGCTGCTGATGGGCCGCGGCACCTGGCAGCTGTTCTCCCGGCTCTGGCCCCCGCGCACCGACCCGTTCTCCGCGAGGATGAACGCCGCGCGCAAGCGCGTGGCGTCGCGGACGCTCACCGACGTCAGCGCGTGGCACAACTCGGCGTTGATCGAGGGCGAGCTCACCGACGCGGTGCGCGGCGAGCGCGACGTCGTCGTGATCGGGAGCACGAGCGTCGTGCACACGCTGATGGAGCACGACCTCGTCGACGAGTACCGGCTGCTGGTCTTCCCGACCGTGCTGGGCCGGGGCCGCCGGCTGTTCGACGGCCCGGCCGGAGCCAGGGACCTGGACCTGGTGTCGGTCGAGCAGGTCGGGCCCGCGGCGCTGCTGCGCTACCAGCGGCCGTCCTGATCGGTGATCACGGGCGGACGGTCGTGGTCGGCGCGGCGTCGGCGACCTTCTGCCCGTGATCGGCGCCGGGGACGGCGGACGCGCGGCGCGGCTGGCCGGGCACGGAGCCGGCCGCCGCCATGGGCCGGGTGCAGGAGCGATACGGCGACGCGGCCCACGCGTACGTGCGGTCCGTGCTGGCCGGCGAGTGATCGTCGCGCGGGGACGCACGACCGCGCTCAGCGCGGCTTGCCGTCCCGAGCTGTCGATCACGCCCGGCCGACCCCGCGGCGCCCCGCAGGGCCCGGCAGACCCCGCGCGGCGCCCCGCAGAAGGATCCGGCCGGCGCCGCGCTGCGCAGAACGCCCGGTGATCACCGAACCGGGACACCCCGCCGCGCCCAGCGCAGCTCAGCGCCCCGATCTGCTGATCGAGGATCAGGCCGAGGCGAGGGGGGAGCGGCGGGCCCGGACCCGGGCGGTGACGCGGCGCTCGGCGAAGAACGAGGCCAGCGGCACGGTGCCCGCGACGAGGATCACCAGCGCGTCGAGCGGCTTCCACCGGCACCGCTCGGCCAGCAGCAGCGTGCACACGATGTAGATCATGTACAGGAAGCCGTGGGTGACGCCGACGACGGAGACGAGCGTCGGCTGGCCGAAGAAGTACTTCAGCGGCATCGCCACGAACACCAGGATCAGCAGGCCGATGCCGGTGACCCAGGCGGCGATCCGGTAGTTGCGCAGGGCGGTCTCGATCGACACGGGCGTCCTCGGGTCAGGTTTCGGCGCGGTCGCGTTCGGCCAGCGCGGCGAGCATGCGGTTGTAGGCGGCCAGCTCGGGGTCGTCGTCCTCGACGCGGAGCACGTCGGCAACCGGCCGCGGGGTGAACGGCGACGGGCCCTCGGCGACGGGGGCCGGCTGCGGCGCGGCGCGCTCGTCCTCCCACGGATCCTCGGGCAGCTCGCCGCGGATGCGCCGGATCTCCATGCTCAGCATGCGCCACCACATGACGCCGAAGAAGATCGCGAACACCGGCCACTGCAGGCCGTAGCCGACGTTGAGGGCGCTGCCCATGGCCGATCCGGCGCGCTGCCACTGCCAGGCCGCGAGCCATCCACAGGTGAGCATGGCCCCGATCGTGAGCAGGTGCCACATGATCCAGCGTGGGGAGAGGATCAGCTGTCTCACGACGTCCAGACTACGCCGACGGTAGCGTCCGGGCGTGTCCCGTACGTGGTTGTCACCGCCGCCACCCGCCACCGCGGTGATCACCGATCCGGCCGCGCGCAGGCTGATCGGCACCGAGATCCTGGTGGTGCTGACGGTCACGCTCGGCCTGTCGGCGCTGCGCAGCGCGCTGAGCCTGCTCGACGCCCTGCTGCAGCCCGTCCCGCTGAACCAGCAGCAGGTGGCGCTCAACGCACCGGCCGCGCAGGCGCAGCTCGTCGACCTCGCGCTGCAGCTCGTGCGCGCGCTGCAGCTCGTCGGATGGGGTGCGCTGGGCGCGTACCTGCTGATCCGCGCGGGCGTCGCGCTGCGACAGGTGGGCCTGGACGGCCGCCGCCCCGGCCGCGACGCGCTCGGCGCCGCCGGGCTGGCCGCGCTGATCGGGGTGCCCGGGCTCGGGTTGTACCTCGTCGCGCGGGCGGTCGGCGTGAGCCTGAGCATCGCGCCGACCACGCTGGACGACACCTGGTGGCGCGTCCCCGTGCTCGTGCTGGCGGCGGCCGCGAACGCCTGGGCCGAGGAGGTGGTGATGATCGGCTACCTGCTGACCCGCTTCCGGCAGCTCGGGTGGTCGGAGAACCGGTCGGTGCTGGTCTCGGCGCTGGTGCGCGGCAGCTACCACCTCTACCAGGGGCTCGGCGGGTTCGTCGGGAACGTCGTGATGGGCTGCGTGTTCGGCCGGGTGTGGCAGCGCACCAACCGGCTGTGGGCGTTGGTGGGCGCCCACACCCTGATCGACGTGGTGGCCTTCCTCGGCTACGCGGCGCTGGCCGGGAAGGTGAGCTGGCTCCCGTGAAGCGTACGAACGGCGCTCTCGTCCGCCGGGTTCGGACGAAAGTGCCGCTCGTACAGGTGGGCCGGTCAGTGCTCCGCGAGGATCTGGTAGCGCATCTTCGCCATCATGTTCTCGGCGCCCGCCGGGATCCCCGACGCGCTGAACAGCTCGTCGATGCGGCCCGGGATGTCCTCCGGGTCCCACCGCCTGCCGCCGTTCCGCACCTCGGCCACCGACGTGAACGGCTGGAAGATCTCGATGCTGTCGCCCTGCACGCCGAACACCTTGCCGCTGATGTGCGCCGACGCGTCCGAGCACAGGAACGCGACCAGCGGCGCGACGTTCTCGGGGGCGAAGAAGTCGAACTCGCCGCGCGCGATGGACGCGTCGCGGTTGTCGCGGAACTCCTGCGGCATGAGGTCGAGGGTCATGCGCGTCAGGGCGGTGGGGGCGATCGCGTTGCTCGTGATGCCGCCCCGCGCGCCCTCCATCGCGACGATCGTCGAGAACGCGGCGATGCCGGCCTTGGCGGCGCCGTAGTTGGTCTGGCCGAAGTTGCCCAGCAGGCCCGACGTCGACGCGGTGCTCACCACGTGACCGGGGCGCTTGGCGTCCTTCCAGTACTGCACGGCCGCGCGCGTGGGCAGGAAGTGGCCGCGCAGGTGCACGCGGATCACGGCGTCCCAGTCGTCGTCCGAGAGCTTGGCGATCGTGCGGTCGCGCAGGATGCCGGCGTTGTTGACCAGCGCGTCGAGCTGGCCGAACTCGCTGACGGCCGTGCTGACCAGCCCGTTCGCCACCTCGGGGTCGGCGACGTCACCGCTGGCGGCGACGGCCTGCCCGCCGGCCGCGACGATCTCCTTGGCGACGGACTCGCCCGCGTCCTGGTCGAACTCGGCCACCACGACAGCGGCGCCCTGAGCCGCGCACTCCAGCGCCTCGCCGCGGCCGATGCCGCGACCGGCGCCCGTGACGATGACGACCTTGCCATCGAGAAGTCCCATGGGAGGACTATATGACCCGCCAGTAACTTCAGCGGGATGGCGCAGGTCACACCGGCGGAGGACGCGGGCGGTCGAGCTGCGGCCCGAGAGGCGCGTTCCGCGGAACGCCGATGGTCGGCACCCCGGGACCGACGGCCGTGCCCATCGCGGCCGCCGGTCCCGGAACGTCGATCATGCCGTGGAGCGCCGGGTCAGCGGAGGGTGATCTGCTTGCCGGCCAGCGCGTCCTTGGCCCGGCGCTCCGCGTCGGACAGGGGTGTCTGGTCCGCGAGGGCCTTCTCCAGCCGCACCGCGAACGCACCCACGGGCTCGGCCCACTCCTTCGGGTGCTGCTCGCGGTCGAGGTCCCAGACGGGAACCAGCAGGCCGTGGGCGCGGAAGGAACCGGCGTAGCGGGTGCCCTCCCCCAGGCCGAGCTCGTCGCGCGCCGAGAGCCGGGCCAGCGCCGCGAGCAGCGCGTCCTCCGGCTCGGGACGCACCCAGCGCAGGTGCGCCTTCGTGCCGGTGTCCACCCAGTAGGCCGCGCGGACGCCGGGCGCGAGCACCGCCTCCGTCGGCATGATCACCGCGTTGGCGCGTTCGAGCGTGGCGACGACCTCGGGGCTGTGCTCGGAGCCGTCCTCGGGCGGCGGGACCCACCAGGCGAAGTCCTGCATCAGGGTGACGTCGAGCGGGGCGTCGGGGTCGAGGACGTCCTGCAGGCGCTCGGCGCCCGAGGCACCGGGCGGCACCACCGGGAGCGAGGTGCCCGGTTCGGCGTCGCGCGCCCAGGCCAGCGCCCGGGCGAGATCGGCCGAGAGATCACCCGAGCGCGTCTGCACCTGCATGCCGAGGAAGATCTCGCCGCTGTCGCGCACCAGCGCCGCCGACGCCCCGGGCAGCACGGACGCCAGCGTGACCGCCGACCCGTCCGCCAGCGGGAGCGGCGCCGTCGCCGACGGGAGGAACTCGCGCATCGCCACCAGGTCGCACTCGGCGGCCAGGCCCTCGAACGGGCGGATGACGATCACGTCGTCGCCCGCGCCGTGGCAGGCCTTGTAGCGCTTCCCGGAGCCGCACGGGCAGGGACGGCGGGGGTTCTCGCCCGTGGGGGCGGCTGTGCGTGTCTTCTTCGCCATGGTGGAGAAGACGGTAGCGCGCGAGGCGTCCGGGGCAGGATGGACCCGTGCCGTTCGATCCCGCCGACCCCGCGTTCCTCGCCGATCCCTACCCGACGTTCGACGCCCTGCGCGCCACCGCCCCCGTGCACGACCATCCCCTGCTCGGCATGCCGGTCGCGGTGTCGCACGCGGCGTGCTCGGAGCTGCTGCGCGGCCGAGACCTGGGCCGGATCTGGGTCGACGCGGAGCCCGCCGATGCGTTCGGCGCCTTCAACCTGCTGCACCGCAACTCCCTGCTCGAACGCGAGGGCCCGCCGCACGCGCGGCTGCGCGGGCTGGTCGCGGGCGCGTTCAACCGCGGGCACACCGCGCGGCTGGAGCCGTGGGTGCGTTCCGTCGCGGGGCGGCTGGTGGACCGGCTCGCCGCCCGGATCGCGAGCGACGGCAGCGCCGACCTCGTCGCCGAGGTGGCGGCCGGGTTGCCGGTCGAGGTGATCGCGGAGCTGCTGGATGTCCCGGAGCCCGGACGGTCGGCGCTGCGCGGCTGGTCCACGGCGATCGTCGCGATGTACGAGCCCGACCCCGGCGACGTGCGGCGCGCCGCTGCCGAGCGGGCCGCGGCGCAGTTCGTCGACGAGCTGCGGGCGCTCGCCGCGCACCGCCGGAAGCGGCCGGGGAACGACCTGGTCAGCGACCTGATCGCCGCCGAGCTGGACACCGAAGAACCGCTTGCGGGTTCGAGAATCAGCACCGACGAGCTGGTCGGCACCGCCGCGCTGCTGCTGATGGCCGGGCACGAGGCGACGGTCAACGTCATCGGCAACGGGGTGCTCGCCCTGCTCCGCCACCCCGCGCAGTGGGAGCGGCTGCGCGCCGATCCGGGCCTGGACGCGACGGCCGTCGAGGAGCTGATCCGCTTCGACGCGCCGCTGCAGCTGTTCGAGCGCACGGCCCTCGTCGACACGCAGGTGGCCGGGTACCCCGTGCCGGCCGGGACGAGGATCGCCGCGCTGCTGGGGGCCGCGGCCCGCGACCCGGCGGCGTTCGAGGCGCCGGCCGAGCTCGACATCGGCCGGGTTCGCAACCCCCACCTGGGCTTCGGCGCCGGCGTGCACTACTGCCTCGGCGCGCCCCTGGCCCGCCTGGAGGTGGCCGCGACGCTGGACGCGCTCCGCACCCGCCTCCCCGACCTGCGCCTGGCCGCGAACCCGGTCCGCAGACCCGACTTCGTGATGCGCGGCCTGACCGAGCTCCGCGTCACGACCTGACGGTGCGCGCTGCGTCATCACCCCGCGCGCTGTGCGACGCGCGCGGGGTGGGCACAACGCGCGCGGGGTGGACTGCCGCGGGGCTGCGGCCCGCGCACCTCCCTCGCGACGCGCGCCCTTCACCCACCCCGCGCGCACTCCACCACTCGCGCGGCCGACCCAACGCGCGCGCGACCCACGACGCCGACCCCCGCACACACGCCTCGCGCACGTTCCACCCACCCCGCGCGCACTGCACCACTCGCGCGGCGACCACACCGCGCGCGCGGCAGACCCTCCGCACCCCGCCACCCCCGCGCCCCGCCCACCCGGGCCGCGCCCGCCCGGCCCATCAGCCGGCCGTTGCCACCCCGATCCGCACCACCAGCTCCCGACGGGTGGGACGGGCGGGGGCCAGCAACCGCGTCAGGCGCGTGAGCAGCACCGCCGTTGTGCCGGCCGTCGCGGCCGCGAGCAGGTCCAGCACCGCGTGCAGCACCACCCCGTCGGCACGGGCCTGCACCCCCGTGCGCAACGACCACAGCACCACCACGACCGCCAGCACCGCCCCCAGCGCCCAGAGCACCCACCACACCACCAGCAGCCGCGACGGGCGGGGCCGCTGATCGGCGGGCCTGCCGAGCGCGTCGTGCTCGATCTCGGAGAGCACCGAACCGGGCAGCACCAGGTTCACCCCCGGCACGACCCAGCCCAGGACGATCGCGCGGGGCGAGCGGGCCGGTTCGACGTGCGCGCGGTCGGCAGCGGCCCGTGACGCGCGCAGCGTCCACACCACGACCAGGACCCCCGCGACCGCGGCGAGCACCGGCGCCACCGTGCCGGCCACGGTCACCAGCGCGTCGGACGTGGTGACCGCGCGAGGCGAGAGCGCCGTGTCGCGGCTGGCCAGCAGCAGGGCGTAGCGCCAGATCTCCGCCCCCGCCGCCAGCACCGCCACGGTGGCGGTGGCCCACAGCAGCGGCACGAGCCGGGCGAGGACCGAGCGGGCGGCGTGGAGCGGGTCGGGCGGCGCCGGACCGGGCGGCGCGGGCGGCACCCAGGCGCGCGCGGGGAAACCCCAGCGCGGCAGGAAGGCGTAGCGCGGCGGACCGGCGTAGCGCGGCCGCCGACGCGGCGCGGGCGCCGCCACGGTGGACGGCGGCGGCTCGGCGACCCAGCGCAGCGGCGCGAGGTAGCGGCCGCAGTGCGGGCAGAACGGACCCCTGAGCAGCACCGACCGCTGCCCGCACCGCGAGCAGGTGACCGGGGTGCTAGAGGACATCCGGCGGCACGCCGTCGCGCTCGCCGACCATCGGACGCCCGGCCGCCGCCCAGGCCTGCATACCGCCCTCGACGTTGACGGCGCTGCGGCCCTGCTGCGCCAGGAACCCCACCACGCGTCCCGACCGGCCGCCGGAGCGGCAGATCACGTAGAGCGGATCGGCGTCGGGCAGCTCAGCGATCCGCGCGGGCACCTGGTTCATCGGGACGTGCTGGGCGTCGGGGGCGTGGCCGGCGGCCCACTCGTCGTCCTCGCGGACGTCGAGCAGGACCGCGTCGGCGGGGAGGTCGGCCACGCCGACCGCGGGCACCGCGTTCATGCCGGGCATCCTGCCACGGGCACCGTGACGTCGAGGTGAGCGCCACCATCGGGCACAACGAGCCCGCGCGGACACCCTCCCCACGACGACGAGCCCGCGCGACGCGGCCAGGACGCCCTCCCCACGACGACGAGCCCGCGCGACGCGGCCAGGACGCCCTCCCCACGACATCGAGCCCGCGGGATGTGGCCGCCACCCTCGGGAAGGTCAGGACCTCGCCGCGCCCGCGCCGGTCAGCGCCCGGACCTCCATCGCGGCGAACCCGGCCCGCTCGGACCTCCCGACGTGGGTTCCGACGATCCCGAGCAGGAACGACAGCGGGATGGCGACGATGCCGGGGTTGGCCAGCGGGAACAACTGGAAGTCGACACCGGGGAGCATCGAGCTGCTCCGCCCCGACACCGCGGGCGAGAACACGATGAGCACGATGCTGACCGTGAGCCCGCCGTAGATGCTGAACAGCGCGCCGGTGGTGTTGAACCGGCGCCAGAAGATCGAGTACAGCAGCGTCGGCAGGTTCGCCGACGCCGCGACGGCGAACGCGAGCGCCACGAGGAACGCCACGTTCTGCCCGTTGGCAAGGATCCCGCCCGCGATCGCGACGAGCCCGACCGCCAGCGCCGTGGTGCGCGCGACCCGCACCTCCGCGGCCGGTGTCGCGTGGCCCTTCTTGATCACGTTCGCGTAGACGTCGTGGGCGAACGACGCCGACGCGGTGATCGTCAGCCCGGCCACGACGGCCAGGATCGTGGCGAACGCGACGGCCGCGACGAGCCCGAGCAGCAACTGGCCGCCGAGCTGGAAGGCCAGCAGGAGCGTCGCGTTGTTCTGGTTGGCCGCGGTGATCGTGCCGGCCGGCAGCAGCGCGGCCGCGCCGTAGCCCACCACCAGCATGAACAGGTAGAACCCGCCGGTCAGCCAGATCGCCCAGACCACCGAGCGGCGGG
>CAXTTN010000168.1:0-10002 GCA_964247105.1 uncultured Pseudonocardia sp.
CGACAGGCCGGATCACCGGTAGCGACACACCTAACAAAGTACTACTAGTGCCCCGCCAAGGAAGGTCCGGCACGGAACTCGGCGGGCCACGCGCCCGCAGGCGGCGTTGCCGACCGACCCGAGTACGCCCGGTACGAGGGCCGGTCGGCGCCTTGCCTGCGGACGCGTGGATCCACCGATTTCCGCACCAACCTTCCTTGACGAGGCACTAGCGACGGAAGGGCCGCTCGTCCTGGGTGGGCGCGGCCCGGGGCTGGCACCATCGGGGGCATGGAGCGTACGAGCGTGGCGGCGGCGCTGCGGCGGTTCGAGCGTCGTCCCGCCGACCGGCCGGATCTCAAGCGGTCCGCGGTGGGGATCACGCTCGTGCCCGAGCCCGACGGGCTGACGTTCCTGCTCACCCGCCGCGCCACCTCCCTGCGCGGCCATCCCGGCCAGTGGGCGCTGCCCGGCGGGCGCGCCGATCCGGGCGAGACGCCGGGCGCGACGGCCCGGCGGGAGCTGGCCGAGGAGCTGGGCCTGGAGCTGGGCCCCGAGGCCGAGCTGGGCCTGCTCGACGACTACGCCACCCGCTCGGGCTACGTGATCACCCCGGTCGTGCTGTGGGCGGGGCCGGCGCCCGAGCTCGTCCCCAACCCGGCCGAGGTCGGCGAGCTGCACCGGGTTCCGGTTGCGGCGCTCGACGTCCCGCCGCGGTTCCTCACGATCCCCGAGTCCGACGCGCCGGTGATCCAGCTGCCGCTGTTCGGCCGTTTCGTGCACGCGCCGACGGGGGCGGTGCTGCACCAGTTCCGCGAGGTGGTGCTGCACGGCCGTCCGACGCGCGTGGCGCACCTGGAGCAGCCGGTGTTCGCCTGGCGCTGAGCACGGCGCGAGCGTTCTGCGGGCGGCGCGCGCGTGGCTGCCCGCGCGCGGCGCCGAAACGCGCGCGGCGCCGGAACGTGCGGCGCCGGAACGCGCGCGGCGCCGAAACGCGCGCGTCGCCGGAACGTGCGGCGCCGGAACGCGCGCGGCGCCGGGCGCGGGTGGCTCCCCTCCGCGCTCGCGCGCGCGTTGTGCAGCCCGCGCGCACACTGCACCACGCGCGTGGCGCTCGGAACGCGCGCGTCGTAGGGAGCGGCCGGCGCTCAGCCCGCGTTCCGCCACAGGTCCACGCCGTCCACCTGCTCCGGGGCGCGGCCGACCAGGTCCGTGACCAGCGAGCGCAGGGCGTCGCGGTGCGGGCTCGGGCCCAGCACCACCGAGCACGCGCTCCAGCCGGCCATGTCGGCGGCGAACGCGTCCCGCGTCCCGGAGGTGACCGGCGGTACGTCGCCGCCCGCGCCGACGTCGGTGAACAGGCGTCCGGTGACGCTCGGTTGCCCGCCGACGTAGGCGTGGCCGTCGGCCGCCGGGCCGATGAAGTAGCCGCCGGGCATCGCGAAGCGCAGGTCCGCAGCCTCCTGCCAGACCATCGCGTCGGTGCTGCGCCCGCCGGGGTAGGGCAGCACGAGCGTGCTGCCGCCGGGGCAGGCCAGGTCGGTGACGGCGCGGCTGGTGAAGAACGCGGGCACGTCCGGAAGGGGCGCGGCGGCGAGCGGAGCAGGGACCAGCGGCATCAGCGCGATCACGACGGTGGCCGCCGCGGACAGGCGGACCGCGCGGTCCCGGCTCCACGCCTCGTCGAGCGCGAACGCCAGCCCGGCCCCGATCAGGCCGGCCGTGAACAGCGCGAACCGGTCGGTGAGCACGTGCTCGAACCCGGGCAGGTCGGTGACCGCCCGCCACGGCATCGGGACGCCGGTGGGGCGGCCCTCGATCTTCAGCTCGACGCCGAGCGCCAGCACCCCCATCAGCACCGCCACGCCGAGCGCGATCCGCACCCGCAGGACGCGCCCGAACGCCACCAGCGCGACCGCGCACGCCAGCAGCAGCGGCCACCCCAGGAACGCGGTGTGCTCCTCCGGCCCACCCGGGAACGCGCTCGACCGCGCGATCGCCGCCGCGGGGGCCAGCACCTGCGCAGCGGTGGGCACCACGTAGTTGGCCAGGTCCGCCGAGAAGTACGCGGTGGTGAACGGGCTTCCCTCCTGCGGGAGCGGCCCCCACAGCTGGAACGCGAGCGGCCCGCCCGCCACCAGCAGGAACACGCCCAGCGCCAGCAGCGCCCGCTCGGCGACCACCCGGGCCCGAGCGACGGCGAGCTGCGGCCGCGACACGGCCAGCGCCACCACCAGCAGCGCGACGACCACCCCGGTCCCGAACAGCACCTCCTCCCCGACCAGCACCTGCGCGCCCGCGGTGGCCCCGAGCAGCACGGCCGTCCGCCGTCGTGGACGCTCCTCGACCACGATGCGCACGGCGAGCAGCACGATCACCGGGACCAGTACGTTCAGCACCAGATCGGGATGGCCGAGCGACTGCGCGAGCATCGCGGGGGAGAAGCCGAAGAGGGCTCCACCGAGCGCCGCCGGCACGACCCGCACGACGAGCCGGCGCAGGCACAGGTACGCCGACGCCGCGGAGCCGGCGAGCCCGAGCGTCGTCGCCACCGTGACGGCCCCCGCCCCGCCGAACACGGCCGTGACGGGCGCCAGCAGCACGCCGGGCAGGGCCATGCCGTTGTTCCACATGAGGTTGATGCCCGACGGGTGGTTGAGCAGGTCGCTGTAGAGCGGGAACCGGCCCTGCGCCAGCGCGTGGGGGGTGGCCCGCAGCAGCCAGGAGAACAGCACGGCGTCGGGCTGGTTGAGGGCGGTGATCCGGCCGCCCAGCGGCGTCCACCACGACCACGTGACCGCGAGCGCCGCAACCAGGTAGCCGGTGAGCACGAACGGGGTGGCCCGGCGGACCCGGACCGGGGTGTCGATGATCATGTGGCGGGCTGTGCCTCGCGCCGCTCGCGGGCGGCCAGTGGATCGGGCAGCGCGAGGAAGACGACGAACAGCACCACCAGCAGGGCAGCGCGGCCCCACACCCCCACCGCAACCGCCTGCGCCGCCAGCCCGGCGGAGATGTCGGACCCCGGCCCGGTCTTGAGCGCGTAGAACCAGCGGAAGACGCCGACGCCCATCACGGCGTCGACCACGAGGTAGCTCGCGATCCACCGCCACGGCACGGCGAGCAGCACGAAGAACGGCAGCAGCCACAGCGTGTACTGCGGCGAGTGGACCTTGTGCAGCAGCAGGAAGCCGCACAGCATCGCCGCGCTGACCCCCACCCACGGGTACACGCCGGTGCGGTGCCACCGCCACCACCCGACCGCCGCGGCGAGTGCGAACGACGCCAGCACCAGCGTGGGCGAGAGCCAGTTGACCCAGTGCTGGAACGCCGCGTTCCCCGGCTCGGAATCGGGCCGGAAGCCCCAGAACCAGATGGAGTTGGTGGTGAGATCGACCTTGCGCATCTCCTGGAACGTGAACGACGCGCGCCAGCCCTCGTAACCGGCCAGCGCGAACGGCAGGTTCACCAGCACCACGGTGGCCGCCGCGGCGAGCGCCACCCGGACCGCGCCCCACCAGTGCAGCCGCCCGGGCCGCGACATCGTCAGGACGTAGAACGCCAGCGGCAGGACGAACGCGCCCGGGTACAGCTTCAGGGCGAACCCCAGCCCGAGCAGCACCGACGCCACGACGGCCCGATCGGCCAGCGGCCGCGCGGTGCGCCACTCGTGCACGACGAACACCGCGCCCACCGCGGCGGCGACCACGGGCAGATCCCAGTTGTGGAACGCGTAGAGCACCAGCGGCGGGCTCAGCGCCCACAACAGCGCCCGCCAGCGCGCGAACCGCCCGAGCATCCAGCCCGTCAGCAGCCCGAACGGCGCCAGCAGCAGCGCCGAGTAGAGCAGGAACTGGCCGTCGTCGTGGGCGAACAGCGCGCCCACCCACATCATCAGGCCCGCCAGCACCGGGTACTCGACGGTGCCGCCATGGAGCACGCCGTCCGGGGTGATGGAGCCGTGCACGTAGGGGAACACGTGCTTGTCGATGTCGCGGCCGAGCCAGAGGTACTGGATGTCGGAGTAGCAGACGTCACGGTCGACGCGCAGGATGTAGTCCGGTCCGCTGCGCCCCTGCGCGTCGAAATCGGGCCCCACGCAGCGGGCCTTGTTGGCGTAGCCCAGCAGCAACGTGAGCCCGGTGAGCACGACGACCACCGTGAGCATCAGCGCGGTGGGCGAGGGGCGGCGACGCGCTGCGGGAGGTGGCGGCGCTTCGGGCTCCGCCGTGCGCGTCACAACGGACATCTCATGACCCGAGCCGATCCCGGAGAAAGGCGATATCGGCGGCCTGGCCCTCCGCCGGGGTCTCGACGACGACGGGCGCACCCGCGGCCGCGCACACCGCGGCCAGCTCATCGGGATCGATGGTGCCCCGGCCGATGGTGGCGTGCCGGTCGCGCGTGGAGCCGAACTCGTCGCGCGAGTCGTTGAGGTGCACGAGGTCGATGCGCCCGGTGATGGCCTTCGCGCGTTCGACGACGTCGACCAGCGGGAGCCCCGCCGCGAACGCGTGGCAGGTGTCGAGGCAGAAGCCGGTGCCGAACTCGCCGACGGCCTCCCAGAGCCGGGCCAGCTGCTCGAGGCTGCGGGCCATGGCGTTCTCGCCGCCGGCGGTGTTCTCGATGAACAGGGGAACGGCGAACCCGCCCTCGCCCTCCTGCCGCTCGACGAACTTGCGCCAGTTGTCGAAACCCTTCTCGGCGTCCTCGCCCCGGGTGACGTGCCCGCCGTGCACGACCAGCCCGATCGCGCCGACCTCGGCGGCCACCTCGGCGTGCTGCACCACGAGCTTTCGCGACGGGATGCGGATCCGGTTGTTGAGCGAGGCCAGGTTCACCACGTAGGGCGAGTGCACGACGACCGCGACCTCGCCCGCCCGCAGCTCCGCCGCCTGCGGGTGCGACGGCGGCTTCTTCCATCCCTGCGGATCGGCGAGGAACATCTGCACGATGTCGGCGCCGCGCTCGGCCGCCGACACGACCGGGTCGTCCTCGCGCACGTGGGCCCCGATGAGCATGCCGGTGAGCGTAGTGGCGCCCCCCGACAGTTCCCCGCCCCGCCGCCCCGGGGCAGGCGTGGTTCCCCATCGCGAACGGCGGCGGGCCGGCCGCAGCCCGCCCTGTTCGCGCTGGTAGCCTTGCCCTTCGCGCACCGGCCGGCGTCCCCCTGGATGCCGTTGTCGCACCCCCTGTTCCACCGAGGCGGTCCGATTCTGTCGGTGTGCGGTGAGAACCTCCTGTCGCGGATCCCCCGCGGCCGATTCCAGTCCATAGGAGGTGAGTGGTTCTCATGCGTCATTACGAGCTGATGGTCATCCTCGATCCGAGCCTCGACGAGCGCACCGTGACGCCGTCGCTGGAGCAGTTCCTCACTGTCGTGAAGAACGACAAGGGCACCGTCGAGAAGATCGAGGTGTGGGGCAAGCGCCGTCTCGCCTACGAGATCGAGAAGCACGCCGAGGGCATCTACGCGGTGCTCGAGGTCGCGTGCGAGCCGGCCACGATCACGGAGCTGGATCGCCAGCTCGGGCTCAACGAGTCCGTGCTGCGCACCAAGGTCCTGCGCCGCGAGCCCAAGAAGGCGCCCGCCGTCAAGGCGCCCGCCGCCGCCGCGAGCTGAGGCGGCCATGGCAGGCGAAACCGTCGTCACCGTGGTCGGCAACCTCACCGCCGATCCCGAGCTGAGGTTCACCCCGTCGGGTGCCGCGGTCGCCAACTTCACGGTGGCCGCCACGCCGCGCACCTTCGACCGCCAGTCCGGCGAGTGGAAGGACGGCGAGGCGCTGTTCATGCGCTGCAACGTGTGGCGCCAGGCGGCGGAGAACGTCGCGGAGACGCTCACGCGCGGCATGCGCGTCATGGTCAGCGGCCGGCTCAAGCAGCGGTCCTTCGAGACCCGCGAGGGTGAGAAGCGCACCGTCGTGGAGCTGGAGGTCGACGAGGTCGGCCCGTCGCTGAAGTACGCCACCGCCAAGGTCAACAAGGTCAGCCGCAGCGGTGGCGGCGATTTCGGTGGCGGCGGAGGCGGCTTCGGCGGAGGTGGCGGCGGCGGCAACGGCGGCGGTCCCTCCGGCGGCGGCTCGGGCGGACCGGCCAACGACGACCCCTGGGGCTCCGCCCCGGCGGCCGGCAGCGGTCCCGCGGCCGACGACGAGCCCCCCTTCTAACCCCACACCCGTCTTTTCGATTCAGGAGTACCCATCATGGCCAAGCCCGTGCTGCGCAAGCCCAAGAAGAAGGTGTGCGCGTTCTGCAAGGACAAGGGGCAGGACATCGACTACAAGGACACCGGCCTGCTGCGGAAGTTCATCTCCGACCGCGGCAAGATCCGGGCCCGCCGGGTCACCGGCAACTGCCGCCAGCACCAGCGTGATGTGGCGGTCGCGGTGAAGAACAGCCGCGAGGTCGCCCTGCTGCCCTACACCTCCACCGCGCGATAAGGGGCTGGGTCACATGAAGCTCATCCTCACCGCCGACGTGCCCAACCTGGGCGCCCCCGGCGAGATCGTCGAGGTCAAGGACGGCTACGGCCGCAACTACCTGCTGCCGCGCAAGCTGGCCATCGTCGCCACCCGTGGCGCCGAGAAGCAGGTCGCGGCCATCACGCGGGCGCAGAAGTCCCGCCAGATCCGCGACCTCGGCCACGCCAAGGAGGTCGCCGGCACGCTGGGCGATCTGAAGATCGTGATCAAGGCCAAGGCGGCCGGCGATTCCGGTCGCCTCTTCGGCTCGGTCACCGCGGCCGACGTCGTCGAGGCCGTGCGCGCCGCGGGCGGTCCGCCGCTCGACAAGCGCGCGGTCGAGGTGGCGACGCAGATCAAGACGGTCGGCAGCCACCCCGTCACGGTCCGGCTGCACCCCGATGTCACCACCGAGTTCGCCGTGAACGTCGTCGCGAGCTGATCGCTCGTCACGCACCGTGACAAGGGCGGGTCCTGGGCTTCGAGCCCGGGCCCGCCCTTGTTCACGTTCGGGTGACGCGCGCGCGATCGTCGTCCGGCGGCGTCAACGGGGCACGCGGAAGGTTGCGCCCGGGTCGCCCGGTGACCGGCCGCGTGCGCCCGGCGGGCCCCCGCGCCGCTCGTCGCGACACGCCGTGAAACCCCTTCCGGCGTGTCGCGGAAGCAAAGTTGTCCACACCCTTCCGCAACGCTCTGATCTGCATCGATGCGCTTCGTAGCGAGGTTGTCCACACGGCGTCCACAGGTTGGTCCCGTGCGTGTCCTGGGCGGACGTCGATCCGTCCCCAGGCCGTCCCCAGGTCGGTGCACAGGGCGGTTCGACAAGCGGGCCACGGGTCCCTAACGTCGCGGCCCTAGGCACGAGGACCCGACCACGGTGACGCTCGACGTTCACCGGGGCGTTGCTCCGAAGTGGCGCGAGCATATCGAACCTTTGTTCGATACACTGGCAACGGGGGTGACGCTACGTATGGCCCAACCTGATGACCGTCTTCCGTCTCGGCCGCGCCCGGTGCGCCCGGCCGAGGCCGAGCCGAGCGGCGGCTCCTTCGACCGGCAGCCGCCGCAGGACCTCACGGCCGAGCAGTCCGTGCTCGGCGGCATGCTGCTGAGCAAGGACGCCATCGCCGATGTCGTCGAGGTCCTGCGCCCCGACGACTTCTACCGCCCGGCCCACCAGACCGTCTACGACTGCATCCTCGACCTGTACGGCCGCGGCGAGCCCGCCGACGCCGTCACCGTCTCCGCGGAGCTGCAGCGCCGTGGCGATCTGATCCGCCTCGGCGGCGCCCCCTACCTGCACACGCTCATCGCCACCGTGCCCACCGCCGCCAACGCGGCCTACTACGCGGAGATCGTGGCCGAGAAGGCCATCCTGCGGCGGCTCGTGGAGGCCGGCACGCGCATCGTGCAGCTGGGCTACCACGGCGACAACGGCGCCGAGGTCAACGACGTCGTCGACCGCGCCCAGGCCGCCATCTACGAGGTCACCGAGCGGTCCACCAGCGAGGATTACGTCGCGCTCGAGGAGCTGCTCCAGCCCACGATGGACGAGATCGACGCCATCGCCTCCCGCGGCGGTGTGGCGCTGGGCGTCCCCACCGGCTTCGCCGATCTCGACGCCGCCACCAACGGCATGCACCCCGGCCAGATGATCGTCGTGGCGGCGCGTCCCGGGCTCGGGAAGGCCCTCGCCCTCGACACCCCCCTGCCCACCCCCACCGGGTGGAGCGCCATGGGCGAGGTGGCGGTCGGCGATCTGCTCATCGACGCCGACGGCCGGCCGACGCGGGTGGTCGCGGCCACCGGCGTGATGGTCGGCCGGCCCTGCTTCGAGGTGGAGTTCTCCGACGGATCGGTGATCGTCGCCGACGCCGAGCACCAGTGGCTCACCGAGAGCGCCGCCGCGGGGGGCCCGGCCGTCCGCACGACCGCCGAGCTCGCCGCAACCCTGCACCGCGCCGCGGTGCCCGTGGTCGCCACCGGATCGCCGTTGCGGCTGCCCGCGGCCGAGCTGCCCGTCCCGCCGTACACGCTGGGCGTGTGGCTGGGCGACGCGGTGGAGCGGACGCTCCCGCGTTCCGCGGAACGCGCCCGGCACGGCACCGGGGCGCCGCTCCGGCCGCGCGTGATCGACGCTCGGGGACGCACGGCCGTGCTGGATGCGGGTGCGCGTCCCGGTGCGGTGATCACAGCCGTTCCGCGGAACGGCGCGCCGGCGCCGGTCGACCGGGCTCCGCTGGGCACCCGGGGAGCCCTCGGCCACCGGCGCATCCCGGCCGCCTACCAGCGGGCGTCGGAGGAGCAGCGCCGTGCCCTGCTCGCCGGCCTGCTCGACGCGGCCGGCACCGCCCCCGGCGAGGTCCGGCTCCGCGTCGCGAGCCGGCGGTTCGCGGAGGACGTGCGGGAGCTCGCGGCCGGGCTGGGCCACCCGTGCTCGCTGACCTCCGACGCGGCCGCCTGCACCCTCGCCTTCTCCGTCGACGACGCCGCGCCGCGCTCCATCACCGCCGTCCGTGCGGTGCCGAGCGTCCCGGTTCGCTGCGTGCAGGTCGACAACCCCGCCCACCTGTATCTCGCCGGCCGGTCGATGATCCCGACCCACAACTCCACGCTCGGGCTGGACTTCGCCCGCTCCTGCTCGGTCAAGCACGGCATGACGAGCGCGGTGTTCTCCCTGGAGATGAGCAAGTCCGAGATCGTCATGCGCCTGCTCTCGGCCGAGGCGAGCATCCGCCTGGGCGACATGCGCGCGGGCCGGATGAGCGACGAGGACTGGACGCGCATGGCGCGGCGGATGAGCGAGATCAGCGAGGCGCCGCTGTTCATCGACGACTCGCCCAACCTCACGCTGATGGAGATCCGCGCCAAGGCACGGCGGCTCAAGCAGCGCAACGACCTCAAGCTGATCATCCTCGACTACCTGCAGCTCATGACCTCGGGCCGGAAGGTCGAGTCCCGGCAGCAGGAAGTGTCGGAGTTCTCCCGCCAGATCAAGCTGCTGGCCAAGGAGCTCGAGGTGCCGGTGGTGGCGATGAGCCAGCTCAACCGCGGCCCCGAGCAGCGCACCGACAAGCGCCCGATGCTGTCGGATCTCCGCGAGTCCGGCTGCCTCACCGCCGGCACGCGGCTGATGCGGGCCGACACCGGGGCCGAGGTGACGTTCGGCGAGCTGCTGGAGTCCGGCGAGACCGGCGTCGAGCTGTGGTCGCTCGACGAGCGGATGCGCATGGTGCCCCGGCCGATGACGGCCGTCTTCCCCAGCGGCGTCCAGGAGGTGTTCCGGCTCCGGCTCGCTTCCGGGCGCGAGGTACAGGCCACGGCCGGCCACCCGTTCCTCACCGTCGACGGATGGTGCTCCCTGGGTGATCTCGGCGTCGGCGACCGGCTGGCCACACCCCGGCGCGTCCCTGCGCCGCTTCGGCCCGTCGCCCTGCCCGAGGAGCAGATCGTCCTGCTCGCCCACATGAGCGGGAACGGATCGTTCGTCCGGCGTCAGCCCATCCGCCACGCCGGCCTCGACGAGGCGAACCCGGAGGCCGTCGGGGCAGCGGCCCTC
>CAXTTN010000168.1:10012-13234 GCA_964247105.1 uncultured Pseudonocardia sp.
CGTCCGGGATCACGGCTGTTCGAGACGACTACGCAGCGGTGCGGTGCATCACACTCCGCCTACCCTCCCCGTTCCCGTCGACCCACGGGAAGCGCAACCCCATCGCGGCGTGGCTCGACGAGCTCGGCCTCCTCGGGCTGCGCAGCCACGAGAAGTTCGTCCCGGCGCCGATCTTCGGGCTGTCGGAGGAGCAGGTGGCGCTGTTCCTGCGGCACCTGTGGGCCACCGATGGTTCCGTGAGCTGGGACGAGCGCAACCGGACCGGCCGCATCCACTACGCGTCCACGAGCCGGCGGCTGGTGGACGACGTGTCCCGGCTGCTGCTGCGCTTCGGCATCCTGAGTCGCGTCAAGCGGACGCGGAAGGCGGGCTACCGCGACGGCTGGCACCTCCACATCACGGGGTCGGAGCACCAGCGGCTGTTCGTCGAGCTGATCGGCGTGCACGGGGCTCGCGGTGAGCAGGCCCGGCTACTGGGCGAGCGGCTGCGTGAGATCGCGGCCACCACCAACCTCGACACGGTTCCGCGTGAGGTGTGGGGCGACGTCCGGTCCCTGCTGTCCGAACGCGACATGACGCATCGCAGCTTCGCGGCCGCGATGGGTTCACGGTTCTGCGGGTCCACGACGTGGAAGCACTCGCCGAGCCGTTCTCGCCTCGCCCGTGCCGCCGCGGTACTGCACGACGCCGACCTCGACATGCTGGCCACCAACGACGTGTTCTGGGACGAGATCGTCGAGGTCACCAGCCTCGGCGAGCAGGAGGTCTTCGACGCGACGGTGCCCGGCACCCACAACTTCATCGCCGACGGGATCGCCGCGCACAACTCGATCGAGCAGGACGCGGACATGGTCATCCTGCTGCACCGGCCCGATGCCTTCGAGCGCGACGACCCCCGGGCGGGTGAGGCCGACCTGATCCTGGCCAAGCACCGCAACGGCCCCACCAGCACCATCACCGTCGCGCACCAGTTGCACTACAGCCGGTTCGCCGACCTGGCCCACGGCTGAGCCGGCCGCCGCTGCCCCCGCACCGGTGGAAGGATCGATGACCATGACCGACGAGGCCACGTTCATCGCGGCGGCCCGCACGGGCGATGCCGCGCGGTTCGCGCTCCTGACCGAGCGCCACCGGCGTGCCTTGCAGGTGCACTGCTACCGGATGGTCGCGAACTACGACGACTCCCAGGACCTGACACAGGAGACGCTCCTGCGAGCGTGGAGCAGGCGGGAGTCGTTCGACGGGCGCGCCGCGGTGCGGACCTGGCTGCATCGGATCGCGACGAACGCCTGCCTCGACTTCCTGGAGAAGCGCAACCACCGCACGCCCGTGCCTGCCGAGCTGCCGGGCGCAGGCTCGGAGGTGCGGTACCTGCAGCCCTACCCGGACCGGATGCTGCCCGAGGACCCGGAGGAGGCGGCGGTGGCGCGGGAGACGATCGAGCTGGCGTTCATCGTCGCCGTCCAGCACCTGCCGCCGCGCCAGCGGGCGGCGCTGATCCTGCGTGACGTCCTCGGCTGGCCGGCGGCGGCGGCGGCCGACGCGCTCGAGCTCAGCGTCGCCTCCGTGACCAGCGCCGTGGCGCGTGCGCGCGTGACGATGCGCGAGCAGTTGCCCGACCGCCGACTCGACTGGCGCACCCCCGCCACGCACGAGCTGTCGGACGACGAACGGGCCACGGTGAAGGCGTGGGTGGACGCCCACGAGCGCAACGACCTCGACGGGCTCCTGTCCTTCATGCGCGAGGACCTGCGCTTCGCGATGCCGCCGGACCCCGGCGTCTGGGTCACCGCCAGGTCCGCGATGGACGCCTGGGTCTCGGGCGGGTTCGGCGGGCCCGGATACGACGACTGGCGCTGCATCGTCACGACCGTCAACCGCATGCCGGCGGTCGTGGAGTACCTGCGCACGCCCGACCACCCCGTGTACCGGCTGTTCGCCGTCGACGTCCTGCACATCGTCGACGGGAAGGTCGCCGAGCTCACCGGATTCCCCGCCGCCGACAAGCCGTGGCTGGGCCTGCCCCCGACCCTGTGATGCGCGTGGCCCGTGCTCATCGCCTCGTCGCGTACCGGGCCATCACCACGCCGCCGGGGAACGTCCGCGTCTCCACCAGGTCCAGGTTCACCCAGCTGTCCAGGGCCGTGAAGAACGGCGTGCCGCCGCCGATCAGGACCGGGTGGGTGACCACGGCGTACTCGTCGACCAGTCCGGCCCGCACGGCAGCCCCGGCGAGCGTTGCGCCGCCGATGCTCATCGGGTCGCCGTCCTCGGCCTTGAGCCGGGTGATCTCGGCGACCGCGTCGCCGGTGACCAGGCGGGTGTTCCCGTCGACCGTGTCGATCGCGGGGTCGATCGCGGGGTCGATCGTCGAGGAGAACACCACCTTCGGCGTGTCGCGCCAGTTCCGCGCGAACTCGATCTCCGCCGGGGTGGCGCCGGGCCGCTGGTCGCCGGTGGGCCAGTAGGAGCTCATCGTCTCCCACAGCTTGCGCCCGTACAGCGCCAGGCCGCTCGCCCGGTCCTGATCGAGCCACCACCGGAACAGTTCGTCGCTCGGCGGCCCGCTCCAGCCGATGTCGTCGCCGGTCGCGGCGATGTGGCCGTCCAGGGTCACGTTCATGCCGAAGATCAGTTTCCGCATCGTGCCAGCCTCCTGTGAGTCGATCCCACAGGTACAGACGACCGCGGGGCGGAAACCTCATCGCACGCGATCGGCGTCCACAGGTAGCCGTCGTGCGCGCGAGGCCTGTGCCGTCGTCACGGTCGCGTTCATGCACGCTCGGGACCGGCGGCAACGAGCTGACCATCACCTTCGACGACGAGCCGTCCTGATCACCTGCCCAACCAGCCGATCACGGCGGCGGCCGTGCGCACGGGGTGCTCGAGGTGGGGGAAGTGGCCGGTGCCCTCCCACACCTCGGCGCGGTAGCCGCCGGTGAACAGCGCCTCCTGCCCGTCCGCGAGTGCGGGCAGGGCGCACCCGTCGTCGGCGCCGCAGACGTACAGGGTGGGCACCCGGATCTCCTGCTCGGGCACGTCGAACCCGCTTCCGCGGTACATCGCCACCGGCGCGGGCATGCTGGCGGCGAGGGTGCGCTTGACGTGGGCGAGGTGCCCGGCGGTCACGGTGAACCCGGGGTGCCCAGCGCCGCCACAGCGTCTCGACGTAGGCGAAGTCGTCGCGGGCCACCCGCCGGTCGGCACATGCGCCGAGCTGGA
>CAXTTN010000169.1:0-13188 GCA_964247105.1 uncultured Pseudonocardia sp.
CGAAGAGGCCCCGTGGAAGAAGAACTTCCATCCTGACGGAAGGAACGTCGAGATCCCGATCGACGATCTCGAGCTGCACTTCACCAGGAGCGCCTGAGCGCGATCGAGCGTGGGCAAGGACAAGAAGACCAACAGGCCGTCTCGCCGCGGCCCAGCGGCCCCCCTCGCCGCCCCAACGGCGCCGCCGGACTACGACAGCGAGACCCCGAAGTTCTGCTTGCGCTACCTCCAGCCAGGCTTTGACGTCAACGCTCTGGCGGACGACGGCCGGGCGGCGTTCGCCATCGCGCTGGCCAAACGGGCGCAGATGACGTGGCGGGAGATCACGCTCGCCGACCGACACGGGTTGGGCTCGGAGTTCATCCCGGCTCGGCAGATCAAGCCGGCGATCCCCGAGGCATTCCAGGACAGCGAACGCTTCCTAGTGCTGCGGTACCACGCGAAGCTGCCGATGGCGGGGGTGCGCGTGAGGGACGTGTTGCACCTGCTGTGGATCGAGCCCAGGTTCAACGATCTGTATCCCCATGGCTGAGGTCGGACGTCAAAGGCTCGCCATGATCGGACATGTCCTACGGATGCCTACTTCTATCCGGACGAGTCCAACCTGCGACGACGCTTGATCACTGTCCGATGTGGAACAACAGATTGTCGGCCTGCGCATCGTCGGTGTAGCGAGAGTGGGGGACACCCACAGGTGTGCGATCGCTCGCAAGGGGTGCGACACGCCCGGCGCGGCGCCGATGCTCCGGCTGAGGGACAAGTCGGCCAATCAGGAGGATCGGACATGCATCATCGCCACGGACTGCTCGTCGGCGCCCTGCTTGCGGTGGCGCTCGCCACCGGATGTGCCAGCACCGCGCCCGGCTCGAGCACCGCGCCCGCGGCGACTGACGTGCCGGCGCCCGGCGCGGGTGCGGTGACCAGCGCTCCCAGCGAGCTCACGGAACGCGGCAACATGCCGGCCGAGATCGGACAGCGGATCGGTTCCTGGGGGCCTCCGATGGCCCCTGAGATCGGCCAGTACTTCACGATCTCCGCGATCAAGCCTGCCCCGAAGTGTCAGCAGGCCGCCGGCACCGACACCCCGGTGCCCGAGAACGGCCGCTTCCTCGCGGTCAGCATCAAGATCGAGAACACAGCGGCGTATGACACGGCCCAGCCGGGGTACTACACCGCGACGGCTCAGAAATGGGACTACGTCGCCGCCGATGGCACCGCCTACGACGAGGTCGACACGCTGCCGGCGTTCTACTGCACCGGCAAACCCAGCCCGTTCCCGAGCGCCTTCGCGCCCGGTCGTACGTACACCGGGACCGTCTACGTCGATGTCCCGAAGGGCGCGGGCGTGCTGGTCTTCGGGCAGGGGCCGAACACTGGGCCCGGCTACGAGTACGCGATCACCTGAGCCGCCTCGGCAGTTCTCTCCGCACTTGGTCCGCAGAAACGTCTCGGCAGCCGTTCCAGCCCGCGCCGACTTACACCGAGTGTTGTCGACCGTTTCCGACTGATCCGCCCAGGTCATCGCCCGATTTGCACCGTCTCGAACCGACTATCGACGAGCAGATCAGTAGCGGTGTCGAGCACTCGGGCGGTTACTGGTTCGAATCCAGTCGGAGGAGCACAACCCCAGATCAGGGGCCTGCGAGAATCCCAGTCGAAGATCAGATCACCGCGCCCGATCCTGAGCAGGCCGGTGAAGCGTGGGCCCTCGAACGGCCACCGAGGACAGGGTGACTCCCACCGGGAGCGGATGATGGATGTAGGGACCGCCGATGTCGCCCAGACGTGGCGAGCGACGCGATTCTCCCGGGTCCGCGGCCTCCTGTTGGGGCTGGCCCTCGGTGATGCGCTCGCCGCCGATCCGGGCCCGGGGACCGGAAAACTGCCTTCGACGGTGACGACGCAGCTTGCGTGCTTCACCGTCGAAGGTCTGATCCGAACATGGGTCCGCGGCGACCACAAGGGAATCGGGCCGGCGACGCCGAACGTCGTGTGGAACGCCTACCGGCGCTGGGCGATGATCCAGGGGATCGATCTCGGCAGGAACACACATGTGCTCGACGGGTGGTTGCACGAGGTGCCTGCCCTGGCCGAGCGGCGGGGGAACGCACCGGCCATCGTGACCGCGCTGCAGGCGGGCCAGGGCCCGACGGTCATTCCCGCGCCGTCGACGAGCCGGGGCCATCATGCGCTGACCCGCCTGCTGCCGGCCGCGGCCGTCACCTGGCTGGACGACCGGCGGGTGCGCGAACTCGCCTCGGCCGCGCACGGCAGCGAGACGGCGATCGAGGCGGCGGTCGTCGGCGTCGCGCTGCTGCGGGCCGCGTTGGTGGCCTCCACCATGAGCGACCTCATTGAGCTGATCAGGCGTTCAGGCCTGCTTCTCGGCGTTCTCGACGATGCGGTCCCGCTCGCCGAGCTGGGCCGGAGCCACAGTGCCCGGTCCGCACTGCGGGGTGGTGTCGCCGTCGCCATCCGTTGCGCCGACGGCTCACCCACCGCCATTCGTCACGCCCTTCACGAGATTCGCGGGGCGACGGTGCCGGCCGCGGTCGGCCCGGTGGCAGGCGCGCTGCTGGGGGCGGTCTACGGCGTGGAGGCGTTGCCCGTCGACCTCCTGGGCCGGTTGGAGCTCGCCTGGGTCGTCGACACGCTCGCCCGTGACCTGGTCAGCCAGGATCTCGACCATCCGGGTGGCTCCGAATACACGGAGGCCCCGGATCCGCATTGGTGGGCGCGGTATCCGGGCTGGTGATGTCGAAGAGTGTGACACCGCCATCGTCCACAGTGGAGTGCATGATCTGTGCATGACTTTCGCCGCGGAAGCCGAGAGCGTTCCGGAGGTGATCAGACTGGCTCGGGCAGGAAGCTGCAGTTCACAGGCCTGCGACCAGATACCGCCGGCATCGTCGAGGATCGTGCTTGATCCTTCGGGCGGTTACTGGTTCGAATCCAGTCGGAGGAGTACAACTCCCAGCTCAGCGGCCACGCCGCTGCTTCGGCGAAGATCACGCCTCCGCGTTGCCCCCGTTCCGTGCACGACTGCTGCGCGCTGCCGACCATGGCGCGCACACGCATCATGTAGATACCCTGTCACCGTCCGTCACTAATGCTCGGCACGTGGCCCACGGTGAGAGGAAAGCTGAGATGGCGTTCTGGGGCGATGCACTCTGCGGTGTGTCAGGCGGGCTGCTGGCTACGCTCGCCTTGCCTGTCGCAGCGGGAGCAGGCGCGGTTTCCGCCGTGAGTGGCAACGGATTCGAGAAGGGCTTCGATCGCTTCATGGAGGGCGTTTTCGCGCCCGTAGCCGTTCCCGTCATCGAACATCTGGCCGAGTTCGGCGACGCCCACTCCGACGAGATCACGAACGCAGCCATATCGGCGACGGTGACCGCAGTGGTCACAGCGACGTTCGGTGCGGCCGGTGCGGTGGTAGGCGTGGCCGGTGCGGCCGGGGCGGTGGCCGGTGCGGCCGTGAAGTGAGCCGCACACGCCGCGCTCCGCCGAGCCGACGCAGCCCTCGCCGGGCAGACAGATCTCCGGGGTAGCCGGGACGGCAGGTCCGGGCCGTACCGAACGTCACGGCGATAACTATAGTTATCGCCGCCGCGGGCGCCTACCGTGGAGCCATGGCATCGAGGAGACCGGCGATCCCCGGCACGGCATGGTTACGACCCTGGCTGCAGCTCGTCGAGATCTCGTGGTCGGCGCCGGTGGTGATCGGCTACCGGACGGCCAGGATGCTGACGGGCGGGTGGCCGCCGAGCGCCCGCGACCGCCGCGAGTACTCGCGCATGGTGCAGGAGAAGGTCGACGCCTTCGGCCAGGCCGCCGTCGCGGCGATGTCCTCGCCCGCCGGAGCGCTCACGCCCGTCCACCGCCGCGTGGTGGCCAACCGCAGGCGCCTCTCCGGGGGCTGACGGTCACACGCGCACGTCGACCAGCCCGCGGCCGCGGCGCTTGGCCCGGTACATCGCCTCGTCGGCGCGCCCCAGCACCTCGCGGCCCGTCGAGCCGTTGCCGACGGTCACCCCGACGCTGGCCGAGATCCGCACCCGGCGCCCGCCGATCACGAAGCGCTCGCCCAGGCTCACCGAGATCCGGTCGGCGACCTCGCGGACCTGCGCGAGGTCGCCGATCTGCTCGCACAGCACCACGAACTCGTCGCCGCCGATGCGGGCCGCGGTGTCGCCGGCGCGGATCGCGGCCGAGAGCCGCGCCGCGACCTGGCACAGCAGCTGGTCGCCCACGTCGTGGCCGAGGTCGTCGTTGACGGCCTTGAAGCCGTCGAGGTCCACGAACACCACGCCGGCGTCGCCCCGCCCGCGCCGGGCCGCGGCCAGCGCGTGATCGAGCCGGTCCATCAGGACCGCCCGGGTCGACAGCCCGGTCAGGGAGTCGGTCACGGCCAGCCGGGTGAGCTGGTCGATGGCCTCCTTCCGCTCGGTGATGTCCTGCATCTGGGTGAGCGCGAGCTGGGGCTCGTCGCCGTCGCGGGGCAGCAGCACCTACGTCGCCTGCACCCACCGGACCGCCCCGTCCGACCGCAGGTAGCGGCGCTCGCTGTCGTGGGTCACGGCCCGTCCCGACAGCAGGACGGCGCGGGCCGCGCCCGCCGAGGCGACGTCGTCGGGGTGCGTGTACTCCAGCAGGGCCGAGCCCTTCAGCTCGGTCGCGCTGCGCCCCAGCATCGTGCACAGCGCGCCGTTGACCTCGACCAGCCGCCCGTCGAGGCTGCGGATGGCCATCCCGATCGCGGCGTGCTCCATCGCGGTCCGGAACAGCCGGACGGCGCTGTCGCGGCTCGCCTCCGCCTCGGCCTGGGCGTGCTGGGCGGCGATGCGGTCGTCGACGTTGCGGCTGGAGGTCTGCATGTGGGCGACGCTCGCCGTCTGCCCCGCAGCGACCCGCAGGGTGGTCTCCACCCAGACGTGGTGGCCGGCGGCGTGCCGAAACCGGCGGATGATCGACATGTGGGTGGCGCCGGCCGCGATCGCGCGTTGGACCGCCAGGGACCGCGGCAGGTCGTCCGGGTGCACGAGATCCAGCGACCGCGTCCCCACCAGCTCTTCGGGTGACCACCCGAGCAGCGCGGTCGAGGCGGGGGACACCCACAGGTAGGTGGTGTCGAAGCGCTGCCACGCCACCATGTCGGAGCTGTTCTCGGCGATGAAGTGGAAGTTGGCCTCCGACTCCATGAGCTGCAGCTCGGCGGTCCGGGGGCCGCTCAGCATCGAGAACGCGGTGAGGACCACCGGTGGGCCCTCGCCGGTCGGCCGGATCGGCACGGACGTCACCGACAGCCACACGTGCCGGCCCGCCGAGTCCGCGTGGGGCCGGTGCACGCCCAGGACGACGTCGCGGACCGGCCGGCCCGATGCCAGCGCGCGCATCGACGGGTGCCGGCTGCCGTCGAGCGGGCGGAGCTGCTCGTCGACCGTCGCCCACCGCGGGTCCGGCAACGTCCGCCCTCTCATCTGCTCGGACGTCAACCCCAGGATGTCGGCCGCCGAGGGCGTCGCGGCCACGATGGCACCGGAGCCCGACTGCAGGACGACGCCGAACGTGGCCACGCACTGTGCCGGGGCGTGCTCCATCGCGAGCGCCACGAGATCGGCTATGCGCCATTCGTCGGTTCCGGACACGGCTGAATGGTGGACCATCGACGGGCGTCGTGGGAACCCGGGCGCGCCCGTCCCACCAGGGGGAGCAGGTCCGGGACCGCGTCCAGGACGTGGGTCGCGCCCGCCGCGCGCAGCTCGTCTGCCGTCCCGGTGCCGGTCAGGACACCGGCGACGATCGCGGCGCCCGCGGCGACGCCCGCCTGCACGTCACTGGGGGTGTCGCCGACAACGGCGGTCGCGCCCGGACCGCTGACGCCCAGGGCCCGGACCGCGGCGAGGATCATGTCGGGCCACGGTCGCCCGCGGCCGACGTCGCCGGGGGAGAGGGCGAGGTCGACCATCGGCCCCCAGCCCAGGTGGTCGAGGAGGGCCTCCCGGGTGGCCGCGGCGAAGCCGGTGGTCAGGCAGATCCGCAGCCCGGCGGCACGCAGCGCGCGGAGCAGCCCCGTAGCCCCCGGCAGTGCGCTGACGGCACCACCCGCCAGCAGCCCGGCGTACGCGCGCTCGAAGGCCGCGTTCGCGTCCTGCGCGGCGTCCTCGTCGCCGAGGATGATCCGGAACACCTCGATCTTGGCCTGGCCCATCGTGTCCCGGACGACGGCCAGGGCCTGCGCGTGCCGCTCGGTGCCGGCGGCGATCCCCGCCCCGGCCACCGCGGCGGTGAACGCGCGCTCGACGACACCGCCGTCGCTCACGGTGGTGCCGGCCATGTCGAGGCAGACGAGTTCGATCACGGGTGCGCTCCCTACAGTCCGATGAGGTCGGCGGTCTGCTCGGCCAGCGCCGGCCCCAACGTCATGCCGCGGCCGCCGGGCCCGGTCACGAGCCACGCCCGGTCGCCGAGGCGCCGGCGGTGTACCAGCGTGCCGGGCTCGGTGTGCTCGGCGTACACGCCGGCCCACCGCCGCGCCACGGGCGGCAGCGACCGGCCGAGTGCGGCCTCCGCGGCGCGGCGCAGGTGCTCGTAGGGCGCATCGTCGGTGGCGAAGTCGAACGGGTCGTCGTAGGCGTGGGTGTCGCCGATGGTGAGGCCGCCGTGCAGGCGCTGGACGCACAGCAGCTGCATCCGGTGCTCGCGCGCCACATCGGGCTGGGGTTGACCGGCGAGCAGCGCGTCGAGGGCGGGCCCGCGGAACGCGGGGTAGTACCGCATGCTGTCGGCGTCGGCCACGGCCGTGTGCAGCGGCTCGCCCAGCGGGGCGGTCTCCATCATCTGCAGCCGCACCGGGCGTACCGGCAGCGGTCCGGCCAACCGGGTCGCGAGACCCTTCAGCGCCGCGCCGGGGCAGAGGATCGCCAGGTCGCCGTGGTGGACGCCGCCTGCGTCGTCGGTGACGGTGACGGCGCCGGGCCCCTCGACGAGATCGACGACCTCGTGGCCGGGCCGGAACCGGTAGCGGCCGGTGGCGGCCAGGTGGGCGCGCAGCGCGGGCAACGCGGCACGGGACTCGACGGTGGCGTCGCGCTCGCACCACAGGGCCCCGAGCAGGTCGCCGCGCAGGGCGGGGTTGCGGACCCTGGCCTCGCCCGCGTCGAGCAGGGCGAACCCGCGCTGCGCGGCGTCGGCCCGGCTCGCGGCCTCCTTCGCCACGGCCAGCTCGGCGTCCGTGCGCAGCAGGGTGAGCGAGCCGTTGGCGCGGAACCCGACGCCGGGAACGGCGCGGCCCAGCTGCTCCCACAGCAGCCGGGACCGCAACGCCGCCGGCAGTTCCGCGCCGTCCCGGCCCGACACCCAGATCAGCCCGAAGTTGCGCACGGTGGCTCCGCGCGCCTCGGTCTCGCGTTCCAGGTGCAGCACCTGGTGGCCGCGCCGGACGGCCTGCCAGGCGTGGGTGGTGCCGAGGATCCCGGCGCCCACGACGAGGACGATCACGTCCCGTCCACCACGAGCAGCTGCCGCCCGGTCACCGCGACCGCCACGGACTCGCCGATGGTCAGCGGCGCGGCCTCGGCGCTGGGGCTGTCGACGAGCACGGTGAGGTCCTCGTCGACCAGCACGCCGACGCGGGTGGTGCCGCCGAGGAACGTCTTCGCCGTGACGATGCCGGCGCCGTGCGCGACCGCGCGCACGGTGAGCGACTCCGGCCGGGCCAGCACGTCCACCCGCGTGCCGTCGGCCCGGTCGCCGGTGTCGACCACCACGACGTCCTCGCCGAGAACGCTCCGCACCCCACCTGCGACGACGTGGCCGGGGAGGCGGTTCATGGTGCCGACGAACTCCGCGACGAACGCCGTGGCGGGGCGGTCGTAGAGCTCGCTCGGAGCGGCGATCTGCTCCAGCCGCCCGCCGCGCATCACGCCGACCCGGTCGGCCATCGAGAGCGCCTCCTCCTGGTCGTGCGTGACGAACAGCGTGGTGGTGCCCAGCTGGGTCTGCAGCAGCCGGATCTGCTCGCGCAGCTGCAGCCGCACCTTCGCGTCCAGCGCGGAGAGCGGCTCGTCGAGCAGCAGCACCCGCGGCTCGATCGCCAGCGCCCGCGCGAGCGCCACCCGCTGCTGCTGGCCACCCGACATCTGGTGCGGGTACTTGGCCCCCTGGTCGCCGAGCCCGACCATGTCGAGCAGCTCGGCCGCGCGGGCGTTGCGGTCGCCGCCCCTGCGCCCGCGCACCCGCAGCCCGAACGCGACGTTGTCGCGCGCCGAGAGGTTGGGGAACAGGCTGTAGCTCTGGAACACCATGCCCATGTCGCGACGCCGCGTCGGCACGTGCTTGATGTCGGTGCCGTCGACGAGGATCTCGCCCGAGTCGACGGTCTCCATGCCCGCGAGCGCCCGCAGCGCGGTCGTCTTCCCGCACCCGGACGGCCCGAGCAGCGCCACGAGCTCCCCGGGGGCGAGGGAGAGCGACAGCCCGTCCAGCGCGCGGGTGGCGCCGAACGTGCGGTGCAGGTCGCGCAGCTCGACGGCCGCGCCGCTGCCCGTCGGGACGACCGGGGTGGCGGTGGTGGTTCGGACCTGGGTGGTCATGACTCTCCTGGGGTGCGGCCGCGCCGCCGGTCGATGAGCGAGATCCCGATCAGCAGCAGCCACGTCACCAGCAGCGACGCCACCGACGCCGCGACGGACACGTGCGCGTCGTCCTGGGAGAACACGACGATCCAGACCGGGAACGTCTCGTACTGGTCGAGGGTGGCCATCGTGTACTCGCCGAGCACCAGCGCGACGGTCAGGATCGTGGCCGACAACAGGGCCGAGCGGAGGTTGGGCAGCAACACCCTGAACAACGTGGTGGACCAGCCGCCGCCCAGCGACTGCGACGCCTCCACCAGGGTCTTCAGCGGCAGCGCCCGCAGCCCGGAGTCGAGCGAGCGGTAGGCGAACGGCATGGTGAGCACCGCGTACACGAGCGCCAGCAGGTACGGGGTGCTCTTGAGCCACGACGGCGCCACGTCCAGCACGCCGACGATCAGGACCACCGGCGGGATGACGACCGGCAGGATCGTGATGCCCTCGAACACGCGCATCGCGGCGGGCAACCGCAGGTGCACGTAGATCGCGGTGGGCACCATCAGCGCCAGCGTGATCACGGTCGTGACCAGCGCCAGGCTCAGCGACAGGCCGAACGCGTCGGTGAAGCCCTCGGCCGAGACCAGGCCCGTGAACGCGTCGAGCGAGAAGCCGCCGTTCGGGGTGACCGCGAAGGCCAGCCCGGCGTAGAGCGGGATCAGGAAGTACGCCCCGAACAGCACCAGGACGAGCAGGCGCCCCCACGGCCGGGAGGCCCGCCGCTGCGGGGCCGGCGTCACGACCGGGGCCGCGACGTCGGCTACCGCAACCACTTCGACGCCCTCCGCTGCAGCAGCGCGTAGAAGACCATCACCACGGCGATGACCACCACCATCCCGAACCCGAGGGCCTTGCCCACGTTCTCCTGCCCGGACAGCACGTTGCCGTTGAGGAACGACCCGATCTGGATCGGCGTGATCGCCAGGCTGCCGCTGGTCAGGGCCTGGGTGGTGGCGTAGGCGGAGAAGGCCCCGCCGAACAGCAGCAGCACCGACCCCAGGAACGACGGCATCAGCACCGGCCCGCCGACCATGCGCCAGTACTGCCAGCCGCTCGCGCCGAGGTTGTCGGCGGCCTCGCGCCAGGCGGGCTTGAGCCCCTCCAGCGCCGGGGTGATCACCAGGATCATCAGCGGGATCTGGAAGTACAGGTACACCAGCGCGATGCCGGCGAAGTTGTAGAGCGTGAAGCCGTGCTCGTAGGGGTCGAACCCGAGCGCCTCGAGCCAGCTCACCACGAGGCCGGTGCTGCCCGCCGTCGCGATGAACAGGAACGCGAGCGGCACCCCGCCGAAGTTCGCGAACACCCCCGACGCCGTGGACACGATGCGACGCAGGGTGTCGCTGCCGCTGGTCTGCACCGCGTAGGCCACGACGATCCCGATCACGCCGGGCACCACGGCGGTGATCACCGACAGCTCCAGGCTGGTGACGAACCCCTGCAGGTAGATGCCGCTCGTGGCGGTGCGCAGGTTGTCGAGGGTGAACCCGCCGGACGCCGGGTCGGTGAACGCCCCGGCGACGATCGCGACCACCGGCAGGCCGAGGAACAGCGCGGCGTAGACCGCGAACGGGACGAGCCCGCTCGCGGCCTTCAGCCTCGTCGGCACGCTCAGCCGCCCACGGCCGCGGACCACTGCTGGGACACGATCGCCTTGGCCGCGGTCTGCTGCGCGTCGGTCGGGTAGACCGGGTCGCCCGAGGGCGCCGGTGGCAGCTTGGCGTTGGCCGCCTGGTCGACGGTGCCGTCCTTCACCAGGTTGGGCAGCAGGATCGGGCGGGCCGAGCCGCCCAGCCACAGGTTCTGGCCCTCCACGGAGTACAGGTACTCCTCCCACAGCCGCGCCGCCGCCGGGTGCGGCGCGGTGGCGTTGATGGCCTGCGAGTAGTACGCGGCGTAGCTCGCGTCGCTCGGGATGACGACCTTCCAGGACGGGACCTGGCTGTGCACCGAGGACTCCTGGAGGTAGTCCCACCAGATCAGGATCGGCGTCTGTCCGCTCTGGACGGTGGCGGGCGAGCCGGTCACCGGCACGAAGTTGCCCGCCGCCTTGAGCTGCTTGAAGTAGTTGATCCCCGGCTGGATGTCGTCGAAGCTGCCCTTGTTGGCCAGCGCCGCCGCGAAGACGGCGGTGAACGCCGCGCCCGCCTGCGTCGGGTTGCCGTTGATCGCGACCATGTTCTTGTACTCGGGCTTGAGCAGGTCGGCGAACGACGTCGGGGGGTCCGGGACCTTCGCCGGGTCGTAACCGATGGAGACGTAGCCGCCGTAGTCGCTGGTCCACTTGCCGTCGGCGTCCTTGGCCGCGGCCGGGATCTGGTCGAACGCCGCGACCTTGTACGGCGCGAGCAGCCCGTCCTTGGCGCCCTGGATGGCGAAGGACTGGCCGAGGTCGAGCACGTCCGGGGCGCGGTCCTGGCCCTTGAGCTGCTTGACGGCGTTGATCTCGTCCTGGCTGGACCCGTCGGGGTTGGCGTTGTCGATCGTGATGCCGTACTTGGCCTCGAAGGACGTGATGATCGTGCCGTAGTTGGCCCAGTTGGCGGGCAGCGTGATCGTGTTGAGCTTGCCCTCCTTCTTGGCCGCCGCGATGAGGGCGTCCATCCCGCCTGCCTCGGCTGCCGAGGTGGCCTTGCTGATGTCGGAGCCGGTGGAGCCGCCGCTCCCGCCCGACCCGCAGGCGGTCAGGGCCAGCGCGGCCACCGCCGCCATCGCTACACCGGTCATCGTTCTGCGCATCGCGGTCCCGAACCCTTCGTCTGCCCGTCCCGATCGGGCGGCTGATCGCAGCGGGTGGCTGCCGGCAGAAGTTGTCACCGCACGCTGAAGGGGATGGGCGCGAAGGCGCACCGGTACGTGAACACCTGCGGAATGGCACGTGGCGGCGGTGGCGATACGCCTGGTTTGGGCCTTCCGGTGACGCACGGCGACCGGACGGCCATCCGCGGTGTGCACTCTGGACGGATGTCGGAACGGCGGGCTGCCCGGCGGTCCACGCGTCCACGGGTGGTCGGTGGTGTGCTTCCCGAGTGGTGTGCCCGTGATCGTCGGACGGGGACTCGCTGCCGTGTTCAGCGCGGTTGCGCGTCCCCGGACGATGATGACGGTTCTCGCGGCCACCTGCGAGGGCCACCGCGACGTCCTCGGGCTCCGGGCTGGCAGTTCGACATCGGCGCGGGCGCAGGTGGTGTCGTGCGTGCGGCCGCCGATCAGCACGACCGAGTCGCCGTGACGGCGAACGTGTCGCAGCGGCCGAGCTCAACGCCCGACCCCGACACGCCCTGGCTGGGACAGCCCAGCCGAGTCCCTCGCCCGGCTACTGTGGACCCCGGTGGCTGACGGTGTTGCGACCGCTCCCTGAAACCGCCCTTCGCTGAACGGCCATGACGTTCATCTCGACCGTGCCGGGCGTGGTCCACGGCGTCGTCGACCCCCGACCCACCGGAACCGACGCCCTGGTGACCGGCGGCTCCCGTCGACGCCGTGACCAGCGCGGTTCGCGGGGTGCACCCAGCCCTGTGAGCTCAGCGGTTGCGCCAGACGGGCTTCCGTTTCTGCGCGAAGGCCGTGATCGCCTCGGTGGCGTCCTCGCTGACCATGAGCGCGTCGAGGGCACGTCCGGCGTCGAAGACGGCGTCGAGCTCCTCGTGGGCCGGCGGGTGCAGGCTGTTGCGGGCCTCCGGGCGGTTGATCGTCACCTCCCGTACCGCGTCGGCGGCCGGCTCGACGGCCGAGAGGCCCCGGTAGCCGGGGTCGTCGATCCGCTCGGAGGCCTGCCCGACCCCGACGAGAACGGGCGTGCGGGGGTCGAGGGTGGTCATACCGGATCAGTCGTCCAGCAGGTACCAGGGCACCATGTGGATCGCGCCGTTCATCCCCGGCATCGCGACGCCCTGCGCGGTGAGGCCCCGCTCCTCGTCGCGGGCGACGACGATCCAGCGGCCCGCGGTGTCCACGCTCATCTCCAGCTCCACCGTCTGGTCCTCGCCGTCGGGTCGGGCGCGGAAGATCCGGCACCGGTGGGCGATCCGCCAGATCTGCGCGTCGACCAGGTAGGGGACCTTCTCCAGGATCTCGAGGACGTCGCCGTCATGAGACGTAACAGCATCGGGCATGGCCGCACCGTATCCGGGCTTCCGCGCCGGGTCCACGTCCCCGACACTGGACGCGGGCGCGGGAGGGTGCAATGGAACGGACGACCGACCAGAACCATGTCGTGGAGCTCCAGGACGCGGCGGTGGCCGCGCTCACCGCCGGCCGCGACGACGCGGCCAGGGTGACGTTCGCCGAGGCGACACGGTTGGCCACCGAGGTGCTGCCCCCGACCGATCCGGTGCGCCTGGCCGTCGCCGGCGTGCACGGCGAGGCCTGGTTCGAGCGCTGGGGCGATGCCGAGCGCGCGCTGGAGATCGCCCGCGAGGCCTACGACGAGGCCGTCTTCGCGATCGACGACGCCCCCGGTGGCCAGTACCGGGACACCGTGCGGCAGCTCTCGGCGCTGCGCGACCAGATGACGTTCTGGGCGTTCCGGATGACGAGCTAGGCCGGCCGTTGCCGA
>CAXTTN010000170.1:0-11021 GCA_964247105.1 uncultured Pseudonocardia sp.
ATGAGCCCAGCGAGCTACCGAGCTGCTCCACCCCGCGACGCTGTCGTTCTGTTCGCGTCCACGACTGTACACCGGCCGGAAACGGCCGGACCCGGGCCCCCGCGGTCGACGCGGGCCCTTCGACCCTGGCCGTACCGGGTCGGCGGGGCGACAGTGGAGACGTCACCCCAGCCGAACAGAGGACGCTGCCATGGCACCGACCCGTGATCGCGCGGCCGATCCCAGCAGGCCCGGCCCGGCCGGGTGGCGTCGCCGGTCGGCTCGCCCGCTGGTGCGCAGGGATCCCGCGCACGTCGACGGGCTCCACCCGGGCCCGGACGGCGCCGTCGTGCTGGTGGACCGGGCGCCGCCCCCGCGGGGTGGCCCGCCACGCGTCCTCGCCGCCGTCCGTGAGCTGCCCTCGGAACTGCCCGTGCTCGACGAGGCCGCGGACCTCGCCCGTGCCATCGGCGCGGAGATCGTGGTCGCGCACGCCATCCCCCTCTCGTTCGGCGAGCACAGCGTCGGCATCGACGACGCGGTGCGCCGCGGGCAGGAGCTGCTCGAGGTCGCCCGGCGGCGGCTCGCCGACGCGGCCCCGGAGCTCCCCGTCCGCACCACCCTGGCGCGGCGGTGGGCCCACGAGCTCCTCGGCGGGGACCTCGACGCGGACCTCGTGGTCCTGGGTGGCTGGCACGCCGACCGCCGGGCGGGCCTCGGGCTGGTCGCCCACAGCGCCGTGCACCACGCGCCCTGCCCGGTCCTGCTCGTCCCGCGCGCCTGACCCGGCGGCGAGGAGCCCGCGGTGCTGGTCGGCGTCGGCCGGCCCGTCGTGTCCGCCGATCGGTCGGGGTCGAACACGGTCCGGACGTCCAGCACCCCGCGGACCGCGGCGGCCACGACGGCGGCGGCGTGCTGCTCCGCGGGATCGCCGTGGGCGTCGGCCAGCCCTCCCGCCCGCCGCGCGGTCGCGTCCGGTCACGTCGTCACCGGCGCGGCCGGCTCGGCCGCGTGCGGCTCGATGACGGCCTGCCGTGCGGCCTGCGGCCGGACGATCGTCACCGGGCAGGGCGCGTGCAGCAGGCAGCGCAGGCCGACCGATCCGAGCACGGCGCTGCGCAGGGCACCGCGGCCGCGGTGCCCGAGCACGAGCACGTCCGCGCCCTCCGCCGCGTCGAGGAGGACGTCGGCGGCCGCTCCCGCCCGCGCGTCGACCGTGACCGGTACCGCGGCCGCCTGCGCCGGCCGGGCCGCGACGACCTCGTCGACGGCCTGCTGGACGGCGTCACGGACGCCGTCGACGATGTTCTCGATCGGCGGCGGAGCGGTCAGCCCGTACGCCATCGCCCAGTACTCGGGCGGCTGGGCCGCCGCGACGACCCGCAGGCGCGCCCCGCGCAGCGCCGCCTCCTCGAACGCGTACTCCAGGGCCGCGCTTGCCTCGGGCGAACCGTCCACCCCGACCACGACCGTCCCGCCGTGCATGTGCTCTCCTCGTCGGTCTCCTCCCGCGACGGAGCCGTCGCGGCGATCACCAGGGTCGTCCGGCCCCGGGCCGGGCGCCACGGTCCGACGGCCCTGCTCCGACGGACTGTGGTCCCGGCCGTGCCGGCCACAGCGGCCGGTCGCGCCCGGCGGCGACGGCCGACAGCAGCACCGCCGGCCCGCAGGCCGGCATAGCCGGCTGTTGGAAGTCGTAGCGCTGCACGATCGCCGGCTGGGCCCCGATCCAGGCCACCTGCGCGGCGCCCGCGGCCACCGACCTCATCCGGAACTCCTGCGCGCCTCGGCGCCGACCGCGACGCGGGCCGCCCACCCGCGGATCCGCTCGTCGTCGCGGAAGTCGCCCGCGAGCTCGCCGCGCGCCATCCGGCGGGCCAGGAAGCCCTGCGCCGTGGCCGGGTCGAGGACGCCGCCGAAGGTGATCGGCGGCTCCGCGTCGAGCGCGCGGCGCAGCCGCGCGACGGCGGCCGGCTCCGGCTGGTCGGGGTGCGCGGCGTCGGGGCCGCACGGACCGGACTGGAAGAGCCACACGTCGCGGCCGCGCAGCGCGCGGGCGTGCCGCCGGAGGAAGCGCACCGCGTCGGGACGCCAGCGGCGCATGTACAGCGCGCTGCCGAGCACCACGGTCCGGTAGCCCTCGACGCTCGTGACGTCGACGGCCGGCAGGACGTCCACGGCCGCACCCCGCGCGCGCAGCTCCTCGGCGACGGTGGCCGCGATGCCGGCCGTGCCGCCCATCTTCGATGCGTAGGCCACGAGCACGTCGGCGGTGGCCCCGCCGGGGTTCGAGATCGTCATCGGCGTGCTCAGAGCATCCACGCGTGGCGGTTGACGAACGGGAGGTGCGCCCAGGCCCGGCCCAGCCCCCACGTGGTGCCGGCGTAGGCCGCGGCGACCACCACGAGAGCGATCGCGTACACCACGTGGTAGTCCAGGAACGGGTTCGTCGACCCGCTCGCCGCACCCGACGCGGTCAGCGTGTCCGGCGGGAACTCCGCGAACCACATCAGCGCGAGCATCACGACCCCCGCGACCGCCGAGATCCGCAGGGCGATCCCGGCCAGGACGGCGACGCCGATGCCGAGCAGGCCCAGCATGAACAGCCAGTCGGCCCACGCCGCGCCGGCGATGCCGTGGTAGAGGCCCTGCAGCGGCCCGACGTCGACGGCGGACAGGAACCCCTTCGTGGGAGAGCCGCCGTGGATCCAGGCGCGGGCGGCGGGCGTGGAGAACCCGAACCCGAAGGTCTTGTCGAGGAAGGCCCAGAGGAACACGAAGCCGGTCGCGATCCGCAGCGTGGCGAGGCTGCGCGTCGCGACGGTCGTGGAGAGCGGGGCACCGCGGGTGGTCGCGCGGCTCGTCCTGTCGTCGATGGTCATCGTCGTCCCTCTCGTCCGGGCGGGGTGCTGGCCGGTCCAGCGTCCTGCGGCCGCTCCCCCGGCACAGGTGCACAACAGCCCGGGTTCCGGCGGGCCCGCGGCTCCCCCTCGCCGGGCCGGAAGTCCCTGCCCGGAGCGGCGCACCCGCCCGACACTGGGGCCATGGCGATCCGGAACCGAACGGCCTCCGCGCGATCCCGCGGGACCTGGCTGCGCTGGTTCGGGTGGGTGACGCTCGGCGAGGGCGCCGGGTTCGTCGCGCCCGCGGTGGTCGGCGCCGTCTCGACCACGTGGCCGACACCGTGGATGGTGGCCGCGCTGCTCGCCGCGGGCGCCGTCGAGGGCAGCCTCCTCGGCTGGGCACAGGCCCACGTCCTCGCCGACGTCGTCGCCGGCCTGCCCCGCCGCCCGTTCGTCCTGGCCACCGCGGCCGGTGCGGTCGCGGCCTACGCCTTCGGCCTGGTCCCGGCCGTGCTCGGCGAGAGCCTGGCGCGCTGGCCCATGGCGCTGCAGGTCGCCCTGCTCGCGGCCGGCGGGGTGGTGCTCCTGGCGACGATCGGGACCGCGCAGTGGCTCGTGCTGCGCGCCGCGCGGACGGGTTCGGCGTGGTGGATCCCCGCGACCGCCGGGGCGTGGGCCGCCGGGCTGCTGGCGTTCGCCGCGGTGGCGCCGCCGCTCTGGCAGCCCGGCCAGCCGCCGGCCCTGCTCGTCGCGATCGGCGTGCTGGGCGGCCTGGTCATGGCGGCGACGGTGGCCGCCCTGACCGGTCTCGCCGCCCGGCGGCTGGCCTCGCGCGGGTGAGCCTGCGGACCGGTGGGAGGTCCGGCCCAACGCGTGGGCGCCCCGGTCACCGCGTGCCGCATGCTGGAGGCCGCGGGTCGCGAGGGCGGGTCGAGCCCGCTGTTCACCCGCTCCACGCTGCGCCGGATGGTGGGCGCCACCGACGCCGAGGCCATGCTCACCGGGTCGACGCCGGAGGGGAGCCGGCCAGCCTCGGGCTGGTGGTGGGCCTGGCCCGGCTGGCCCGCGGCGAGATCAGCCGCGACGAGTTCGCCGGCCGGTACGGCCACCGCGGCCCGCACGAGTTCGAGGTGTCGATCCCGCGTCCCGGCGAGGACCCGGCCTGGATCGACGCCCAGCTCGCGGGCCTCCCGGCCGTGGTCGGCACCGGCAAGGCGACGATGCGGCTGCACGACGGCGACCGCATCCGGGTCGACGGCGAGCGCGGAACGGTCGAACGCCTCGGCTGACGGGGGCCCGCCCTTACCGGGTGGTCAGGAATGACTGATCGTCCGCGACCGCGTTGCTGATCCCGGCGGCCAGTCCGCACGGCCGCCCGCGACGACAGACTGCTCGCATCCGCTCGTCGTTATCCGATTGTTCACACCAGGTCGATTGACCGGGCCGGGCGCGTCTCGCCACGATCGGACGCAGCCCGGGCCGAGCGGCCACAGCGCACCTGAAGACCGCATCCCTGGGAGCCCCCGTGTTGCCGAGCACCTCCGTACGTGACACCCCGCCGGCGGTCTTCGGTGAGCGCGTCGCCCTGGCCGACGACAGCAAGACGACGGTCCACGTGTTCCGGCAGGCCCTGCGCCACACCGTGATCCGCGTGGCCTGCCTCGACCGGGCCCGGCGCGTGGTGGACGTCGGCCGCGGGTCCGGCGGTGCCGTGGTGGCGGCGATGTCCGGCGGGTTCTTCATGCGGGAGGCGCACCGCCCGCTGGGCGAGCTGTGGACCGCCGGGGAGCGCCGGCCGCACGTCCCGTTCCGCTCCCCGTGGGACCACGTCCGCGGGACGCTGCACGTCGGGGCGGGCGGCGTCGCCATCGACCGGCGCCACATGCTGCCGGCCCGTCCGGACGGCGACCTGCTGCAGGCCGGCCCGGTGCTGGTGGCGGACGGGCGGCCGGTCGTCGATCCGGCCACCGATCACGAGGGCTTCCGCGTCGGCTCCGGCCAGTTCGACAGCGACATCACCGACGGGCGCCACCCCCGTGCCGCGATCGGGTACGACGACACCCACGTCTACGGGGTCGTGGTCGACGGCCGCTCGGGCTCCGACGCCGGCATGACCCTCGTCGAGCTGGCCGCCTACATGACCGAGCGCCTCGGGGTGCGGGCGGCGCTGAACCTGGACGGCGGCGGGTCCGCGACGCTGGCGGCGCGGGACCCGGAAGGCCGGTTCCACGTCGTCAACAGCCCCATGGACGGGTACCTGCAACCGGCTCCGGGCGGGAGCAGGGAGGTCTACTCGGCCATCCTGTTCAGCCGGGTGTGAACGCCGCCGCGCAGGTTTGACGACCGCCCGGGGCGGCAACCCGGGGAGCGACATGTTTCCAACATGTCACCGCCCCGTCACGTACCGGTAAGGTTGTCGATACTATGCGTGTTCTCGTCTTCCACGGTTACCTGTTGTCCGGGACGGGGTCGAACGTCTACAACGCGAACCTCGCCGCGGCCCTGCGCCGCGCCGGCCACGAGGTGCACCTGTTCAGCCAGGACCGCCACCCGGAGCGGCTCGACTTCGTGGACGCCGTGGGCGAGTGGCACGACGGCCGCCTCACCGTGCGGACGCTGCGCGAGCCGGTCCGCTGCACCGCCTACCGGCCCGACATCGGGGCGGTGCTGCCGGTCTACGTCGCCGACCGCTACGAGGGCGTCAACGCCCGGCCCTTCGCCGAGCTCGACCAGCGGGAGCTCGACCACTACCTCGCCGCCAACGTCGCGGCGGTGCGCGAGGTCGCCGCGCGTGTCACGCCGGACATCGCACTGGCCAACCACCTCGTCATGGGCCCGGTGATCCTCGCCCGCGCCCTCGGCGGGTCCGTGCCCTTCGCCGCCGTCGTGCACGGTTCGGCACTGGAGTACACGGTCAAGCCGCACCCCCGCTTCCTCCCCTACGCGCTCAAGGGCGTCGACGCCGCCCGCGCCGTGCTCGTCGGCTCCCGCCACACCGCCGAGAGCCTCTGGACGGCGCTCGACGACCCCGGGCTGCCCGCGCGGACGCGTCTCGGCCCGCCCGGGGTGGACACCGAGGTCTTCGGCGCCCGCACCCCGGAGGACGCGGCGGCCGGCCTGCGCCGGCTGACCGGGCGCCTCGCCGCGCGGCCGGCGGCGCCGGTGGACGGGTCCTCCTTCCGCCGCGACGACGCCGCGGCAGCGCGGGCCCTCCGACGGCTGCGGCCGGGCGACGACCGGATCGTGCTGTTCCTCGGGAAGGAGATCCTCGCCAAGGGCCTGGACCTCCTGCTCGCCGCCTGGCCGCTGGTGATCCGGCAGGTGCCCGACGCGCGCCTCGTCGTGGTCGGCTTCGGCGCCTGGCACCACACGGCCGTGCGCATGGCGGCGGCGTTGGCCGCCGGCGACCTGGACGCGGTGCGCGGCATCGCGGAGGAGGGCCGGGCCGCCGAGGGCGGCCCGCGCGGGCCCCTGCGCCACCTGCTCGCGTTCCTCGACTCGCTGCGGGGCGAGAGCCTGCGGCGCTTCCTCGCGGGCGCCCCCGGCATGGGCACGCACGTGGTGTTCACCGGGCGGCTGGATCACGAGGAGATCGCGGACCTGCTGCCCGCGTGCGAGGCGCTCGTCGTGCCCAGCACCTTCCCGGAGGCCTACGGCATGGTCGCCGCCGAGGCCGCCGCCTGCGGCGCGCTGCCGATCAGCGCCGACCACTCGGGCCTCGCCGAGGTCAGCCGCGTGCTCGAGGCCGCCGTTCCCCGCGAGGTGGCCCCGTGGCTGCGCTTCGCGGTCGACGACGCGGCGGTGCCGCGCCTCGCCGAGTGCCTGGTCGGCTGGCTGGAGGCCCCCGCGCCGCTCCGCGGACGCACCCGGCTCGCGCTCGCCCGCACCGCCCGCGAGCGCTTCTCCTGGGACGGCGTCGCCGCCACGGTCGTCGCGGCCGCCGCGGGCCGGCTCGACGGCCTCCCCCGCGTCCCGGGCCCGGCCGGTTCCGGGCGGCACCTCACGCAGGTGTAGCGACCGCGGGACGCGGTCTGCGGACGTTCGCCCCGGTCGCGAGCGGCCCGACGGCCCTCGCGGGCTCTCCGCGCCGCGGGCACCGTGGGGCGCTCCCGGCACGGTTCCGCTCCGGGGAGGGGGGACGGTGGAGACGAAGCGCCGGGGCGCGGCGGCCGAAGGGTCCCCCCGGCGCCCGTCGTCGGTCTCGTGTGGCCGCTCCCGGCACGGGCCGTTCGACCGGGCCCTTCGGCCGTGTCGCGCGACCGGTTCCGGGGCGGAGGATCTCCGGTGTGATGGAGAGAATCGACGGACTGCCGGCAGGTGTCGACGGGGTGCGCTGCAGCGGGAAGCTCACGCGCGAGGACTACGACACGGTCGTCGTCCCGCTGCTGGAGGAGCTGCGGCGCGAGCACCGCAGGATGCGCTGCCTGATCGAGATGGACGGCTTCGACGGCATCACCCCGGACGGCGCCCTGGAGGACGTCCGGCTGGGCCTGCGGGCGTCGGGCTCCTTCGACGGCTGCGCGGTCGTCGGCGACCTCGCCTGGGTGGGACGGGTCCTGCAGGTGGTGGGCTTCCTGGTGCCCTACCCCGTGCGGGTGTTCCCCACCGACCGGCGCGACGCCGCCGTCGCGTGGCTGGCGGGCCTGCCCGCCGGGCCCGACATCACCCACCGCGTGCTCGCCGACGCCGGCGTCATGGTCGTCGAGGTGACCGAACCGCTCCGGACCTCGGACGTCGAGGCGCTGGCCGCGGCCGTGGACGGGTGGCTCGCCGAGCACGCGACCCTGCACGGGCTCGTGCTGCACGCGCGGGCGTTCGCCGGCTGGGAGAACGTGGGCGGTCTCGTCCGGCACCTGCGCTTCGTCATCGGCCACCACCGCCACGTCGACCGGGTCGCGCTCGCCGTGGACGGCCCGCTGGCGGCCGTCGCCGCGACGGTCGCCGAGCTCGTCGCCCACCCGGAGGTGCGCCACTTCCCGTTCGACGAGCTCGACGCGGCCGTCGCCTGGGCGGGGGCGCGGTGACCGTCCCGGCCGACGGGAACGGCGCCGGGCCCGCGATCGCGGACCCGCGCACCGAGTTCGACGGTCTCGCACCGGTGCTGCGCACGAGCGCCGCCGTGTCCGACGCCGAGCTCCGCATCGCCGAGGCCCAGCTCGTCGGCTGGCTGGAAGGCGTGTTCGAGGGTGCCCAGTACGCGGTGGCGCTGCACGACGCCCAGGTCGGCGGGCCGTGGCGCTGACGTTGCCGACGACCGTGCGGCCGGTACCGTCCCGGTCTTCCGCGTGTCGGCCTGCTCGCCCGTCCACCCGGCGACCTGACCACCCGGTGCCGCGGATCGGCGGCCCCGACGGTCGGCGACGTCGAGCGGCCCCGGGATGGGCCGAGCTGATCGGGCCGAGCAGGATGGGCGGCGTGGCACGGCTGCTCTTGATCAACGGACTGCCGGGGAGCGGGAAGTCGACACTCGCGCAGCGTTACGTGGCGGACCGGCCGTTGTCGCTGTGCCTGGACATCGACGTGGTGCGCGGACTGCTCGGGGACTGGCTCGGTCAGCCGCTGGAGGCGGGGCTGGTGGCGCGTCGGCTGGCGCTGACGATGGCCGAGGTGGTTCTGGGCGAGGGCCGCGACGTCGTGGTGCCGCAGTTCCTGGGCCGGCCGGCGTTCATCCGCGAACTCGACGCTCTCGCCCGGCGGCTCGCGGTCGAGTTCGTCGAAGTCGTGTTGCTCGACGAGGTCGAGGTAGCGGTGGCGCGGCTGGCGCAGCGCGCGGCCGGCCCGATGACGGGGGCGCAGCGGGACGCGCACGTGTTGCTCGATCGAGACGGCGGCCTGAGCGCGGTCGCGGAGATGCACCATCTGCTGCAAGGCGTGCTCGCCGAGCGGCCCCGGGTGCGGCGGGTGGTGCCGGTTCCCGGCGATGTGGAACGGACCTACCAGTCCGTGCTCGCGTGCCTCGGACCGCCAGGCCGGTGATCGGCGTGGAGCGGGCGCCGGGGAGCCACGGGCAGCTCCGAGCGCTTCGAGCAGGCCCGCCCAGGCGGCGAACCCGCCGGCCAGGTCCGCGACGTCGGCGCGCCGCGCGGTCGCGCGGGCCGATCACCACGACCCGCCGGTCGGGGGTGACCACCATCCCCGCGGTCTCGGCGAACCGCCCACCGGCCGGGACGTTGAGCGACCCCAGGAGGTGCCCGGCGGCGAACTCGGACGGCGCGCGGGCGTCGAGGAGGACGGCCCCGGCCGCCTGGTGGGCGAGCACATCCTCGATCCCCAACGGGACGGGCGCGGGCCGCCCGCGTCGAGGAGCGCGTCGGGGCGGCCCGCGCGCGGGAAGGACACGGCACCCTCCGCGGATCGCCGGCCGGGCCCTACGCCCCGACCACCGGCAGGGCGGGGCGGCCCGTCGCGGCGGCGGCCACCCGCAGCAGGTCGGGCCGGGTGACGACGCCGACCAGGCGGCCGTCGTCGAGCACCGGTAGGCACCGGACCCCGGCCGCGAGCATCGACGCCGCGAGGGGCACCAGGTCGGTGCCCGGTGCGGCGGTCGGCGGCGACGGGGTCATCAGGTCCGCGACGACGGCCTGGTCGGGGGCCTCCCCCGCGGCGGCCCCCTGCCGACCGCCGGCGAGATCGGACGCCGACACGACGCCGCGCAGGCGCCCCTCGGCGTCCATGACGGGCGCCGCGTCGAACCCCCGCTCGGCCAGCACCGCCGCCGCGGCCCGCGCGGGCAGGTGCGGACGCAGGCTGAACACGAGCGGGGTCATGACGTCACGGGCCTGCATCGGTGCTCCTCGGGAGTCGGTCTTCCTCCGTCCAGGGTCGGCCCGCGCGGCGCGGCGCGGCAGGGGCGGACGGCCCGACCCGCGGGGCCGAGTGTCCGGCGCCGTCCCCGGAGGCCGACCTGCCCGGCGACCGGGGACCTTCCCCCGAGGCCGCCCGCCCCGCGGGGCAGGTGGGCCCGGTCGACGCCAGGCACGCCCCACGGTGTCCCCACCGGTCCAACGTCCCGCCGCGGCCGGGACGTCCGGCCCTGCCCTTGCGGCGGGCCGGGCCGCATCCTCGGGTCACGTCGTACCGGGTGATCCCTCAGCCGGGCGGCGCGACATCGCAGGCACCCACGACGAAGGGAACGCTCATGAGCACCTCGACCGGCACCGCTGTCGCCACCCGGACGGTCCTGGACCGGCTGCTCCGGTCCGGTATCACCGAGGAGCGCGCCCGCCACCACCTGGCCTTGGGCCGGGTGCGGGTCGACGGCGAGGTCGTCACCGACCCGGCGCAGGACGCGGACCTGCCGGCCCACGTGGAGATCCGGATCATGGGGCCGCTGGCGGAGTACGAGGACGGTGAGAGCTGACGCGGGGGCGCCGGCACGGTCGGGACGGATACGGTTCCCGTACCGACCCGCCGGCGCCGCCCGGTGAGGGTGCGAGATCCTGAGCCGGTGCGCCGACCGTTCGCCCACGACGCGGTCCTCCAGATGGGTCCCGACGATGACACCGCCGCCCCGGGGGCCGCGATCACGCTCGCCCTGTGCGGTGGCGGGGAGCACGAGCCGCCGTGCCCGCTGGCACCGCACCACACCGCGGCACGGCGGTCCGAGGACGCGGTCCACCTGCGCGTGCTGTTCGCGACCGACCCCGCGCAGGAGGACGAGGTGCGGCGCCGCATCACCGAGGCGCTCGCGGCCCGGTGGCCGGTCCGCAGCAGCGGCGCGGGCACCGTCGCGACCGGCGAGGCCGCCCACGCGGCGCGCCTGGCCGCGAGCTGACCCCGGCCGGGCTCACCCCCACAGCGAGGCGCAGCTCCCGCTCGGTGCGGCCGGCCACCGGGTGCGGCGCATCGACGGCGGGCTGCAGCTGGGTGCCGACTCGCGCCGCCGGCTCCCGCGGCCGGCGTCAGGCGGACGGCCGCACGGTCCGCACCACCGCGACGGGGCACGACGCCCGGTGGACGAGGACGTTGCCGACCGACCCGAGGAGCGCGCCGGTGAACTCGCCGTGCCCCCGCGAGCCCACGACGACCAGCTGGGCCTGCTCCGAGCGGGCGAGCAGCTCGTGGGCGGGCCGGTTGTGGCGCACGACCTGGTCGACGTGGACGTCCGGGTACTTCTCGCCCCACCCGGCCAGGCGCGCGGCCAGCAGGTCCCTCGCGTCGGCGGCCAGCACGTCCCAGAACGCGGAGGTCCTGGCGTCG
>CAXTTN010000170.1:11031-13180 GCA_964247105.1 uncultured Pseudonocardia sp.
TCCCCACGTGGTGACGGCGACGAGCGCCGCCCGCCGGATCGACGCGGCGTCGAAGGCGAACCCGATCGCCGCATCACCCGTCGCACCGGTGACGCCGAGCACCACGGGCGCGTCCGCCGCGCCGGCCCGCGGTGCGTCGCGGACCACCACGACCGGGCAGCCCGCGTGCGTGAGCAGCCCCACCGCCACCGACCCGCCCACCATCGCGGCGATCCGGCCGATGCCGCGGTCCCCGACGACCATCAGGTGCGCCCGGCCGGACTCCGCGACGAGCGTGTCGGTCGGGAACCCCAGGACGAGGTGCGGGTCGACCACGAGGTCGGGTTCGACGGTGAGGGCGGCGGCCCGCGCCGCCTCCAGGTGGGCGCGCGCGTCGTCGCGGAGGATCTCCTCGTAGCGCGACCCCACCCCGGGCAGGCCGTTGATGCGGTCGTCGACGGTGTCCAGGGCCGTCACCAGGCGCAGCGGCGCCCGCCGACGGGCGGCCTCGGCCGCGGCCCAGCGGACGGCGTGCAGCGACTCGGGCGAGCCGTCGACCCCGACGACGACGCTCCGAGGATCCCGGTCCGTGCTCATGGCGGCTCCCCTTCCTCTCGACCGCCCCAGGTTGCCCGGTGCGGTACCGCCGGCGCGACCGACGGACGGCCCTGCCGACCGGGCCGTTGGACCCGCCCGGTGGTCACCGTTCGCCCGACGCCCGGGACCACAGCGGCTCGACGCGCCGCCACTCCCGCTCCCAGGCCCGGGCGTTGAGGGCGAGGGCCAGCCGCCGTGCGGCCGGCCACGCCGCGACGATCACGCACCCGTCCACGAGCACCACGGTCAGACCGGCGCCGACACCCACCCCGATGGCTTCGGCGGGCGTGGTCGGGGCGCCGGTGAGGACGCCGTCACGGGTGAGCCACACCGGGACCGTCGTCCCGGCGCGCGCTCCGGCTGCGACGGCGACGGACCCCCGCCGCGGAGTGCCGTCGGGCCCGGTCCACGTCACGCCGGCCGGGACCTGCACGAGCGGCATCATCCCCGTGACGCTCTCGGAGGCGGCGTCGTCCACCAGGGTCGCACGGACCGGGATCGACGTGGCCGCCTCGACACGGGCGCGGTCGCTCGCGGTGGCGAACTGGCTCAGCCCGACGGCCAGCGCGACACCCAGCCCGAGCACCGCGGCGGCCGAGAGCAGCCACGCGACGGCGTCCTCGAACCAGTCGGTCGAGCGGCGCCGGAAGCCGGGTTCCCGGGCGGATCGCATCGCGGTCACTCCTCGTCGGAAGGCGTACGCCGAGGATGCGCCCGAGGCGACCGGCGGAACAGCGGCGCACGTCCCGCCGGCAGGAGGCCCTTGGACCCCGGGTGCCGCGGGCGGGGCGGCGAACCTGGAGCCGGCCGACCGTCGGCCGGTGGGAGGTGATGTCGGCCGCGTGTTCGTCTCCGGGGTGGACGGTCCACGGTCCGTCCCCGCGGGGAGCGTCGCCCGCCCACCGGGCCCAACGGCCCGTGCCGCACCGCGGGTCGTCACCCCGGGAGAGGACGGCCGGCACTGCCCCGCGGGGCGGCGCCCGGCCAGGCTCGGTGCCCTGGAGGACCAGGAGGGATCCGCATGGACGAGTGGAACACCGGACCCGGTGTGACGGTCGGTGTCGACGGCACGGTGACGGCGCTGCGGGCGGTCGGGTGGGCCACCGCCGAGGCCGGCGCGCGCGGGGCGCCCCTGACGATCGTGCACGCCGCGCCCTACGCGGGCCGGGCCGGGGGACGGCGCCGGGCGGGGACGATCCTCGCGCACGCGCTCTCGACCGCGCGCCGCTGCGACGGCGGCGTCGCGGTCCGCGCCGCGATGCTCGACGGGCCGCCCGTCGCGGAGCTGGTGCGGGCCTCGGACGGAACGGGCCTGCTGGTGCTCGGCATGGCCGCCGACCGGCCGGGCGAGGTCACGCTCGGGTCGGTCGCGGTCGCCGTGAGCGCCCAGGCGCGCAGCCCCGTCACGGTGGTCCGCGGGACCCACGGCGTCCCGACCTCGGAACGGCCGGTCGACCCGCACGACCCGTCCCAGCTGTGGTGACGCCGCCGGCCGCGGTCCGCGAGACCCACATCGGCGTCGTCTACCTCGTCGGCGACCGGGCGCTGAAGATGAAGAAGCCGGTCCGCACCG
>CAXTTN010000171.1:0-12354 GCA_964247105.1 uncultured Pseudonocardia sp.
ATCCGAATCGAAGATGTGGTAGGCCACCACGATCAGGGCGGCGACCCCGCGCAGCAGGCTGCCCGCCGCCACGAGCCCGACGGCGATCCCGAGCGCGCGCTCCCGCCCGACCCGCGCACCGACCGCGCTGCCGGTGAACGACCCGACGGCCATCATGAGCACCGCCCCGGCCTGGACGAGCCCGGCGAGGCCCGCCGAGATGCCGAGGTCGGCGCGCACGGTCTGCAACAGCGGCGGGTAGCCGGCCAGCGCGGCGCGCAGGTTCAGCGCCAGCGCGAGGATCCCCAGCAGGACGACGGCCGGGCGCACCCGGCGGCGCGTCATGTCCCGAGCAGTCGCGCAGCCGCCGCCGCGATGCGGTCGTCGTACGCCGTCAGCCCGACGCGGACGTGCTGCGCGCCGGCCGGGCCGTAGAAGTCGCCGGGCGCGGCCAGGATCCCGAGCTCGGCGAGCCGCCGGACGGTGACGCGGCCCGGCTCACCGGCGGTGGCCCACAGGTAGAGGCCCGCCTCGGAGTGGTCGACCCGCAGGCCCCACTCCGCGAGCGCGGACCGCAGCAGCACCCGGCGCCGGGCGTAGACCTGCACCTGCCGCTCGACGTGGGTGTCGTCCGACGCGGCCGCCTCCATCGCGGCCTGCACGGGCCGCGGCACGATCATGCCGGCGTGCTTGCGCACCTCCAGCAGGCCGCCGACCAGCGCCGGGTCGCCCGCGACGAACCCGGCCCGGTACCCCGCCATGTTCGACGTCTTCGACATCGAGTGCACGGCCAGCAGCCCCTCGTGCGAGCCGAGGCAGACGTCCGGGTGGAGGATCGACGTCGCGCCGCGTCCCAGCGAGAGGTAGCACTCGTCCGACGCGACGACGGCACCGCGCGCGCGGGCCCGGCCGATCAGCCGGCGCAGGTGCTCGGGGGGCAGGACGCGCCCGCTCGGGTTGGACGGGGAGTTGACCCAGATCAGCGCGACCCGCCCGGGGCCGACGGCCATGGGCGAATCCGACCGCACGAACTCGGCGTGCGCGAGCCGCGCGCCGACCTCGTAGGTCGGGTAGGCCAGCTCGGGGATGACGACGGCGTCACCGGGGCCGACGCCGAGCAGCGTGGGCAGCCAGGCGACGAGCTCCTTGGAGCCGATGGTCGGCAGGACGGCCGCCGGATCGACCGTGACGCCGAAGCGGCGCAGCAACGACCCGGCGATCGCCCGGCGCAGCGACTCGGTGCCGTGCGTGGTGGGGTAGCCGGGCTCGTCGGCCGCGGGGCCCGTGAGCGCCGCGCGCACGACGGCCGGCACCGGGTCGACCGGCGTGCCGACCGACAGGTCGACGATGCCGTCCGGGTGGGCCTCGGCGAGCGCCCTGTCCTCGGCGAGCGAGTCCCAGGGGAAGTCGGGGAGGTCGATCCTGTGCGTGACCGGTTCCGTGCTGTGCGCAGACCTCACTCGTCGTGCTGCTGCGGCGGCAGGCTCTTCGCCGGCTCGACGTCCATGTCGGTCTTCCCGACCTTCGACGCCCCGCCCGGCGATCCCAGCTCGTCGAAGAAGTCGACGTTGGCCTTGGTGTAGGCGGCCCACTGCTCGGGCACGTCGTCCTCGTAGTAGATGGCCTCGACGGGGCACACCGGCTCGCACGCCCCGCAGTCGACGCACTCGTCGGGGTGGATGTAGAGCATCCGGCCACCCTCGTAGATGCAGTCCACCGGGCACTCTTCGATACACGCCTTGTCGAGCAGGTCGACGCAGGGCTCGGCGATCACGTACGTCACGGGTGAGCCATCCTCCACTGCAGAGATACTGGGGCGATGAACAGTATGTATCGGCGACGCGCCGCAACGGCAGCCGGGGCGGTGTGACCCGCATCGTTTCCGCGGAGCTGGATGCGCTGGTGGGGCGCCGCGTCGCGCTGCGCCACCGCATCGGCGAGCGCGACGGCCGCCCGCTCTACAGCGACGCCGTCGGCGAGCTGTCCGCCGACGCCGAGACGCTCACCGTGCACGCCCGCCGCGGCCCGGTGCGGGTCCCGCGCGACGCCGTCGTGGCGGTGCGCGCCGTGCCGCCCGCGCCGCCGCGCCGGGCCTCGCTCACCGCGATCGCACGGCTGGAGAGCCTGTGCGCCGACGCCTGGCCCGCGGAGGTGGACGAGCCGCTGGGCGCGTGGCGGCTGCGCGCCGCGGGCGGCTACACCGGCCGCGCGAATTCGGCCCTGGCGATCGGCGACCCCGGCCGGCCCGTGGCCGAGGCGCTGGACCGGGTGCGGTCGTTCGCCGCGAGGAACGGGATCCCGCCGCGGGTGCAGGTGCCGATCGGGTCCCCGTGGGACCGCGCCGTCGCGGGAGAGGGCTGGGAGCTGGACGCGGGCCACGAGGCGGGCGCAGAGGTGGCGGTGATGGTGGGCGACCTCGCCACCGCGGCGCAGGAGCCGCCCCCACCGGTACGAGTGGCACTCTCGTACGAACCTATCCAACGAAAGTGCCACTCGTACGGGTGGGAAGGGGGGCTGCGCGGGGGTGTGGAGGTGGCGTTGCGGCCCTCCGCGGAGTGGTGGGGGCTTGTCGGGGATGGTCCTGTCCGGCGCGGGGTGCTGGATCCCGGTGGCCTGCCGCTGACCGCGTTCCTGCTGCTCCGCGTGGCGGACGGACCCGCCGGTGCGCTGCGCGCCACGGTCGTCGAGGACCACCTGCACCTGTCCGTTCTCGAGGTGCTGCCCTCCGCCCGGCGACGGGGACTCGCCACGGAGCTGCTCGCCGCCGCGGCGGGCTGGGGCGCCGAGCACGGGGCCCGGTGGGCGGTGCTGCAGGTGGCGCTGCAGAACACCGGCGCCCGTGCGCTCTACGACCGGCTGGGCTTCGTCGAGCACCACCGCTACCGCTACCTGATCCCCGGAACGCTCACCGACGCCGGAGCTGCTCATCGGCCTGCCGCGCGGCCTTCTTGAGGCCCGACCACTCCCCCAGGTACTTCCCGACCGCACCGACCACCGGCAGCATGCCCAGCCCCTCGTGCAGGAGGTTGCCGTGGGGCCGGCGGTCGAGCTCGTCCTCCGCCGCGAGCAGCGCGCGGCCCAGCCGCCACACCGCCCTGCCGATCCGGTTCAGGGTGGGCTCGGCGAGGTCCCCGGTCAGCTCCGCGGCCCGCTCATCCGCCACCGCGTCGGCGGCCGCGTCCGGCGCGACGATCACGAGATCACGCCGGAACAGGACCTTCCCGAGCAGCGCGACCAGCGCGTCCTCGTCGGCGCGGATGCTCGACCCCGCAAGCGGGTCTTCGGCGCCGATGCTCGACCCCGCAAGCGGGTCTTCGGACACCCCGTGCTCGCCCGCGATCGCGACGAGCACCAGCCCCTGCCCGGCCGCGCCGAGGATCTTGGAGACGGGCAGCCGGTTGGCCAGCACGCCGCCGATCCCGGGCACGGCCGCGAGCAGCGTGGTGAACCGGCCGACCCGGTGCACCCACCAGCGCGACCGCTCCGCGACGTCCATCGCCGCCCACGCCGACGTGCCCGGCACCTCGACGGAGGCGAGCGCGTCGAGGATCGTGGTGCCCAGCGACCGCTCCTCCTCCTCGGACGCCACGCGCGTGCGCAGCCCGAACGGATCCGCCTCGCGCAGCCCGGCGAGCACCGGACGGGTGGCGCGCACGAACGGGCGGAGGACGGTCACCAGCGCCGCGTCCGAGATGGCCTCAGCCACGTCCCACCTCCCCGTTCAGCACCCGGCGCAACGCCCACAGCCCGGCGCCCAGCCCGCCGAAGAACAGCAGGAGCGACGTCCAGATCGTGGACGGCTGCGTCGGCAGGATGACGTCCCCGCCCGGGCCGGTCAGCCCGAGCACGACCACCGCCAGGAACCACGCGACCAGCGGGGCGCCGGCGAAGCCGGGCCGCGGGTCGACCTCACCGGCCCGCAGCACCAGCCAGGGCAGGATGATGATCGAGAGCACCGCGCCCATCGGCGCCGGCGCCACCCCGACGAACAGGGGCGTGAACGCGAGCCCGAACGCGCCGAGCAGCAGCCCGTCCAGGGTGAGGAGCGCGAGGACGGCGAGGCCGTCGTCGGGCTCGGTGCCGGTGGCGTGGTCCTGCGGCTGGACGGTCACTGTGTCACCCCCTCGAACAGGTCGCCACGGGATACCCCGTCGGCGGCGGTGTACTCCTCGACGTCCAGCAGCGGCTGGCCCACGCCGTTGCTCATCGCGAACGCCCCTTCGCCGACCGAGACCTGGGTCGCATGGGCGCGCATCGCCGCGATCCGCTGCTCCCGGTACGCGCTCACGTCGAAGCGCGTGGTGATCCTCGCATCCGGGACGCTGGGCAGCTCGTCGGGCTCCGGACGCCGGAACGGGCCGGTGAGCCCGGCCAGCCCGGCGTCGAGCGTCGCCCGTCCGATGACGGTGAACAGCAGCCGCGCGGGCACCCGCGCCAGCGCAGCGACGGTGATCTCGTGGGCCCGGACGTGGTCGGGATGGCCGTAGCCGCCGTCGGCCGCGTAGGTGATCACCACCTGGGGCCGCACCTCCTCCAGCACCGCCACGAGCGCCGCCACCTGCTCGTCGAACGCGGCGGGCGCGGCGAACGCGCGCGGGTGCAGCACCGCGGGTGTCGCGGCCCGCACGCCGTGCCCGGCCAGGGCCATGCCGGAGTCGCGCCAGCGGCCCGCGCCGCCGAGGAACCGGTGGTCGGTGACGCCCAGCGCCGCGCAGGCCGCCGCCAGCTCGCCGATGCGGTAACCGCCGAGCTGGTCGGACTCCTCCGCGGCGAGCAGCGCCAGCTCCGGCGGGATGACCTCGCCCTGCTCGCCGAGGGTGCAGGTCACCAGCGTCACCGACGTGTCGGGCTCCGCGGCGTGGCGGGCCATGGTGCCGCCGGTGACGAGCGTCTCGTCGTCGGGGTGGGCGTGCACGAGCAGCAGCCGGCGAGCGGGCATCAGTTGAGGCGGACCCGCGGATCGAGCGCCGCGTAGGCGAAGTCCACCAGGATGTTGGCCACCACCACCGCCACGCAGCCCAGCAGCGTGATCCCGATGATCACCGGCTGGTCCTGCTGGGTGATCGCCGTGACCGACGTGCGGCCCAGCCCGTCGATCGAGAACACCGACTCGGTGACGATGACGCCGCCCACGAGCCCGGCGATGTCGATGCCGAACTGCGTGACCACCGGCGTCAGGCCGCTGCGCAGGCCGTGCCGCAGCACGACCCGCCGCTCGGACAGGCCCTTGGAACGGGCCGTGCGGATGTAGTCCTCCCCCAGCACGTCCAGCATCGACGTGCGCGTCAACCGCGTGTAGGACGCCGCCGTGACCAGCGCGAGGGTGAACCACGGCAGGATCATGTGCTGCAGCCAGCCGCCCGGGCTCGTCGCCAGGTTGACGTACCCGCCCGGCGGGAAGATCTTGACCCCGGCCAGCGTGAGCTGGAAGTAGAGGAAGAACAGCAGCAGCAGGCCGAGCAGGAACGTCGGCATCGAGTAGAAGAACAGCGCGAAGACCGTGAGGCCGCGGTCGAGGAACGACCGGGGCCGGGTGGCCGAGAGCACGCCGTTGGTGACGCCGATGAGCATCCAGATCACCGCGGCGCCCAGCGCGATCGACAGCGTCTTCGGCAGCGCGTCGGCGATGATCGAGGTGACCGGGATCTGCTTGTAGTAGTCGTAGCCGAGATCGCCGCGAAGGGCGTTGCCCACGAAGCTGAGGTACTGCTCCCAGAGCGGCCGGTCGAGCCCGAGCCGCTGGTTGATCAGCGCGATCGTCTGCGGGGTGGCCTGCCGCCCGCCCAGGGTCTGCGCCACGTCGCTGGGCGCCACGAAGAACAGGCCGAACAGCACGAGCGTGATCAGCCAGATGACGAGCAGGCCCTGCAGGATGCGCCGGACGAGGAACCGGATCATTTCTCGCCGTCCTCGGACTGGGCGGCGGTCTCGGACTCGGTGGCGAACAGCCGGTCCGACCGGGGGTCGAACGCGTCGCGCACGCCGTCGCCGAACAGGTTGAACGCCAGCGTGGTGATCAGCAGCGCGAGGCCGGGGTACAGCAGGTACCACCAGGCCACCCGGTAGTACTGCAGCGAGCCGTCCAGCATGCCGCCCCAGGTCGCCGTGGGCGCCGGGATGCCCAGGCCCAGGAACGACAGCGTCGACTCGGCCACGATGGCCGCCGGGATGAGCAGCGTCGTGTAGACGATCACCGGGGCGACCACGTTCGGCAGGATGTCGACGAACATGATCCGCCGGTCGCTCGACCCGAGCGACCGGGCCGCCTCGACGTACTCGCGCTCCCGGATCGAGAGCACCTGCCCGCGCACGATGCGGGCCACCGACGACCAGCTGAAGAACGCGATGACGAGGATCGTCACGGTCAGGCTCGGGCCCGAGATGGACACGATCGCGACCGCGGCCAGCAGGAACGGGAACGACAGCACGACGTCGACCAGGCGCGCCAGCACCGTGTCGACCCACCCGCCGAAGTAGCCGGCCACGATGCCGATGACGACGCCGACCGCCACGGAGATCAGCGTGGACACCACGCCCACCAGCAGCGAGATGCGGCTGCCGTAGACGATCCGCACGAACAGGTCGCGGCCCAGGTCGTCGGTGCCCATGATGAACGGGCCGGTCGGGGCCTTGGGCAGCCCGGCGGCGGTGAGGCCGGTCTGGCGGAACTGCTCGTCGGGGGTGTGCCCGACGAGCGCCGCGATCAGCGGCGCGGTCAGCGCGACGACGACGATGATCACGATGACCACGAGCGAGATGATCGCCACCCGGTCGCGGCGCAGGCGCTCCCACGCGAGCTGCAGCGGGGTGCGGCCCTGGATCCGCGCCTCGCCCTGCAGCTCCCGGGCCTCGGGGACGGCGACGGTCTCGGTCATGCCGGCCCTCCCTTGTCCACGGCCCTCTCCACGGCCACCGCGTCGAAGCCCATGTCCGGCGCCACGTCCCGGATCGACGGCCGCGACCGGCTCATCAGCTCGCCGTCGGCCAGCGGGAAGTGGCAGGCCACCTGGTGGGAGGCGGCGTCCCCGATGCGGGGCACCAGCTCCGGATCCTCGGTGGTGCAGCGCTCCTGCGCCTTCGGGCAGCGCGGGTGGAACCGGCACCCCGACGGCGGCGCCGCGGGCGAGGGCAGGTCACCCACCAGCACGATGCGCTCCCGGGCCGCCACGGCGTCCGGGTCGGCGGCGGGCACGGCCGAGAGCAGCGCCTGCGTGTAGGGGTGGCGGGTGTGCTCGTGCAGGTCGTCGACGTCGGCGATCTCGACGATCTTGCCGAGGTACATCACCGCGATCCGGTCGCTGACGTGCCGCACCACCGACAGGTCGTGGGAGATGAAGACGTAGGTCAGGTCGAGCTGCTCCTGCAGCTCGGCGAGCAGGTTGATCACCTGCGCCTGGATCGACACGTCCAGCGCCGAGACCGGCTCGTCGCACACCACCAGCTTGGGACGCAGCGCCAGTGCGCGGGCGATGCCGATGCGCTGGCGCTGCCCGCCGGAGAACTCGGCCGGGAACCGGTTGTAGTGCTCCGGGTTGAGCCCGACCAGCTCCATGAGGTCCTGGACCTTGCGCTTGCGCTCCTCACCCTCGGCGATGCCGTGGATGGCGAACGGGTCGCCGATGATCGAGCCGACGCGGCGGCGCGGGTTCAGCGAGCCGTACGGGTCCTGGAACATCACCTGCATCTCGCGCCGCAGCGGGCGCAGCTCGCCGCGCGACAGCGTGCTGACGTCGGTGCCGTCGAACGTGACGGTGCCGCCGGTGAGGTCGTAGAGCCGGGTCATGCAGCGGGCGAGCGTCGACTTGCCGCAGCCCGTCTCGCCGACCAGCCCGAGCGTCTCGCCGCGGCGGACCTCCAGGCTGACGCCGTCGACGGCGCGCAGCTGCGGCGGCGGCCCGCCGAAGAGCCTGCGCCTGCCGACGGGGAAGGCCTTGCGGACGTCGCGGACCTCCATCAGGACGTCGCCGTGCTCCGCGGCCCGAGGTGCGGTCATGGGACGGTCACCTCCTCGGTCCGGGTCGAGCGGTCGGCCGGTAGCCAACACGCCGACGTGTGGATGCCGGCGCCCGGGATGGTCTGGGCCGGCGGCTTCGTCGAACAGCGGTCGAACGCGTAGATGCACCGCGGCTCGAACGGGCAGCCCGGCGGTGGGCTGATCATGCTCGGGGGCGTGCCCGCGATGGGCGTGAGCTTGCCCCGGTACCCCGACGTCGGCAGCGACTTCAGCAGGCCCTCGGTGTAGGGGTGGTGCCGGCGGTAGAACAGCTCGCGCCGCTCGGCCCGCTCCATCACCTGCCCGCCGTACATGACGACGACCTCGTCGGCCATGTCCGCGACCACGCCCAGGTCGTGCGTGATGAGGATGATCGCGGTGCCGAACTCGCGCTGCACGTCGCGCATCACGTCGAGCACCTGGGCCTGGACCGTCACGTCCAGGGCCGTGGTCGGCTCGTCGGCCACGAGCACGGCCGGCTTGAGCGCCATCGCCATGGCGATCATGACGCGCTGGCGCATGCCGCCGGAGAACTCGTGGGGGTAGTCGTCGATCCGGGTGCGCGGGCTGGGGATCCCCACCGCGTCCAGGAGGTCGATCGCGCGCTGCCGGGCGGCCGCCTTCGAGGTGCCGCGCTCGTGTGCGCGGATCATCTCGACGATCTGCCAACCGACCTTGTAGTAGGGATGCAGGCTCGACAGCGGGTCCTGGAAGATCATGCCGATCTCGGCCCCGCGGATCCGGCGCAGCGTGTCGGCGTCGGCCCCGAGGAGGTTCTCCCCGTCGAGGGTGGCCCGACCCGAGACGCGGGCGCCCCGGGTCAGGCCGACGATGGTCTGGGTCGCGACGGACTTGCCGGACCCGGACTCCCCGACGATGCCGAGGGTGCGTCCCCGTTCGACCGAGAACGACACCCCCCGCACCGCACGCACGACGCCGTCCGGGGTGCTGAACGAAACGTGCAGATCATCCACTTCGAGGAGTGGCATCGGTGTGCTCAGCCCTGCTTGTCCGCGTCGAGCCAGACGTTGGCCGGGTCGAAGCTCTGCAACGAGTCCATGTACACCGCGTTGTGCACCTGGGTCGCGTGGTAGGTCGGCCAGTTGGTGTTGGTGATCGGGAAGAACGCGGCGTCGGTCATGATCTGCTTGTCGATCTGCGCGAACAGGTCGTTCTGCGTGGTCAGGTCCTTGGCCGCGAGAGCCTGGGCGATCAGCCCGTTGGTGGTGGCGCTGTCGTAGAAGCCGTAGTTGCTGCCGTTCTTCGGGAACGACGGCGCGCCGGAGAACAGCGGATTGTAGTACGAGATCGCACCGCCGTTGCCGAACCAGTCCGCACCCCAGCCGGCGATCGCGATGTCCCACACCCCGCGCGCGGCCACGTCCGGCTCCTGCAGGTACTTCGTGTAGAAGTCGGCGTTCGGCGACGGGACGCCCTCGACGGTGATGCCGATCTTGCTCAGGTCCTGCTGGATCGTGGCGAACGTCTTGCTGGCACCCTCGGAGGAGTTGCGGTAGAGCAGCTTCAGCGTGATCGGCGTGGTGACCCCGACCTCGGTCAGCAGGGACTTGGCCTTGTCGACGTCGTAGGGGTACATGTTGAAGTCCTGCGAGCCCGCCAGGCTCGGCGGCAGCACGTGCGTCAGGGGCGGGGCCACCGCGGGGCCGCCGAGCACCTGCACGATGTTGTCGCGGTTGATGCCGTACATGAGGGCCTGGCGGAACTTGATGTTCGCCATCGCGCCCTTGTTGTTGGGCGACTTGAAGTTGTAGATCGCGTACGGGTTGCTCGACGCGGTGGACCCCAGGTCGAGGTTGGGGTCGTTCGCGGCCTGCAGGCCCGGGATCTGCGACGCGGGCGTCGCCACGTCGAACTGCATGTCGGCGCTGGGCGAGCCGGTCTGCAGCTGCTGCTGGACCGACTCCTGCGTCTGCGTCTCGTCGATGACGATCTTGTCGACGAACGCGCCGCGGACGGTGTCGGTGGCGGCGTTCCAACTCGGGTTGCGGCTCAGCTCGATCCGCTTCGTCGGGTCGTACAGGTCGACCTTGTACGGGCCGTTGGAGATCGTGTTCTTGCCGAGGTCGGTGCTCGCCGGAACGTAGTTCAGGTACTCGACGGGAGCCGGGCCCAGCGCGGGCAGGGTCAGCATCTCGGCGAGGTAGGGGGCGGGCGAGTTGAGGGAGAAGACGATCGTGCGGTCGTCCTTCGCGGTGACCCCCGCCAGCGGCGTGGCCTCGATGTACTTCTTGATCGACGCCGCGTCCTGCCCGACGTTCGCGAAGCCCGCGCAGAACTCCTTGAACCCGGCGATCAGGTCCTGGTAGTCCGGCAGGCCGCCGAAGGGCTGCACCGGGTTGCAGGTGCGCTTGATGCCGGTGACCTCATCGGCCGCGGTGACCGGGCGGGGCGGGGTGGTGTTCCACTGCGCGCCGTCCTTGATCTTGATCGTCCAGGTCTTGCCGTCGGCGCTGATGCCGCCGTTCGCCTCGGTGGGGATCTCCTCGGCGAGGTCGGGGACGGCCGTGCGGTTGGTCGCCGGATCGGCCGGGTTGGTGAACAGCTGGCGGCTGTACAGGCGGGCCACCGTGTAGCCGACCGAGTAGTACGTGATGTTCGGGTCCATGTAGTCGACGTCACCGGCGCCGAGGATGTTCAGCGTCCCGCCCTTGACCGCGCCCTCGGCGGTGCCGTTGCGGGCGTCGTTCGAGCCCCCCGCCGGACCCGTGCCGTTGTCGCTGGCCGTGCCACACGCCGTGAGCATCACTGCCGCAGCAGCGCCCACCGCGATCAGCGATGCCACCCTCGTTCGCCTCATCGATCTCCTGACCTCTCTCCGCTGGATCAGTCCCGGTCGGGACGTCCGTCTCGTCATGGCCGTCGATGACGTCCATGTGGGCGGACGGCACCCCGGCCCAGGGCACGGTAGGAACCCCTCAGCGCCACCGTCACCGGCGGTCTCGTCATCGTGACCAAAGGGTGACCGAGCCGCGTGCACGCGGCGTCGAGCGATTACCTCGCGGTAACTAAGCCCTCCGCGGGGTGTCCTGTCAACTCCGCGCAGTCAAATCAGCACGGTCAGCTCGGTACGGCGCGCCAGCGTTCGGCGCCCGTCACGGGTCCCGTCTCCAGCGGTCCCGGGCCGACGCTCGTGACGGCGTCGGCCGTGGCGGTGCTGACCACGAGCGTCACGGGCTGGAACAGCGGCAGCGCCGGCAGCTGCTCCCAGAGCAGGCGCTCCACGGTGGCCGGCAGGTCCGGGCGCGGGTCCGGACCGGTCAGCTCGTCGAAGAGCGGCTCCAGCGCGGGCAGGCAGAACCCGGTCGGCGACGCGGGCGGATCCGGGACGACGGACGTCGCGCGGGGGCAGCCGTAGTCCGAGGAGAGCTCCGTGCCGAGGTCGCCGCCCGCGGTGCGTGGCATCACCATCAGGTCGACGCGGACGGTGCCCGCGGTCGCGGTCGCGGTGGGCGTGGCCGCCGTGGTCGGCCCGGTCCGCGGGCCCGTCGTCCCGGCGGACGGGGTGGGCGTCGGGGTCTGCGTGGGGGTCGGGGTCGGCACGGCGGCGGTGCTCGGTGGGGTGGCGGGCACCGTGGCCTGCCCGAACAGCGCGGTCGCGGGCGGCACCACGACCGTGACGCCGATGCCGGTCGCGTCGAGCTGCTTCGCGACGGCCAGCGCCACCCGCTGGTCCTGGGCCCGCTCGGCGGCGGCGCCGATCACGAGCTGCACCGGGCGGCCGCTCGGGAGATCCCAGCGGCCGGTGGTCAGGTTGCGCGCCCAGCCGGCGGCGGCGAGCTGTTGCGCGGCCGCGGCGGCGCCGGCGGGGGCCGGTGCCGTGGACGCGTACCCGGTCTGGGACGGGGCCAGGCCGAACGCGTCGGCGGGCAGGGCGTCGGGAGCCACCGCGGCGCGCACGGCGTTGCGGTCGATCAGCGCGCCGAGCGCGATCCGCACCCGCACGTCGGCCACCGGGCCGGCGTCGGCGCGCAGCCCGAGCTGCGTCACCACCGGCTGCGGCGCGTTCTGGACGTGCGGGGCCGGGGTGAGGCCGCCGAGCGCGGTGCGGACGGCCTGGTCGGCCTCCGGCAGGGCGATGTCGACGTCCCCGCTGGCGAGCCCGGCCGCGATGCCGGTGGCGTCGAGCCTGCGGAACTCCAGCTGGTCGAGCACGGCGGGGGTGGCCCAGTAGAGGTCGTTGCGGGCCAGCTGGACGTCGCCGCGGGCGCGGTCCACCGACACCACCTTGAACGGCCCGCCCGAGGACGGCAGCCCGCCCACGAGCGCGCCCGTCCAGGAGCCGGGGGCGTCCTTGAGCAGGTGCGCGGGGAGCAGGCCCGCGAACAGCCGCTGCCAGCCCGGGTAGGCGTGGGAGAACACCA
>CAXTTN010000171.1:12364-12974 GCA_964247105.1 uncultured Pseudonocardia sp.
GGCCTTGCCGCCGGCGCGCGACCGCACGTCGGTGATCAGCCGGTAGCCCGCGGCATCGGTGACGCCGGGGTCACCCCGCATGCGCTCCCACAGGTAGACGAAGTCCTCGGCCGCGATGGGCGCGTTGTCCGACCAGGCCGCCTCCAGGTTGAGCTCGTAGCTCACCGTGAACGGGGCCGTGGAGGTGACCGTGGCGCTGGTGGCGATGGTCGGGTCCAGCTGGGGGGTGCCCTGGGCGTCGGGCCGGAACACCGACGGCAGCACGAGCGTCGCCAGCGCGGTCGTCAACGGTGACTGGTTGGCCAGCAGGTGCGGGTTGAAGCCGCTCGGGATCGCGTCGACGCCGACGACGAGCTGGGTCGGCGCCTTCTGCGGCGTCGGCACGACGGGGGCGGGCGCGGGCTGGGCCGGCGTGTTGCTGCAGGCGGTCACCAGGACCGCGAGCAACATCAGGATCAGCACGGCCCTCACGCACACCTCCGGTCTCCGGCGGGTGCTCCACCCGCGGAGGCCATAGTGCACGGGTCAGCCGGCTGCCTTCGCCCTGGCCTTCATCCGGCCGCGCAGGTGCGAGTCGAGCTCGACCTTGCGGATGCGCACCGACTCCGGC
>CAXTTN010000172.1:0-12944 GCA_964247105.1 uncultured Pseudonocardia sp.
GCACCGAGCACGAACGACCTACGACAGTGCCGGCAGGTTAAAGATCAAGCTCAGGCGGCGATGGACACCGCGACCGCGGTCGTGACCAGCGCCCACCCGGCCGGGGTGACGTGGGCGGCCACCCGCCGCCCGACCGGCCCTGCCTCCGCGGGGGCGATGAGGCCGAGGCGGACGAGCCGGTGCGCGGCGGGCTGGTCGCAGCAGCAGCGGCCGTCGAGGAAGAGGTCGGGCTCGGCGCCACCGGAGAGCTCGGCGGTGCCGCCGGCCACCGCGCGCAGGATCGCCCGGTCGCGGCCGGTCAGCTGGTCTGTCGCCGTGGTGCCCATCGCCGTTCTCCTTCGGGTTACTGCCGTTGTCCGACGGGAACCAGCATCGCGAGGACGCGCTGTGCCCGGGATCACCGTCACGAGGACGTTCGGCGCGCACACCGGCAACGGTTTCCTCACCATCGGGTGAGGGGCCACCACGTCGACGAGGCCGCGGGCAACCGGGGGTCGACGTACTCGACGAGCGCCACGTCGCCGACCGTGAGCGGGACCAGCACGGGCGCCGCGAGGACCTCGCGGCGCATCGCGTCCACCGACCCCCGGTCCGGGGCCTCCCCGAGCACGAGGTAGGCGTCGGGGTCGAGGTCACCGGGACGTTCGTGGTACTTGTGCCGGAACCCGAACCGTTCGCACCGCAGCCGGATCTCCCCGAGGCGCGGCGAGGGCTCCGGATCCACCGGCCAGCCGATGAGCACGAGCCGCCCGCCGTGCACGCCCAGGCTGCGCTCGGCCAGGGTCAGCCCGCGGCTCCGCAGGCGCAGGTCGTCGCCGGCGAAGCCGCCGAACCGGACCTGCAGCGGTTCACGGGCGAGCTCGGCCGCCAGGTGGTGCAGGAGCCCGTCGCGGTCGCCTGCCGCCTCCAGCCCGATCACCGTCGCGTGGACGTCCGGCAGCGGGCGCGGCGTGAAGCCGGGGCCCGCGGCCCGTTGCAGGCGCTCGACCAGCTCCGTCAGGACCGCGGGGCGGTGGGCGTACCAGGCCACCACAGTGGCCCGTGCCGGCTCAGGTGGGCTCATGGGCCTCGCCGTCGGGGCCGGCGACCACGACGGTGTAGCCGTCCGGGTCGGAGACCCAGATCTCGCGGTGCCCGGGCCCGTTGCCGTGGCCCTCGGGCGGGTTGCGGTGCGGCGCGCGGACGATCGGCGCGTGCAGTTCCCCGGCGCGGGCCACGACGCCGTCGAAGTCCGAGACCTCCCCGAACCACAGCAGGACCCCGTCACCGCTCCCGCCGTGCGCGATGGGCCCGTGGTGGTGCGCGACGTCGCGGTGGTGCAGCTGGAGCACGAGGGCGTCCCCGGCCAGCAGCCGCTCGTACTCCGGCCCGCCGTGGTCGCTGCGCAGGCCCAGGAGCTGCTGGTACCAGGCGCTGGACGCCTCCACGTCGCGTACCGCGATCATCGTCTGCGGCTGCGGGTGGCGGGCCATGCCGCCGTGCTCGGCGACGCGGTCGAGCGTGGGGTACAGGTCGTCGGACCGGATCCACAGCAGCGGGCCGGCCGCGGCCGAGGGCGGCCGGTCGGTGGTGAACTGGCCGATCATGGCGGGCGCGGTGAAGCCGGCGTTCCCGGTGTCGACCGACCACCCGAACACCGCCTCGTAGAAGGACGCGGAACGCCCGACGTCCAAGGGCCGGGAGCTGGAGGTAGTCGATCTGGCCGCGGGTCACGGGGTTCTCCTCGGGGTCGGGTCGGCGATCAGGAGCAGTCGGGCCGAGCGCGCGAACCAGCCGCGGTACCGCGACGGGGTCCAGCCGCGCTGCCGCGTGACCCGGTCGAACACGGCCGGGTCCATGAGGATCCACAGCGACTCGACGGCGTCGGCCCGGTCGGCGTTCAGGGGCGCGATCGCGGCCAGCGCGTCCACGGCCCACACGGCGGTCGCGGTCCGCCGGGCGGTCATCTGCTCGGCGAGCCGGGCGAGGTCGGGATCGGTGCGCGCCCCCTCGAACACGGCCAGCACGAGGCCGGCGGACCGTTCCATCGCCGCGGTGATCACGCCTGCGGCGATCGCGAGGAACTCCTCGGCGGTCCCGGCCGCCCGCGCCGCGGCCGCCCAGCCGCGGTCGAGGACGGGGACCGGCTCGTCGTCGCCGGCGATCGCGTCGTCGATCGCGGCCTCGAGGATGCCCGCCTTCGTCCCGAACAGCTGCTCGACCGTCGGCACGGACACCCCGGCCTCGGCCGCGATCGACCGCATGGTCGCGCCGGCGTAGCCGCGTCCGAGGAAGACGGCCGTGGCCGCCTCCACCACCCGCAGCCGGGTGCGGCGGGCCCGCTCCGCTCGCAGCGGGGAGCGGTAGGCGCGGGTCATGGACCCGAACTATTGCCTAGGGCAGTGCCATGGTCAATTGCTGCTGCTGCGCCGCGTCGACCGCGGCCGCCCAGGCCTGCTCCTCGCGCTCGACCGCGGCGCCGAAGCGCCGGGCGAGATCCTGCGCCGGGTACCGCTCGGTGAGCAGCGCCCGCGCCTCGGCGAACGCCTCGACGAAGCGCGCGGTGGCCGGTTGCCGGACGTCGCTCAGGGCGGGGCGCTCGAGGATCGACCGCGGATCGCACTCGGACGCCGCGAAGTCGGCCGCGACCGCGCGGTGGCGGGCGACGGCGTTCTCCCACCGGGCGCGCCACGGGTCCGGCGCGAGGGCGGCCCGCGCCCCGACGACGGCCATCGCGCCGTAACCGCTGATCCAGAGCGCGACGACCAGGGAGAGCAGCAGCGGCAGCGCACCCAGGGCGGGGAAGAACAGCGCCGGCCCGTGGCCCCCGTGGTGCGGCCCGTGGCCGTCGAAGTCAGGTCCCATGTGCCAGCTCCCTCGTCCGCATCACCCCGGCGACGCTAGGCCAGGGCCGGCACCGGCCCACCCCACCCGGGGAAGATCTTCAGAAACCTCACACCGGATCGGCTCGGCGGGTTGACCGGCTCCCCGGACGGGTGACATGAGCTGGGCCGCGTGAGGGCCATGGCGCCGCACCTCTACTCTCCGAAGGTGAGCAGTTCGGCGGAACGTGAGCGTGCGATCTCCGTGCGTGTCAACGCCGACGGGATCGTCCGGCTCACCTGGGCCGAGGGCCTGCGCATCACCGAACCGCTCGCGCGGGAGGCGGTGGCCAGGGTGGACGAGCTCAACGGCGCCCAGCGCCGCCCACTTCTCGTCGACATGACCGGCACCGCGACGTTGACGCGGGACGCGCGGGTCGTGTTCACCGAGCGGTGCTCGGCGTCGATGATCGCGCTGCTGGGCCGGTCGGCGGTGGACAGCATGATCGCCAACTTCGCGCTGAGCGTCAGCGCTCCCCCGGTGCCGACGCGGTTCTTCACCTCCGATCCCGCCGCCGTGGCGTGGTTGCACCATGGCGACACCCGAATCTGAGGACCGGGACATGCGACTGGATCAGTTGGTGGAGCTGGTCGTGACCCTGGCGTCGGGGGACCTCGACGCCCGGCTGGAGCCCTCGATGGCCGCGGACGAGATCGACGCGGTGATCGTCGGCATGAACATGCTGGCCGAGGAGCTGCAGGCGCTCAACACCGACTTCGAGCAGCGGGTGACCGAGCGGACCCAGCAGCTCAAGGACGCGCAGCAGCAGCTCGAGCGCCTCGCCCTCTACGACCCGCTCACCGGCCTGGCCAACCGGACGCTGCTCGGGGAGCGCATCGGCAAGGCCGTGAAGCGCACGATGCCGCCCGCGGTGCTGTTGCTCGACCTGGACGGGTTCAAGGCGGTCAACGACAGCTTCGGGCACCCGGTGGGCGACCTGCTGCTGGTCGAGGTCGCCCACCGGCTCCGGTCGGTGGTCCGCGAGACCGACACCGTGAGCAGGCTGGGCGGCGACGAGTTCGCGCTGGTCGTCCTGGACGCCACGCAGGAGCAGGTGCTGGACGTGGCCGACCGGATCCGGGTGGCGCTCAGCACGCCGGTGCACGTCAGCGGGCAGTCGTGCTGGGTCGGCGCGAGCATCGGGGTGTGCTTCGCCCAGCCGGGTCAGGACGCCGACACGCTGCTCCGCGACGCCGACACCGCCATGTACGCGGCGAAGACCCGCGCGCGGGGCAGCGTCGAGATCTACGAGCCGTCGATGCACGCCGCGGCGCTGTCGCGGGTACGGCTGGCCGACGAGCTGCGCGCGGCGATGGTGGAGGGCGAGCTGCTCGTGCACTACCAGCCGATCGTCGACCTCATGACCGGCCTGACGTCCGGCGTCGAGGCGCTCGTGCGCTGGCAGCACCCCACCCGCGGCATGCTCGTGCCGGCGGACTTCATCCCCGTCGCCGAGGAGACGGGCCTGCTCGTGGCGCTGGACCAGTGGGTGCTCGACTCCGCTGTGGCGCAGCTGGCGAGCTGGCGGGAGACGGTGCTGCTCGACGTGGAGTTCGGGTTGCACGTGAACGTGTCGCCCGTCGAGCTCCGCTCACCGCGGTTCGCCGACGACGTCATCGCGTGCCTCGCGCGCCACGGGGTGGCGCCGGGCGACCTGACCCTGGAGGTCACCGAGACCCAGATGATGGGCGAGGACCCCCAGACGATGCAGGCGATGATAGGCCTGCAGGACGCCGGCATCGGTGTGGCGATCGACGACTTCGGCACCGGCTGCTCCTCGCTGAGCTACGTCCGGCGCGAGTTCGTCGACGTGATCAAGATCGACCGGTCGCTGATCACCGGCCTGGACACCGATCCCCAGCAGCACCGCATCGCCGCCGCGATCCTGGCCGTGGTGGCGGCGTTCGGGCTGGCTGCGGTCGCGGAGGGCGTGGAGACGGCGGAACAGGCGGAGCAGCTGCGCGCCCTGGGCTGCCGGTACGGGCAGGGCTACCACTGGGGCCGCCCGCTCCCGGCGGCGGACATGACGCCCCGCCTGCGCACCACCGTGCGCTGAGCGTTCCGGCGTGCTCCGGCCCGAGGGCCGATCAGAACGGGGCGTCGTCCGGGGCGTCGAGATCGCGGTCGAACGGGCTCCGTGGATCCGCTGCGGATCTCTCCCGCTCCGGCGGAGGTGCGGCCCTCGCCGGGTTCGGCAGGTGGGGTTCGGGCCGGTAGTCGTAGGGCTGGGTGCTGTAGCGGTGGCCGGTCGGGGTGGTCCAGATGATCGTCCCGTCCGGGTGCTGTGACACCGTCCATCCCGGCGCGTCATGTCGGAGATGGTGGTGGTGCGGGCAGGCGTCGTAGAGGTTCGTGTCGCAGGTGTCGCCCTGGTCGGTGGTCCAGGCTCGGGTGTGGTCGAGTTCGCTGTCGAGTGCACGGCGGCGGCAGGTGGGGAAGCGGCAGTGGACGTCGCGGGCGCGGACGAACTCGGCGGTGGCGGTGGGTGGCCGGTAGGTGGTGCGGCCGTGGTCGAGCAGGGCGCCGGACAAGGGGTCGGTGACGAGGCGTTTCCAGATTCCGTCGGCGGCGATGTCGCGGGCGAGCGCGGCGGGGACGGGTCCGTAGCCGACGAGTTCGACGGGGTGCTGGTCGGTGCCGTGGAGGGTGGTGATCGGGACCAGGACGTGCACCAGCGGTTTGCCGGGGTTCACCGGCTGCGGCAGCGCTGCCGGGCCTGTCGGAGCCGGTGGCGGTGGCGGTGGCGAACCTGATCCGCGGTCGGTCCCGGTAGCGGTGGGCCGCTGGACATCGGTGCCGGTGGTCCCCACAGCATCACCGGCGGGCTCGTCCCTGCCGCTCAGGTCGCTGGTGGCGCCGTGGCTGCTGTCGGCGGTGGCGGTCTCGCCGGTCGGCGGGGTGACGGTGAGGCTTCCGGTCAGGAGCGCCGCGAACAGGTCGGTGCGGCGTTCGTCCATGGTGCGGGGGTCGTCCTTGCCCAGTCCGCGGGCCAGGGCGGTGAGCCAGCCGTAGGCGGTCATGGCCTGCGGCGCGGACAGGTAGGCCCACAGGGTGGACATGCCGTCCTCGTCGGGGTTGAGCACCACCCGCCGCTTCCTCGTGGCCTCGGCGTGGCGTTCGTTCGCGCCTTCGGGGTCGACCGCGATCACCGCCCGCTTCAGCGACGCGCTCAGCTGGGCCACGGTCTGCTGAGCCGCGCGGGGCAGCACCCGGTCGGCGACAGCGGGCGCCAGCTCGGCCCGGACGCGCAGGCAGGCGTCGGTGATCGCCCGCACCTTCAGCACATCGATACGGCCGGACTCCCAGGCGTCGAGCACCGCGGGAAGCACATCACGCAGCTGCACGGCTTGGGCGAGCCGGACCAGCGCGGTCACCCTCGACAGCGACAGTGCGAGCGCGATCTCATCGGGCGCCCAGCGACTGAACCCGGGCCGGCGGTCGGGCGCGGCGTTCTTCGGCGCCGGATCGGGGCGGCGGCGGGCGAACTCGGCGAGCAACCGGGCCTGGCGCGCTCCGGCCCGGTCGACGTCGCGCTGCAGCGCGGTGATCATGTCGATGATCGCGGCATCCGGCAGCGCGGCCGGATCGACACCGGCGTCGTCGGTCGAATCCGCTGCCGCGACATCCCACGCCGGGTCGTCGGCGAACCGCGGGTCGTCGGGCAGGGGTTCGTCGGGCCCGCCGGGATCGCGGCGGATCAGCTCCTCGAGCTGGGACTCCCAGGCGGCATCGGAGATCTCCCAGGGCAGGAGCTCGACGGAGCCGGAGACGAACATACGTTCTAGAATAGCGCTTCGAGCTGCACCCCGCCAGCGAATTCGGCGACTCACACCGGCCCGATCGTGGCCGGTCGCGTGAAGAACGGTCCCGCCCGGGCGGCGGCGGTGCACACTGGGCGCGTGACCGACACGATCGCCGATCCGCCGGAGGCACCCGCGCGCGGTGAGGGCAACTCCGGGCATCCGGCCGCGCACAGCGGGGGCCTCCTCGGGCTCGCCCTCGGCGCGCTCGGCGTCGTGTTCGGCGACATCGGCACCAGCCCGCTCTACGCCGTGCAGACCGTGTTCGCGATCGACGACAACGCGGTCAGCCCGTCGCGGTCCGACGTCTACGGCGTGGTGTCGCTGATCTTCTGGTCGGTGACGCTCGTCGTCACGCTCAAGTACGTCACGTTCATCCTGCGCGCCGACAACGACGGCGAGGGCGGCATCATGGCGCTCGCCGCGCTGGTGCGGGGCGTGTCGGGCGCCACCGCACGACGGGCCGGGATCGCGCTGGGCCTGGGCGTGCTCGGCGCGTCGCTCTTCTACGGCGATTCGCTGATCACCCCGGCCATCTCGGTGCTGTCGGCCGTCGAGGGGCTCGAGGTGGCGCAGCCCGAGCTGGCCGAGGCCGTCCTGCCGATCGGCGTCGTGATCCTCGCGGTGCTGTTCGCCGCGCAGCGCTTCGGCACGCACCGGGTCGGGCGGCTCTTCGGGCCCGTCATGGTGGTCTGGTTCGTCACGCTGGCGGTGTTGGGGATCCCGCACATCGTGGCCCGTCCCGGTGTCCTGCTCGGGCTGTCGCCCACGTGGGTGATCTCGTTCGTCGCCGACCACCCGTACACCGCGTTCATCGCGATGGGCGCGGTCGTGCTGGTGATCACGGGCGCCGAGGCGCTGTACGCCGACATGGGCCACTTCGGGAAACGCCCGATCCGCCGGGCCTGGTTCTTCGTCGTGTTCCCGGCGCTCATCGTCAACTACCTGGGCCAGGCCGCGCTGATCCTGGACGACCCGAGCGCGATCGCCAACCCGTTCTACCTGCTCGCCCCCGGTTGGGCGCGGCTCCCGCTCGTCGTGCTGGCCACGTTCGCCACGGTGATCGCGTCGCAGGCGGTGATCTCCGGCGCGTTCTCGGTGTCGCAGCAGGCGGTGCGCCTGGGGTTCCTGCCGCACCTCACGGTGAAGCACACGTCGACGCGGGAGAGCGGCCAGATCTACGTCCCGGCGGTGAACTGGCTGCTGTTCGGCGGCGTGGTGGTGCTCATCGTCAGCTTCCGGTCCTCGGCCAGCCTCGCCACCGCGTACGGCCTCGCCGTCACCGGCACGCTGTTGCTCACCACCACGCTGTTCCTCATGTACGCCGCGACGGCGTGGGGCTGGGCGCGCTGGCAGCTGGTGCTGGTCGGCGTCGTGTTCGGGGGCGCCGAGCTGATCTACTTCGCCGCGAACCTGACCAAGGTGGTGCACGGCGGCTGGCTGCCGCTGCTCATCGCCGCGATCGTCGTGACGGTGATGGTCACCTGGCAGCGCGGCCGGCGCATCATCACCCGGCGGCGCGTCGATCTCGAAGGGTCGCTGCCCGCGTTCATCGAGCACGTGCAGGCGGCGAGCATCGCGCGCGTCCCCGGAACGGCGGTCTTCCCGCACCCGACCAAGCTCACCGCGCCGCTGGCGCTGCGGGCCAACGTCGAGTTCAACCACGTCCTCCACGAGCGCGTGGTGATCGTCTCCGTGGTGGCCGAGAACGTGCCGCACGTGCCGCCGTCCGAGCGGCTGTCGGTCGACGCGCTCGGCCCCTCCGACGACGGGATCGTGCACGTGTCGGCCCGGTTCGGTTTCCAGGACGAGCAGGACATCCCCGAGCTGCTGCACGCGGCCCGCGAGGCTTCCGCCGAGCTCGACTTCGACCCCGACACCGCGTCGTACTTCCTGTCGCGGATCACCATCGAGCGCTGCCCGGATCCCGGCATGCGCAGCTGGCAGAAGCGGCTGTTCATCGGGCTGGCCCACAACGCCGCGAACCCGGCGGCCTACTTCCACCTGCCCGTCGACCGGACCGTGGTGATGGGGTCGCGGATCGAGCTGTAGGTCAGCGCCGGGCGAGCACGGTGGTGACGGCGAGCACCACCGTGCCGACGGACTCCACGACGAGCGTCTCCAGCACCAGCTCGCCGCGCAGCTGCTCGTGGATCCCCAGCAGGCCCAGCGGGGTCAGGGCGACCACGAGCCCGAGCAGCGTGCCCGCCATGAACAGCAGGCTCAGCAGGCCGACCGGGAACAGGAACCGCCGCGGCGTCGCCAGGATCGCCACGGCCAGCACGAGGCCGCCGATCGCGTCGAGCACGAAGAGGGTGCCGAGCAGGCCGTCGAAGCCGCTGAAGACGACGAGGTAGAGGTGGATCCCGCCCATCGCCAGCAGGAGCAGCGCGCTGAGCGCCTGCCAGAGCACCGGTGACCGATCCGTCCGAGCGTGCACGCCGCCTCCCTGGCTCAGCCGCGATGCTGTCGCGCGGGGCCGGCGCTCGGCAATCCCCCATCTGCGGCGCGGGGCAGGTCCGGGAGCACCGCGGTGGCCGCGGCGAGGTCGGCGTCGAGCGGCCGGTCCACCGACGAGACGTCCACTGTGGCGCTCACGGTCTCGTACGCCGCCCGCAGCCCGTCCCCGGCCGGCGTGATCCCGCGCTGCCGCAGCGCCCGGACCGCCGCGACGAGCTCGCAGGCCAGCACCGTCGCGTACGACGGCAGCACCTCGGTGGAGCGGTGCGCCGACTGCGCGGAGAAGCTCGCGTGCTCCTCGGCGCCGCGGGAGAGCACGGCGTTGCCCAGGCCCGCGGGGGCCGCGGTGTGGCGCAGGTCGGCCAGCGCGGAGTGGGCGATGTACTCCAGGATCATCACGCCCGAGCTGCCCGGCGGCCCGTCGGCGAGGAAGGGGCGCAGGCCGGTGAACGCGGGGTCCACCAGGGCGCCGAGCCGCGCGGCCGACAGCGCCGCGGTGGAGAACAGGGTGGCGCGGGCGGTGTCGAGGGCATAGGTCAGGTAGGCGGTGTGGAAGTTGCCGTTGTGCAGCACGTCGCGGGATGCGACGTCGATCAGCGGGTTCTCGCTCGCCGAGTTCATGTCGATCCGCAACACCTCGGCCAGGTGCTCCACCGCCTCGACGGCCGGCCCGTGCACCTGCGGCAGCGCGCGCAGGCCGAACGGGTCCTGCACGCGGCCGGCGGGCCCGGCGCCGGGCGGGCCGAGGAGCTCGCGCATCCACGCGGCCACGCGCTGCTGCCCGGGGTGCGGGCGGGCGTCGTGCACCGCCTCGGCGTAGGCCTCCGGCGAGCCGTCCAGCGCGAGGAACGTCAACCCGGCCACCACCGCCGCCGCGTCGAGCAGCCCCCGCATCTCGTGGCAGGCGAGCGCGGCCTCGCCGATGGTCGCCGCGTTGCTGCTGACGAACGCGAGCGCGTCCAGCTTCCCCGACGCGAGGTGCCCGACCGAGCCGTCGGCCCACGGGCGCTCGCCCAGCAGGCTCAGCGCGGTCGACGCGAGCGCGGTGAGGTCGGCGGTGCCGATCGCACCCACCTGGTGCACGCGCGGCACGCGGCCCTCGTTGATCGCCTCGGCCAGCGCGTCGAGCACGGCCGGGTGCACGCCGGAGCCGCCGACGGCGAGCTGGTTGAGCCGCACCACCATCATCGCCCGGGCGGTCGCCGGCTCCAGGAACGGCCCGGCGCCGCCCGCGTGGCTGCGCAGCAGGCGGATGCCGTGGTCGGCGGCCTCGGCCGTGCCCACCAGCACCGTGCGGTTGGCACCGACACCGGTCGTCCTGCCGTAGACGGGACGCCGCAGCACCACCTCCTCGGCCACGTCGTGGGCCGCGACGGCGCGCTCGCGCGCCGCGTCGCCGACCTCGACGCGGTCGGCGCGGTGCGCCACCGCATGCACCTGCGCGCAGGTCAGGTCACCGTCGAGGATCACGGCACAGCAGTACCACGGGCGCGCCCCGTCGACAGGGTTAACCTCGTGTTAGCGACCCCGCCATGTCCCGCACAGCCGTCGTCCACTTGACTCACGCCCGTGAATGGTCGCTACGTCGGGCACGTCCCGCCGGCCGATCCGCTGCAGGGGTTCCTGAGCCGCGTGCTGTGCGACCGGCTCGGCGTGCACGAGCGGGATCCGGTGTTCCGCGTCTTCCGCCTGTCGGGCAGCAACGAGGTGTACGCCTACGAGGAGCGCGGCAGCGGTGCCCGCGTGATCTGCAAGTTCTTCGGCCCCCGCTTCGGCTGGGACCGCGACAGGGCGGCCTGGACCGCCCACCACGAGTACGAGGGGCTGAAGACGCTGCGCGGCTACGACCTGGTCGGCTCGCCGCACCACGTCATCCGCCCGCTCGCGATGGACCGCGACATCAACTGCGTGCTGGCGCTGGAGTACTACGCGGGCGAGCTGTTCAGCGACGCCATCACCAGCGCCATCCACCACGACAACCCCGGGCACCTGTTCCACCGGTTGACGTCGCTCGCCTACTTCCTGTCCACCCAGCACAACCGCACCGCCAACGGCGAGGGCGTCGACTTCGACGCCGACTCCCGCTACTTCGACACGCTCGTCGGCCGCCTGCACCACGACGGCCGGATCGGGCGCTGGGACGTCGACGAGCTCTCCTGGCTGCGCGACGGGTGGCAGGTGCGCCCGCGGATGTGGCAGGACCAGCAGGTGTGGCTGCACGGCGACGCGACGCCGGCCAACTTCCTGTTCGGCGGCGGCCTCGACGTGGGCGCCATCGACCTCGAACGCATGAAGCGCGGCGACCGCATGTTCGACGTCGGGCGCGTCGCGGGCGAGCTGCAGCACGCGTTCATGTCCGCCACCGGCGACCGGTACCGGGCCGAGCCGTTCATCGGGCACTTCCTGTGGGAGTACAGCTGCCACTTCCCCGACCGCACGAGCGCGTTCACGTCGATCACCTCGCGCGCGCCGTACTACATGGCGCTGAACCTGCTCCGCATCGCGCGCAACGACTACGTTGCCGACCACTACCGGGGGAAGCTGGTGGACCAGGCGAAGGAGCTGCTGCGGGCGTGCTGAGCATCGAGGCGATCGCCTTCGACGTCAACGGCACCCTCGTCGAGATCGAGACCGACGAGGGCATGGAGGAGATGTTCCGCGCGGCCGGGCACTACCTGACCTACCAGGGCATCGACCTGCGCCGCAACGAGATCCGCGACCGCTACACGCACCTGGTCAAGGAGCAGCAGCGCACCAGCCCCGAGGAACACCCCGAGTTCGACGCGGTGGGCGTCTGGCGCACGATCGTCGACGAGCACGCCACCGCCTTCACGCGCACCCTGCCGGCGGAGAAGCGGACCCAGATCCCGCTGTTCCTCGCCGAGATGTACCGCGGCATCTCGCGGCGGAGGCTGCGGCTCTACCCGTTCGTCCGCGACGTGCTCGACGTCCTGCGCACCCGCTACCCGCTCGCGCTGGTGACCGACGCGCAGAGCGCCTACGCCCGCGGCGAGCTGCACCAGGTCGGGCTGCTGGAGTACTTCGACCCGATCGTCGTCTCCGGCGACCACGGTTTCCGCAAGCCCGACCGCCGCCTGTTCCAGCTCGCCCTCGACGGGCTGGGCACGCCGGCCGAGCGAACGCTCTTCGTCGGCAACGACATGCACCGCGACATCTTCGGCGCGCGGGAGGCCGGGATGCCCACGGTCATGTTCGACTCGGCCCAGGGCACCAAGGAGCACCTCGACTGCGTGCCCGACCACACCATCACCGACTACCGCGAGCTGCTGGGACTGCTCGGCCTCGGACTCCGGTGATCACCGCCGCCCCCGGGAGGTGAAACGGCCGATGGCCCGGCCGGCCCGGGGCCCGGCGAGGTGGGCCAGCGTCGCCTCGGTCTCCATCCGGAGGCCGTCGACGAGCGAGCCCCGGACGCCGGTGCGCACGAGCTGCTTGATGCGGCCGAGCGTCTCGCGGTCCTTGCCCTCCAGGTTCGCGACCAGCGCCGCGACCGCGTTCTCGAACCCCGCGGGCGGCACCGACCGGTAGACGACGCCCCACTCCGCCGCCTCCCGGCCCGACAGGCTGTCGCCGGTGAGCATGTGGCCCAGGGCGCGGGGCATGCCGACGATGCGCGGCAGCCGCTGCGACCCGCCGCCACCGGGGATCATCCCGAAGTTCGCGTGGTTGTCGGCGAGCACGGCGTCGTCGCGCACGATGGCGATGTCGACCGACTGGACCAGCTCGAACCCGCTCGCCATCGCCGCCCCCTCGACGGCAGCGACCACCGGCACCGGCAGCTCCGCGATCAGCTCGCAGGCC
>CAXTTN010000173.1:0-12901 GCA_964247105.1 uncultured Pseudonocardia sp.
AGCCGAAGGAGTTGATCCGCGCGAACGACGCGAGCGAACCGATCAGGCCGATGTTCGGGCCCTCAGGGGTCTCGATCGGGCACATGCGGCCGTAGTGGCTGGGGTGCACGTCGCGCACCTCGAAGCCGGCGCGCTCGCGGGACAGACCACCCGGGCCCAGCGCGGAAAGACGACGCTTGTGCGTCAGCCCGGCGAGGGGGTTGGTCTGGTCCATGAACTGCGAGAGCTGGCTGGTGCCGAAGAACTCGCGGATCGCGGCCGTGATCGGGCGGATGTTGATCAGGGTCTGCGGCGTGATCGCCTCGACGTCCTGGGTGGTCATCCGCTCGCGGACGACCCGCTCGCTGCGGGCCAGGCCGACGCGCATCTGGTTCTGGATGAGCTCGCCGACCGTGCGCAGGCGCCGGTTGCCGAAGTGGTCGATGTCGTCGGTCTCGACCGGGATCGTGACGCCGGAGCCCTCCTCGCCCTCGACCGCGCCGACCGTCATCTCGGTCTCACCGGCGTGCAGCCGGACGAGGTACTCGATGGTGGTGGCGATGTCGTCCTCGGTGAGCGTGCCCACCGCGTTGGGCGTGCGCAGGCCGAGCTTCTTGTTGGCCTTGTAGCGGCCCACCTTCGCGAGGTCGTAGCGCTTGTCCTTGAAGAACAGGTTCTCCAGGAGCGTCTGCGCGCTCTCGCGGGTGGGCGGCTCGCCCGGGCGCAGCTTGCGGTAGATGTCGAGCAGGGCCTCGTCCTGCCCGGCGGTGTGATCCTTCTCCAGCGTGGCGAGCATCGTCTCGGAGAACCCGAAGCGGGCCGCGATCTGCTCGGTGGTCCAGCCCAGCGCCTTCAGCAGCACCGTGACCGGCTGGCGGCGCTTGCGGTCGATGCGGACACCGACGGTGTCGCGCTTGTCGACGTCGAACTCCAGCCAGGCGCCGCGGCTCGGGATGATCTTGACCGAGTAGACGTCCTTCTCGGTGGTCTTGTCGATGGCGTGGTCGAAGTAGACCCCGGGCGACCGGACCAGCTGCGAGACGACGACGCGCTCGGTGCCGTTGATGATGAAGGTGCCCTTGCTCGTCATCATGGGGAAGTCACCCACGAAGACGGTCTGGCTCTTGATCTCACCGGTGGTGTTGTTCGTGAACTCCGCGGTGACGAACAGCGGAGCCGCGTAGGTCATGTCCTTGTCCTTGCACTCCTCCTCCGACGCCTTGACCTCGTCGAAACGAGGATCGGAGAAGGACAGGGACATGGACCCCGAGAAGTCCTCGATGGGAGAGATCTCCGCAAGGATCTCCTCGAGGCCTCCCATCGGGTTCTCTTCGCCTGCGTCGATCCGCCGCTGGAACCACGCCTCGTCGCCGACCAGCCACTCGAACGACTGGGTCTGGAGATCGAGCAGATCAGGCACCCGGAGCGGTTCGCGGATCTTCGCGAACGAGACGCGGGTGGGGGCGCCTGGGAGGTTCAGGTGGTCCGAGGTGGTCGCGAGGGTCTTGGTGGCGTCCGACGATGCCAAGATGCGTCCTTCCGGAACTGCGCTCTCATCTGGCGTGCATCGCCGTGTGCGCGATACCGTCTCACTCGGTCCGGACCGGGCTGGGGAGCTCGGAACGGGCGAGTCTCACGGCAACGATCTGGCCGGTGCACGCCGTCTGTTGTCAGGGCACGACCACCGCCCAGACTCGTCTTGTGACAGACGAAGCTGGGTGGAGGCAGCGCAAAGACGCAGTCTAGCTGCGAAAGCAGCGGCTGTCCAGACGGATCCCGAAGGTAACCATCGAGACCTAAGAGTGACCCGGCAGGCGCACCGAGTCAAGACTCTACGCGTCGGTAAGTGGTCCTCTTCGCAGGACGACCGGCCACCAATCGCCGAACGGCACCCGCTCCCGGGCCGCGGCCCGGGCGTGAACGGTGCAGGTCGACCGCCTGCCGGGGACAGAGCGCCCCCACCGCGAAACCGAAGCGTAGCCCACGCGTCGCCGGACGGTCACAGGGCAGCCCCCGGTCACGGTCTGCGACCGGCGCCCCGCCTTGACAGGCCATGACCGCTGACACAACGATTCGGTGACGGCTGATCAACGTTGATGCTGACGAGGAGAACGAATGTCCGACGTGCCCGCAATGCGTGAAGTGCTCGGTGAGGACGCCCCCTCCAACTGGGGCAAGTGGGGTCCGGATGACGAGCTGGGCGCGCTGAACTACCTGGACGCGAAGGAGGTGCTGCGCGGGGTGCAGCACATCCGCACCGGGGACACGTTCACCCTGCAGATCCAGATGGGCCGTACCGACGGCCCCGGTGACCCGCTGTGGCCCGGCCGGACCGGGATCGAGCGCCGCAACGAGCTCGACGAGTCGACCTGGGACAGCGAGGGCGCGCCGGCGTTCCCCGGCGGGCTGCACTATGCCGACGACACCGCCCGGCTCTTCCTGCAGGGCTCCACGCAGTACGACGCGCTGGGCCACGTCTGGTACGACGGCAAGCTGTGGAACGGCTACGACGCCCGTTCCACCATCGGCGCCATGGACAAGGCCTCCGTGCTCCCGATCGCCGAGAAGGGCATCGTCGGACGCGGGATCCTCATCGACATGGCCCGACACCGCGGCAAGCAGTGGCTCGACAAGGGCGAGACCTTCGACCACACCGACCTCGAGGCCGCCGCGGCCGCGCAGGGCGTCACCATCGAGCCACACGACATCCTCGTCGTCCGCACCGGCTGGATGAAGTACTGGTACGAGCTCAACGACCCCACCACCTTCTACGACGGCTTCGTCGAACCCGGCCTGACCTACTCCCGCGAGCTCGTGGAGTGGTTCCAGACCCGCGAGATCCCCAACCTCGTCACCGACACCATCGCCAACGAGGTCACCGCCGACCCCGTCTCCGGGGTCGCGCTGCCCCTGCACTGCGCCCTGATGCGCAACCTCGGCGTCACCCTCACCGAGATCGCCTGGCTCGACGACCTCGCCGACGCCTGCGCCGCGGACAACCGCTGGACCTTCCTCTACGTCGCCGCGCCGTTGAAGGTGGTCAGCGGCACCGGAGCACCGGTCAACCCGATCGCCATCCGCTGACATGGGCGTCTACGCGGAGAAGCCCTGGCTGGCCCGGTACGCCCCCGGGCAGCCGTCGTCCATCACGGTCGAGTTCGACAGCGCGCTGGACATGTTCACGGCCGCGGTCGCCCGCGACCCCGACGGCGAGATCATCCGCTACTTCGACGGCCGGATCACCCTGGCGGAGCTCGACGGGCTGACCGACGCGTTCGCCGCCGCGATCACCGACGCCGGGTTCGCCCCCGGCGAGCGGGTGGCGGTCTACCTGCAGAACGTGCCGCAGTTCCTCATCGCCCAAATCGGCGCCTGGAAGGCCGGCGGCATCGCGGTCTCGATCAACCCGATGAACAAGGAACGGGAGCTCACGGAGCTGCTCACCGACTCCGGCGCCACCGTGCTGGTGTGCATGGAGTCGCTGCACCGCGACGTGGCCGCCGCGGTGGTGCCGAACACCGCGGTCCGCACGGTGATCACCACCTCGGAGCTGGAGTACCAGAGCCGCAACGACCCGCGGATCTTCGGCGGGATCGAGCGGATCGCGTGCGAGGGCACGCTGGACCTGGCCGAGCTGCTGCGGCGCTTCGCGGGGGCCGCCCCGCCCGCGGTGTCGCTGGGCCCGGACGACATCGCGTTCCTGACCTACACCTCCGGCACCACCGGCCCGCCCAAGGGCGCCATGACCACCCACCGCAACGTGGTGTTCAACGCCCAGACCTACCGGGACTGGATCGGGCTCTCCGGCGACGACGTCGTCCTCGGGATCGCGCCGCTGTTCCACATCACCGGGCTGGTCGGGCACATCGCGATCAGCCTGCTGGTCGGGGCGCCGCTGATCCTGATGTACCGGCTCGACCCGGCCGTCACGATCGAGACCGTCCAGGCCGAGAAGGCCGGCTTCACCGTCGGCTCGATCACCGTGTTCATCGCCCTGATGAACGCGCCCAACGCGTCCAGGGAGGCGCTGGCCAGCCTCACCAAGATCTACTCCGGTGGGGCACCGATCCCGCCGTCGACGGTGAAGGCGTTCCAGTCGGTGTTCGGGACCTACATCCACAACATCTACGGCCTCACCGAGACCACCTCGCCCAGCCACGGCGTCCCGCTCGGCGCCGAGGCCCCGGTGGACCCGGCGTCGGGTGCGCTGTCGGTGGGGGTGCCGATCTACGACACGGTCGTGCAGATCGTCGACGACGACGGCAACGACCTGCCCGTCGGCGAGATCGGTGAGCTGGTCACCACCGGGCCGCAGGTGGTCGCGGGCTACTGGAACAAGCCCGAGGAGACGGCCAAGGCCCTGCCCGGCGGATCGCTGCACACCGGCGACGTCGGCTACATGGACGCCCAGGGCTGGTTCTACATCGTCGACCGCAAGAAGGACCAGATCAACGCGGGCGGCTACAAGGTGTGGCCGCGCGAGGTCGAGGACGTGCTCTACGAGCACGAGGCCGTGCGGGAGGCGGCGGTGGTCGGGGTGCCCGACGAGTACCGCGGCGAGACCGTCAAGGCCTTCGTCAGCCTCCGGCCCGGCAGGACCGTCACCGAGGCGGAGCTGATCGCGTTCACCAAGGAGCGCATGGCCGCCTACAAGTACCCGAGACAGATCGAGTTCCTGGACGAGGTCCCGAAGACGGTGACGGGCAAGCTCCTGCGCCGCGAGCTGCGCACCCGCCCCTGAAACTGCAGCAGGGTGCCACGGCTCCGGCTGGACCGGAGCGGTGGCACCCTGCTGTGGTGCGGGGTGGAGATCAGCTCAGGCTGACCTTCGCGCCCGCCTCCTCCAGCTTGGCCTTGGCGGCGTCGGCCGCGGCCTTGTCGACGCCCTCGAGGATGGGCTTCGGGGCGGCCTCGACGAGGTCCTTGGCCTCCTTGAGGCCCAGGCCCGAGACCAGCTCGCGGACGACCTTGATGACCTGGATCTTCTTGTCACCCGCGGCGTCGAGGACGACGTTGAACTCGTCCTTCTCCTCCTCGACGGGCGCGGCGGCGGCCGCGGGACCGGCGGCGGCCACGGCGACCGGGGCGGCCGCGGTGACGTCGAAGGTCTCCTCGAACTTCTTCACGAACTCCGACAGCTCGATCAGGGTGAGGTCCTTGAAGGCCTCGAGCAGGTCGTCGGTGGACAGCTTCGCCATGGTGGCGTCCTCTTCTCTCAGGTTCCGGTGTGGGGTGGTGATCAGGAGTCGGCGTCGGCGTCGGCGGGGGCTTCGGCTGCAGCAGCCGGGCCCTCCTCCTCCGCGCGCTTGTCGGCCAGCGCCTGGGCGAGGCGCGCGACCTGGGACGCCGGAGCGGCGAACAGACCGGCGGCCTTGGACAGGTTCGCCTTCATCGCGCCGGCCAGCTTGGCCAGCAGCACCTCGCGCGACTCCAGGTCGGCGAGCTGGTTGACCTCGGTGACGGTCAGCGCGCGACCGTCCATGAAGCCGCCCTTGATCACCAGGCCCTGGTGGGTCTTCGCGAAGTCCCGCAGCGCCTTGGCGGCGTCGACGGGCTCGCCGGTGATGAACGCGATCGCCGTGGGGCCGACGAGCAGCTGCTCGAGCCCCTGCACGCCCGCGTCCTCCGCCGCACGCTTGACGAGCGTGTTCTTGGCGACGCGGTAGCTGGTGTCGTCGCCCAGCGAGCCGCGCAGGGCGGTCAGCTGGGTCATGGTGAGGCCGCGGTACTCGGTGACCACCGAGGCGGACGCGCCCCGGAACTTCTCGGCGATCTCAGCGACCGCCGTGACCTTGTCGGGTCGGGCCATCCTTGCCTCCTCTCGGGTGTCGTAACGGTGGATCCACCGCGTCGACCCCGGAGACAGGAGACGCCCCGGCGCAGGGCGCACGGGGCGGAGCGGGCGCGCGCAAGCACGCCTCACGGAACCTCGTCCTCCTGCGCGGGCCATCCGCTGAGCGGAGCCTTCGTGCACCCTCGCGGGTGCAGACCTGCGGTCTTCGGTGGAACTGAGGAACATCGTACGCGCCAGGCCCAGTGCGTCGCGCACAGGCCCGCGAACGCCGAACGAGTGGCACTCTCGTCGCCTAGGTTCGGACGGAAGTGCCACTCGTACGGATCGGGGGCTCCTGCGGATGGGGGGCCTACCGGGCCCGAGCGACGCCGTGATCGGCGCTCGGGACCGCGACGCGCACGGCTCCCGGTCCCGAGCCGGCGATCACGGGCGGCGGTGCGGTGAGCAGGGTCCGCATCTCCATGGGTCCACCATCAGCCCGATTGGCCCTGTACGGCAGGGCCAATTCTGCGAAGGTGGACGAGTGGACCTCGAACGTCGCGTCAGCGCACGCAGCTTCGCCCGCCTGCTCGGCGAGTGGCGCCCACCGGACGGCCGTGGTCTGACCGGCGCGCTGACCGACCGCGTGCGGCTCCTCGTGCTGGACGGGCGGCTGCCCGTCCAGACCCGGGTCCCGGCCGAGCGCGAGCTCGCGGGCGCGCTGGGGATCAGCCGCACGACCGTCGCGGCTGCGTACGACGCGCTGCGCGACGCAGGCGTGCTGCGCAGCAGGCGCGGTTCCGGGAGCTGGACGACACTCCCGTCGGAAACCTCGATGCCCGGGCCCGCGAGCGGCCCTTCGCCCTTCTCCCCCCACGGCGACCGCAGCCTGTTCGACCTCGCCCACGCGGCACTGCCGGCCCCCGCCGAGGCGATGCGGGCCGCGACCGCCCTGGCCGTCCACGACCTCGACGCCCACCTCGGCGGTCACGGTTACGACCTGCTCGGCCTGCCCGCGCTGCGCGCCGCGATCGCCGACCGGTTCACCGCCCGCGGCCTCCCCACGGCACCCGACCAGGTGCTGGTGACCGCGGGCGCGCAGCACGCCCTCGGGCTGATCCTGCAGATGCTGGCCGCGCCCGGCGACCGCGTCCTGGTGGAGCACCCCACCTACCCCAACGCCCTGGACGCGATCCGCACCCGCGGCGCACGAGCCGTCCCGGTGCCGATGGGCCCGGGCCGCGGCGGCACCGCGACCTGGGACCTCGACCTGCTCACGGCCGCCGTCCGCGACGCCGCGCCGCGGCTGGCCTACCTCATCCCGGACTTCCAGAACCCGACCGGCGCGGTGCTCGACGACGCCGGCCGCGAGCACGTCGTCGCACTGGCCCGCCGCACCGGCACGACCCTGCTGGTGGACGAGACGCTCGCCGAACTGGGCCCGGCCGCGCGGCCCGTCGCGGCGTTCGGGGACTCCTCCCACGTCCTGACGCTGGGCTCGGCCAGCAAGATCTTCTGGGGTGGGCTGCGCATCGGCTGGATCCGCACGACCGCGCCGATGGTGCGCAGGCTCGCCGCCGCCCGTGCCGCCACGGACCTGGGCGGACCGCTGCTCGAGCAGCTCGTGGCGGCCCGGCTGATGGCCGGCATCGAGCCCGTCGCGGCGGCCCGTCGCGCCGAGCTGGTGGACGGCCGCGGCCACCTGCTCGGCCGGCTCGCCGAGCACTTCCCCGGGTGGCGACCGTCGCGGCCCGACGGCGGGCTGAGCCTCTGGGTGGATCTCGGCGAGCCGGTCTCCAGCCGGCTGACCGTCGCCGCCCGCCGGCACGACGTGCTGCTCGCCGCCGGGCCGCGGTTCGGGCTCGACGGCGCGTTCGAGCGCAACCTGCGGTTGCCCTACACGCTGCGCCGCGACCGCGTCGACGACGCGCTGCTGCGGCTGGCCGCGGCCTGGCGGGAGCTGGACGGCGCGGTGCACGCGTCCGAGGTGGAGCCGGTGGCCGTGGCGTGACCCGCCCCGCCGACGTGCTCGTTCCCGCGGAGGCGGCAAGAACACCGCCGACGTGCTCCTTCCCGCGGAGGCGGCAAGAACACCGAACAGTCACACCTGACCGTAGAGTGCGTCTGTGGCTCAGTCGCGGAGTGGACCGCTCGCCGGGTTGAAGGTCGTCGAGCTGGCCGGCATCGGCCCCGGCCCGCACGCGGCGATGATCCTCGCCGACCTCGGGGCGGACGTGGTGCGCGTCGACCGCCCGTCCGGGGCGCTGCGCCTGGGCTCTCCCGAGAAGGCGGACCCGACGCTGCGCGGGCGCCGCCGGGTGGCCGCCGACCTCAAGGGGGCCGAGGGCCGGGAGACCGTGCTCCGCCTCGTCGAGCACGCCGACGTGCTGCTGGAGGGCTTCCGCCCCGGGGTCACCGAGCGGCTCGGCGTCGGCCCCGAGCCGTGCCACGCGCGCAACCCGAAGCTCGTCTACGCACGGATGACCGGGTGGGGCCAGGACGGGCCGATGGCGCAGCGCGCGGGCCACGACATCAACTACATCTCCCTGACCGGCTCGCTGCACGCGATCGGGCGGAAGGGCGAGCGGCCGGTGCCGCCGCTCAACCTCGTCGGTGACTTCGGCGGTGGCTCGATGCTGCTGGTGGTCGGCGTGATGTCGGCGCTGTGGGAGGCGCAGCGCTCCGGACGGGGCCAGGTCGTGGACGCGGCGATGGTCGACGGGGTCTCGGTGCTCAACCAGATGTTCTGGGGCTTCCTCGCACAGAAATTCTGGGTCGACGAGCCCGACTCCAACCTCCTCGACGGCCACGCGCCGTTCTACGACACCTACACCTGCTCCGACGGGCGCCACGTGGCCGTCGGCTCGATCGAGCCGCAGTTCTACGCCGCCCTGCTCACCGGCCTCGGCCTCGCCGACGCCGACCTGCCCGGCCAGCACGACCGCGAGCGCTGGCCGGAGCTGCGCTCGCGGCTGGTCGCGGCGTTCGCGACGCGCAGCCGCGACGAGTGGGCCGCCGTGTTCGCCGACACCGACGCGTGCGTGACGCCCGTGCTCGCGTTCGGCGAGGTCGCCGCCCATCCGCACCTGGCCGCGCGCGCCACGATCGTCGAGAACGACGGGGTGCCCCAGGCCGCCCCGGCCCCCCGCTTCTCCCGCACGGCCACCGAGGTGCCGGGCCGCGCCACGGAACCGGAGGACGTGGAATCGGTGCTGGCCGACTGGCGGTAGCGGCTGCCCGCTCGGGTTCGGCCGGGCCGAGCCGCCGATGCGGTGATCGCCGCTGCCCGCACACCCGGGCCCCGGCCGGGGCCGCGCCGCACGGCGGGCGGTGATCACGGCGGGCGGGCGGGGCCCGTGATCGGCGTCCGGGGACCGGGACCCGCATCCAGCGCAGCTGCAGGTCCCCAGGCAACGATCTTCCGCGGTCGGGCCGCGCCGCAGGTCACCGCTCGAACGACCACTCGGCATCGCCGTCGGTGACGGTGGCGTCGGCGTACGCCGCGGTGGTGGCGCTCGGCCAGTGCCCCCGGTGGAACACGCCGCCGTCGGCCAGCTCGCCGTCGAGCGAACCGATCTGGGTGAGCTGGGTGCCGAGCAACGCGCTGAGCGCGACGACGAGCCCGGTGACGACGGTCGCGCCGACCCCGGCCTCCTCCAGCACGATCAGGACCCCCGCCCACGAGAACACCACCGAGCCGAAGGCGGCGATCGCGCCGGCCAGCGCGATGATCAGCTTGGCCACCACCACGCCGAGGGCCGTGTAGAAGGCGAGACCGGCCACCGCGCACGTGACCAGCACCGATGACGCGCGCTCCGCGATCGCGCCGAGCCGTCCCGCGGCATCGGACTGGGCGCGCACGGCCAGCGCGTACCGGTCGGCCGCGTACCCCTTCCAGTGATCGGCCACCGGCAGCTGATCGACCCGCAACACGCCCTGGACGCGGGTGGCCGCACTGCGGACGTCGAGCCAGTCCAACCCGTCGCCGAGCAGGAACACCGGGGCGGCGAGACCCCGCATGGCCTCGACGACCATGTCGCGCACCGCCGCGGCGGCCTCGGCGATGCCGTCGCCCGCGTCGATGATCGCGGCCGACAGCGGGGCCGGCACGGCCGGCTGCCGGGCGGCCGCCCCGGCTGCGGCACCGACACAGTCGATCAGGGCGGACAGCTCCGCCACGCCGCTCCGCAGGGCGGCGGCCACGGACTCGTACTGGGCCTGGCTGAACGTCATCGGATCTCCTCAGTACAGGTTGCGGAGCCGGTGCTCGCCGGCGAGCTCCTCGGCGTCGTAGGTGTCGGCGACGGCCCGCAGCGTGCCGGCGACGCGGGCCATCTCCTGCGCGCCCTCCCGGCAGCGGGCCGCCGCGTGCCGGACGAGGTCGGCGTGGGCTCCGACGATCACCTGGTAGAGCCCGGCCTCCAGCCGGGTGAAGCCGAGCGCCTCGATCTTCAGGGCGAGGCTGTCGAGCTCGGCGTTCTGGGTGTCCCAGACACCGGCCTCGACGCGCAGCGCGGACGTGGCGACGGCGAGATCGTGCGGCGTGGGCGGCATGTCACTCCGCCCGGGTGATGTCGGTGACGGCGGACCGCGCCTCGGCGAGCAGCCCGTCCCACGGGCGGCCCGGGGGGACGGCGCCGCGGGCGAGGACGGCGCGGGCGTCACGCAGGGCCGCGGCGAGCGCGGCGTCGAGGGACGCCGCGCTCTGGCCGGCCACCCACTCCGGATCGACCGAGCACCGCACCCCCGCGCCGTAGGACAGCAGGAGGACCAGGCGTCCCGACGCGGCCGAGCCCACCCCCTGCTGCTCGGCCGGCGCCGAGCCGATCCGGACGGCCTCGTGCAGCGCCGCGATCACGTCCTCGGCGATCTCCCCGACCGGCCGCACCGTCCCGGGCCGCGCGGGCACCGGATCGGGCGGCGGGGCCGGACCGCCCGGCGCAGGATCATCCGGACCCGTTCGCAGTCGTTGCGACGACGCCGCCGCGAAGGCCTCCTCGACGGCGGCGCCGAACCCGCCCGGAGCCCTCCCCCCACCGGCCAGCGCCCGGATCTCGACGGGCAGCCCGTCGGGCCCGAGCACGACTCGCACCCGTCCGCCCACGTCGCAGCCCTCGGCGCGCGCCGGGACCGCGGCCCGGAGGTGTTCCAGCGCCTGCCGCAGGTGTGTGGCACGGCGTAGAGCGTCCCGCTGTTGGATCCCCATGCGACGGACGCTAGACGGGCACCCGCCGTCCCCGTGGGCGTTCGGGAAAAGACGGCACCCCGCCGCCCAGCGGGCGACGGGGTGCGGGTCGTGGATCGATCAGACGGACGGGTTCTCGTCCACCAGCAGGTTGCGGGTGCGCAGCGGGTCGACCGGGATGCCGGGGCCCGTGGTGGTGGAGACGGTGACCTTCTTGATGTAGCGGCCCTTCGCGGCCGACGGCTTCGCGCGCAGGATCTCGTCGAGCGCGGCGCCGTAGTTCTCCACCAGCTTCTCGGTGTCGAACGAGGCCTTGCCGATCACCAGGTGCAGGTTAGCCTGCTTGTCGACGCGGAAGTTGATCTTGCCGCCCTTGATGTCCTGGACGGCCTTGGTGACGTCCGGGGTGACGGTGCCCGTCTTGGGGTTGGGCATCAGGCCGCGCGGGCCGAGGATGCGGGCGATGCGCCCGACCTTGGCCATCTGGTCCGGGGTGGCGATGGCGGCGTCGAAGTCCAGCCACCCGCCCTGGATGCGCTCGATGAGATCCTCGGCGCCCACGACGTCGGCGCCCGCGGCCTCGGCCTCGGCGGCCTTGTCGCCGGTGGCGAACACGATGACCGTGGCCGTCTTGCCGGTGCCGTGCGGCAGGTTCACCGTGCCGCGGACCATCTGGTCGGCCTTGCGGGGATCCACGCCGAGCCGCATCGCGACCTCGACCGTGGCGTCCATGGCCTTGCTGGAGGTCTCCTTCGCCAGGTTGGCCGCCTCAAGCGGGCTGTACAGCCGCTCACGGTCGATCTTCTCGGCGGCCTCGCGGTACACCTTGCTGCGCTGTGCCATCTTCTGTCCTCTTGTTGCTGGTCAGTTCGTGGTTGCGAGCCGCGCCCGGCTCTCCCACGCGTGCATGTCGGGCTGTAGTGATGCGCGCTCCGCGGAGCTGCGCGCGGTCAGCCCTTGACGGTGATGCCCATCGACCGCGCGGTGCCGGCGATGATCTTCGCGGCCTGGTCGATGTCCTTGGCGTTGAGATCGCGCATCTTGGTCTGCGCGATCGCCTTCACCTGGTCCATCGTCACCGTGGCGACCTTCTTGACGTGCGGCTCACCGCTGCCCTTCTCGACGCCGGCCGCCTTGAGCAGCAGGCGCGCGGCGGGCGGGGTCTTGAGCTCGAACGTGAACGAGCGATCCTCGAACACCGAGATCTCGACCGGCACCACATCGCCGCGCTGGGACTCGGTGGCCGCGTTGTAGGCCTTGCAGAACTCCATGATGTTGACGCCGTGCTGGCCGAGCGCGGGGCCGACGGGCGGCGCGGGCGTAGCCGCTCCGGCCTTGATCTGGAGCTTGATGATCGCGGAGAGCTTCCGCTTCTTGGGGGGCATCGCTGATTCCTTCTAGATCTTGGATACCTGGCTGAACGCCAGCTCGACAGGGGTCTCGCGACCGAAGATGGACACCAGCACCTTGAGCTTCTGGGCGTCCACGTTGACCTCGTTGATCGTGGCCGGGAGCGTGGCGAACGGCCCGTCCATGACGGTGACCGACTCGCCGACCTCGAAGTCGACCTCGACCGACGACTTGCCCGCGCCCGACGCCGCCGCGGCCTTGCCGCCCGCCTCGTCCTTCTTGGGCTCGACCCGCGGCAGGAGGAACTTGATGACCTCGTCGTGGGTGAGCGGCGACGGCTTGGAGGTGGCCCCCACGAACCCGGTGACGCCCGGCGTGTTGCGCACGGCACCCCACGACTGGTCGTTGAGATCCATCCGGACCAGGATGTAGCCGGGCAGCACCTTGCGCTGCACCTGCTTGCGCTGGCCGTTCTTGATCTCGGTGACCTCCTCGGTGGGCACCTCGACCTGGAAGATGAAGTCCTCGACGTCGAGCGTCTGCACGCGCGTCTCGAGGTTGGTCTTCACCTTGTTCTCGTAGCCGGCGTAGGAGTGCACGACGTACCAGTCGCC
>CAXTTN010000174.1:0-6782 GCA_964247105.1 uncultured Pseudonocardia sp.
CATCCCGCCGGTGAGCGGGGGCAGTCCCGGCAGCGGTTCGCTGCGCAGCTCCTCCACGACGGTGCGCAGCGCCGCGAGCGGGTCGCCGCTGGTGGGAAGGCCGGCGGGCACGTCACCGGTCCACACGAGCTCCCCGTCGACGGCGGTGAGCGTGGCTGCCGAGCGCGCCCCCACGAACGACCACCGCGACCAGGAACGACCGTTCTCCGCCGACTCGAGAAGGAACGTGCCCGTGCGGTCACCGGCCAGCTTGCGGTAGACCCCGACCGGGGTCTCGTCGTCGGCGAGCAGGCGCCGCGTCACCGGGATCACCCGGTGCCCCGCGGCCAGCTCGCGGAACTCCTCGCGGCTGGGGGTGGCGACGCCGAGGGCGCCCGCGGGCGCGGCAGCGTGGACGGTCATGGTCCTATCCTCTCAGGCGTGGCCGCTGCGGTAGGACAACCCGGTCCGCGTCGCCGGGGGCGGCGTCCGGGTGGCGCCGACACGCGCGCCCAGCTCCTCGACGCCGCCCGCGTGGAGTTCGCCGAGCGGGGCTACGAGGGCGCCACGGTGCGCCGGATCGCCGAGCGGGCCGGGGTCGACGCGGCGATGGTCAACCACTGGTTCGGCGGCAAGGAAGCGCTGTTCACGGCGTCGCTGGACATCCCGGTCGATCCGGCGGAGATCCTCGCGTCGATCATCCCGGGCGATCCCGAGAGGATCGGCGAGCGGATCGTCGAGCGCTTCCTGACGATCTGGGACGCCACCGGCGGCGGGCCGCTCGCCGCCCTCATCCAGAGCATCGCGAGCCACGAGGCGGCGGCGCAGATGATGCGCGAGTTCGTCGGCAACGTGCTGGTCGGCCGGATCGTCGCGGCCGTGGCCCCCGACCAGCACGAGCTGCGCGCCGGGCTCTGTGGTGCGCAGGTGTTCGGCATGGGCATGGTCCGCTACGTGCTGAAGCTCGAACCCCTCGCGTCCGCCGACCACGCCACCCTGGTCGCGGCCGTGGCCCCGGCCCTGCAGCGCTACCTGACCGGCCCCCTCACCCAACCCGGCGAGTCGACCTCCTCGACACGGTGAATGTGCCGATCGAGCACGCGTGCACGATCGGCACACTCAGCATGTCGGATCGGTCGACTCGCGCGGTGGTGTGCGGGATCGGCCAACACTGCGTGCTGGATCGGTCGACTCGCGGGTGTCAGAGCAGGAGGACGTCGGCGTCGAAGCAGGTGCGGGTGCCGGTGTGGCAGGCCGGGCCGGTCTGGTCGACCGTCAGCAGCAGCGCGTCGCCGTCGCAGTCCAGGCGGACCTCGTGCACGTGCTGGACGTGGCCGGAGGTGTCGCCCTTCACCCAGTACTCGCCGCGGGAGCGCGACCAGTAGGTGGCCCGCCCGGTGGTCAGGGTGCGGTGCAGGGCCTCGTCGTCCATCCACGCCACCATCAGCACCTCGCCCGTGCCGCGCTGCTGGGCGACCGCGCAGACGAGCCCGTCGGCGTCGCGCTTGAGCCGGGCGGCGATCTCCGGATCCAGGCTCACCTGACCTCCACCTCCGCCGCCCGCAGGCTCGCCTTGACGTCGCCGATCCGGAAGTGTCCGAAGTGGAACACGGTGGCGGCGAGCACCGCATCGGCCCCGGCCCGGACGGCGGGCACGAAGTGCTCCACCGCGCCCGCGCCGCCGCTCGCGATCACCGGCACGTCCACGGCCCGGCGGACGGCCTCGATCATCCGCAGGTCGAAGCCCGCGCGGGTGCCGTCGGCGTCCATGGAGTTGAGCAGGATCTCGCCGACGCCCAGCTCCTGGCCTCGCGAGGCCCACTCGACGGCATCGATGCCCGTGCCGCGGCGGCCGCCGTGGGTGGTGACCTCCCACCCGGACGGCGTCGGCTTCTCCCCCTCCGGGACGGTGCGCGCGTCCACCGACAGCACGATGCACTGCGCCCCGAAACGGCGGCTCGCCTCGTGCAGCAGGGTCGGGCGCAGGATCGCGGCGGTGTTGATGCTGACCTTGTCGGCGCCGGCGCGCAGCAGCGTGTCGATGTCGTCGGTGACCCGGATGCCGCCGCCGACCGTCAACGGGATGAACACCTGCTCGGCGGTGCGCCGCACGACGTCGAGCATCGTGGCCCGCTCGCCCGAGGACGCGGTGACGTCGAGGAACGTCAGCTCGTCGGCGCCCTCGGCGTCGTAGATGCGAGCCATCTCGACGGGGTCGCCCGCGTCGCGCAGGTGGGCGAAGTTGACGCCCTTGACCACCCGGCCGGCGTCGACGTCCAGGCAGGGGATGACGCGGACCGCGACGGCCACGGCTAGCCCGCCGCCCGCTGCGCCGCGTCCACGGCCCGGACGGCGGCGAGCGCCTCGGGCAGGGTGAACCGGCCCGCGTACAGCGCCTTGCCGACGATGGAGCCCTCGATCGTGCCGGCCTCGGCCAGCGTGACGAGATCCTGGATCTCGGCGATGCCGCCGGAGGCGATCACCGGCGCCGGGGTGGCCGCGGCCACCGTGCGCAGCAGCTCGACGTTGGGCCCGCGCAGCGTGCCGTCCTTGCTCACGTCCGTGACGACGTAGCGCGCGCAGCCGTCGCGGTCGAGGCGGGCCAGGGTCTCCCAGAGGTCGCCGCCGTCGGTGGTCCAGCCCCGCGCCGCGAGCCGGTGCTCGCCGTCGACGATCCGCACGTCCAGCCCGACGGCGATGCGGTCGCCGTACTTCGCGATCGCCGTGGCGCACCACGCGGGGTCCTCCAGCGCGGCGGTGCCGAGGTTGACGCGCGCGCAGCCGGTGGACAGGGCCCGCTCCAGCGAGGCGTCGTCGCGGATCCCACCCGACAGCTCCACCGCGACGTCCAGCTCCCCGACGACCCCGGCCAGCAGCGCCGCGTTGGAGCCGCGGCCGAACGCGGCGTCGAGGTCGACGAGATGGATCCACTCGGCCCCGTCGCGCTGCCACTGCAACGCGGCCTCGCGGGGCTCGCCGTAACCGGTCTCGGTGCCCGCCTCGCCCTGCACCAGGCGCACGGCCTGGCCGTCGGCGACGTCGACGGCGGGAAGCAACGTGAAGCTCACGGTGGGTCACACTACCGAGCGCGCGCGAACGCCCGTGCCGCCCTACCGTGATCGCCATGGACCTGAACGGGGCACGCACGCTGGTGGCCGGGGCGAGCGGCGTGCTCGGTGGCGCCATCGCGCGCTCCCTGCACGGCGCGGGCGCGCGGCTGGTGCTGGCCGGGAGGGACGAGGACCGGCTGAACGCCGCACTGGGGGAGGTCCCCGTCCTCACGTTCGAGGCGCTGGACCTGGAGCGCTGTGCCGCCGTCGTCGACGAGGCCGCCGACGCGCTCGGCGGGCTGGACCTGCTGGTCGTCGCGTTCGGGGTGGCCGCGTTCGGGCCGGCCGAGGACGCGGGCGACGTGCTCACCGAGGAGCTGCTGACCGTCAACACGATGGCGCCGATGGCCATGGTGCGCCGAGCGGTGCACCGGATGGACGGCTCGGGCACCGTCGCGGTGATCAGCGCGATCCTCGCCGACGTCCCGACGCCCGGCATGGCCGCCTACTCGGCGAGCAAGGCCGGGCTCTCGGCCTGGCTGACCGCGCTGCGCGCCGAGCAGCGCCGCAAGGGCGTCACCGTGTTCGACATCCGGCCGCCGCACGTCGAGACCGGGCTGGCCGGGCGCGCGATCGCCGGCCAGGCACCGCCGATGAAGGCCGGGGCGGAGGTCGACGAGCTGGTCGGCCTCGTCGTGGACGGCATCCGCGACGGGCGCCGCGAGCTCGCCTACGACCTGCGGTCCGGCACGTTCACCGGGCGGTGACCCGCGGTAGCGTGGGACCGCGACGACGGGAGGCACCTCCGTGGGCGGATCCACCGGGCTGGGCAGGCAGCTGGCCGAGCGCATCGCCGCCGCCGACGCGGCGGAGCCCGTCGAGGTGGTGATCGAGCTGGCCGGGACCACCCCGGCCGGCTCCGGCTCCCGGCAGGAGCGCATCGCGGAGGCCCGCACGGCGTTCGAGGCCGACCTCGACGCCGTCCGCGGCACGATCGCCGCGGCCGGTGGTGAGGTGCTCGACGCGGCGTGGATCAACCGGACGGTGCGCGGCTCGGTGCCCGCGGGCGCGCTCGCCCAGCTGGCCGCCGACGACCGCGTGGCGGCCATCGACCTGCCCCGCAGGCTCGATCCCGACGCTCAGGCGAGCGTGAGCAAGCCCTCCCCCTGATCCGCCGTGCCGAAGCCGGCGAGCGGTCGGGCGTGCTTGCGCACCCACTCCGACAGCTCGGCGGGCAGCATGTCCGGCGAGCGCTCCAGCAGCAGCGCGAGCACGCCCGAGACGTGCGGGGCCGCGTAGCTCGTGCCGGCCCCCGCATCGCCGAATCCGCCGCCGACCAGCGCGCACGCGATCTGCACGAGCTGCGTCCCGCCGGGGGCGACGACGTCCGGGCCCGGCCGCGCACCCGCCGGCCCGCGGCTGCTGTAGGCCTGGACGGCGGCACCGTCGACGTCGGTGGCCCCGACGACGACGGCCGTCAGCGACTCGGCCGGGGTGGTCATCGTGGCGGGGCCGTCGCCGGCGTTGCCCGCGCTCTTGACGGTGACCATGCCCAGTCCGGACGCCGTGTCCACGGCGGTCGCCTCCCGGCTCGGGACGGGCCCGACGGGGCCCGCGCCCCACGAGCAGTTCGCGATGTCGCAGTTGTCCTCCAGCGCCTGCTGGATCGCGAGCGCGCCGCCGAAGTCGTCGCTGTTGAGGAACCGGTTGGTCGCCAGCACCTTGTAGTTGTAGATCATCACGTCCGGCGCGATGCCGTGGTCGCCCTCGGCCGCGCCGATGATCCCGGCGACGGCGGTGCCGTGCGGGCTCGGGTTGCCCCACGCCTCCGGCGTGTAGTTGCGCCGGTGCACGACCCGCCCGGCCAGCGACGGCGGGATCGCCGCCTCGGTGTCGATCACGGCGACGGTGACGCCCTTTCCCGTCGCCGGGGTGTCGCGCAGGAACGCCGGCAGCCCGATCGCCACCTGGTTCGCGGGCCGCTGGGGGTCGCGCGCGGCCGCGGCGCGGCGCCGCGTGGCGTCGGGCATGAGGCGCCGCGGCACGTCGATGCCGGTGACCCGGCTGTCGGTGGCGACGTCGGCGAGCGACTCCGCGCCCGCCCACGTCCGCAGCGACCGGTTGAGCCAGCAGATCTGCGTGACGAGCGTCGGGATCTGGGCGGCGCCGACGACCTCGGGGCCGGGCTGCAGCGGGCCGCCCGAGAGCCGCTCGATCTCGTCGTAGACGGGGGTCAGGAGGTTGTAGCAGGCGTTGCGCGCCGACGCGACGTACGCCTGGCGCAGCACGCCCGACGCACGGACCGTGCCGTCGCCCGGCAGCGCCGCGCGCAGCATCTGCGCCGCGGCGTTGACCTGCGACCAGTCGGCGGGTGCCGCCGCGGCGCCGGGCGGCCCGCCGAACTCGACGATCGTGGCCGCCGGCGGCCCCGCCGCGGCCGGTGCCGCCAGCGCCTCCAGGCCGAAGAAGGCGCCGGACCGAGCGGCCCGGCGGCGGTGGGACAGGCAGAACTCGTCGGTCGCCTTCTCGGCGAACGCGGCGCCGAGGGCCTGCCGGACGCCGTCGCGGGCGGCGGCGAGCTCCTCGCGGTCGGGCTGGGTCACGTCAGGCTCCCTCGGGGTTGGTCCACCGGATCGTGAACGACCGCGCCGCGACGCTGGGCAGCGAGTCCAGCGCGGCGGCGATGTCGTCACCGGGGAACGGCCGGTCGAAGGGGTAGCCCATCGGCCGGGCGTCGGGGTAGCGGTCCTTGGCGCCGCAGAAGCTCATCGAACCGCACGCCGAGTCCTGCACGCGGTCCCGTTCCCCGTCGGTGACGACGGCCGCGAGCCAGAACGGCATGCCCGCGCCGGTGCCGCGCGGCAGCAGCAGGTTGTAGGGCCACCCGCAGTCGCAGTAGGTGACCTCGTCGTGCGGGCCGGCGGCCGGGTCGGAGTGGCTGGTCGGGCCGGGCGGCTTGAGGCCGGGCTTGCGGATCACGGCGGACATCCGGGCGTGGCGCACCGCCACCGACCGCTCGCCGCTCACCGTGTGCGAGAACTTGTCCAGCTCGATCCACATGCGGCGCTGGTCGAAGAGCGCGTCGGCGACGAAGAACAGCCGCACGGTCACCTCGTGGTCGACGCCCGCGGTGTTGCGCAGGCGCACGGCGTAGGCGAACTCCTCCTGGTCGAGGTACCGGATCGGCACCACCGGCGCGCTCGCCACCTCGGCGATGTCCAGGAAGCGGGTCCGCATCTCGGTGCGCAGCTCGGCCGTGCCGGGCGCGGTGTCGGCGAGGTCGTCGTCGAAGTGGTCGCCGCCGACCAGCGCCGTCACGTGCGCGGTCAGCTCGGCGTCGGACTGCTTGGGCGGGAGGTCGCGCAGCAGGACGATGTCCGGGCTCTCCGCCGGCCGCCCCGGCGCGTGGGTGGCGGCGCGGCGCAGCTCCACCCGCGCCGCGTCGGCGGCCAGCGCGTGCGCGGGCTGCCGCTGCTGCCAGGTGAACGCGAGGTCGTCGACGTGGCGGTGCCAGCGGAAGAACACCGGGTCCCGGATCGCGGTGTCGGTGTCGGCCATGACGCCCAGCGGGGCGCCCGCGGCCGCCGAGAGCAGGATGTGGCCCTGGCCGTGGAAGTTGCCGTAGACGCGTCCGTCGGGTTCCCCGGGCTCGCCCGGCGGCCGGGCCCTGGCGTGGGAGGGCTCGACGGCGTGCCCGAGCGGGTCCAGGTCGGCCGGCCGGTTGGTCGCCAGCACCACCGCGAAATCGCGCGA